>JAMFTB010000255.1 GCA_026225595.1 Terriglobus sp. | reverse complement strand
GGGTAGCGGCGGATGGGCGAGGTGAAGTGCGTGTACGCGGGCGCGGCGAGCGCGAAGTGGCCCTCGTTTTGCGCGGAGTACTTTGCTTGCTTGAGCGAACGCAGCATCAGGTAGCTGAGGATGCGCTCCTCTGGCCTGCCGGAGATTTTTGCGGTGAGCCGCTGGTACATCTGCGGCGTTACCTCAATGGCCTCGCTCACCTCATGCTGTTGCGGCCTGCGCGTGTCGCGCCCCTGCGAGGAGCGCCGCTGCTGGTCGCGCCTGTCGGCCTTCATGGTGATCTTCTTGACGGGCAGCGCGCCAACACCAAGCGTTATGCCAAAGGCCGCCGCAGCATCTTCAAAGTCGATGATGCGCTTGGGGTCTGGCATCTCGTGAATGCGGTACATGCCGGGCACGCCGCTTGATTCAATCCAACGCGCAACGCACTCGTTGGCGCACAGCATGAACTCTTCGATGAGGCGGTTAGACCAAGCACGCTCTGCCTTGCGCACGCCCTTCATTGCGCCGAGTTCATCAAATTCAATGACAGGTTCGGGCAGGTCGAAGTCAATCGATCCGCGACGCACGCGCTTTGCGTTCAGCCGCTTTGCAAGGTCCAGCATGCGCTTAAAGTCTGGGACGAATGGCGCGTACTCTGCACGCAGATCTTCATCGCCATCAAGAATCTTCTGCACCTTGGTGTAGGTCATGCGGCGTGCGGAACGGATGAGCCCATTGCACACCTCGTAGCCAAGCACGTTGCCATCACTGTCAATGCGCACAATGCAGCTGAGCACCATGCGATCTTCGTCAGGCCGCAACGAACACTCGCCGTTCGACAGTTCCTGCGGCAGCATGGGAATTGCGCGGTCCGGGAAGTAGACGCTGTTGCCGCGCAACCGCGCTTCAAGATCAAGGTCCCTGCCCTCGGGCACATACTCCGCCACGTCGGCAATGTGGACCTGCAGCTCCCACGTGTTGTCGTCGTGCAGGCGAACGAGTACGGCGTCGTCAAAGTCTTTCGCGGTCTCGCCGTCAATGGTGACGATGGGTTCGTGACGGAAGTCGCGCCGCGCTGCAATCTCTTCCTCGTCGAGCGATGCGACGTTGCGCCCCGCTGCGTCCTGCGCCTCTGCCAGCACATTTGCCGGGAACACATGCGGCAGATGATGCTTGCGGATGACGATCTCGACATCCACACCAAATGCCTGCGGATCGCCCAGCACTTCAATCACGCGGCCACGCGCGGGCGTGTGCTCCGTGGGGTAGTGCGTAATCTCAACGTCGACGGCAAGGCCGTTCAGATCGGCCAGCGTGCCGTCCCACGTGTGCTCCTGCGCGGTGGCCTCTGCACCCAGCGTGCGGTGCGGCGTAACGGCTGCGGTGGGCAGCTCAGCATCGTTATCGATCAGCACCGGCTGCGTCATGCGCTCGTCCAGCGGAGTGACGTAGCTGCCGCGCATACGAATGTCTTCGCTGCGATGATCCGTCTGCCCACCACGCGCACCGGCCGCGTGAAAGATACCGACGATGGTGGGGTTGCGCCGCGTCAGCACGCGCACAATGCGTCCACTGCGGCGGCCATCACGCGATAGCGGTGCGGGCTCAACCAGCACCTGGTCGCCCTGCATGGCGCCGTTCAACTCATGCGGTGGAATGAAGAGGTCGCCATCGGCGGCGCCTGCTTCTGTTGCGCGCACAAAGCCAAAACCATCGCGATGCAACGAGAGCTTGCCTGCCACCAGGTCGCTACGGGTGGCGCGGCGATCCTCCGCGCGATGCCTCAGGTCCTGCGCAAAGCCTCTGCGTCCGCTGTCATTCTTTGCGCGCTCGGTATGCGTCTCCGGCAGCGCCCAGTGCTCTGCGTCCAGCTTTACCAGCGCACCACGCGCTGCCATGCGTGCCAGCTGCTCCAGAAGCATGCGCCGTTCGCGGCCGCCGCCCATGCCCAGTTCGCGGATGAGTTGTTTGTAGCCCGCGCGACCGCCCGCACGCTGGATGCGGCGCAGCAGTTCGCGATCAGTATGCGGATAAGGGTGGCCGGACATCTGCCTTTGAGGATACGCCGTTATGGTTTGGGAGCCGGTGGCGGAGCCAACTTCAGGCGTCGTGTATCCAGCATCTTCTCGGCGATTGGGCCCGCATGCTTCTGCGTCTGGCCGGTGCGTTGGTTGGTCACATCGATGGTGCCGTCCGGGTTCAGCACGACGTCAATGCGCTTGCCGTCCATCGTGCCGGTGTTGGCGATGGAGTTTGCCGGCACATTATGCTCCGGACCGCCCTGCACCGTGCCTGCAGGGTTTTTCACGCCCGCGGGCGGAGCCTCATGCAACTGATAGAGAGCGACACCTGCATTGCGGAAGTTGTCGATGACGGAGGTGCTGCCGCCCTTGTGCGCGCCGTTGTCCATAATGGCCACGCGCGGCGCCAGCGACTGCACGAAAACCTTGCTGCTGCTGAGGTCTATACCGTGGTGCGAGACGATGAGCAGATCGACCTTGCCGATTTTGTTCTGCGGGCACACCAGGGAGCGTTCGCGGTCTGCAGTCAGGTCGCCTGCGTCCACAATCGTCATGCCTGCAAAGCGAATGGCTATGCCCAGCGAGTGGCCGTTCTCCGTCGTGTCCTCTTTCACGTCAGGCGCAGCGGCACAATAAGGATTGCCGCCGGAAGCGTTACCGGGGACCTTCGAAATCACCGCTCCGTCGCTGCTGATGGCGACTGCGTCAAAGCCCGCGATGGGCAGCTTCTCACCCGCGTGCATAACGGCGTGCTTGTACTTGCCAGTGGCCAGCAGCTTGATGTATGCCGCGTGAAACTCGCGCGGCTCCGTGTCGCTTTCGTAGTACGCGCCATGGTCCAGGAACATGCCAATGGGAATGCGCTCTGCCAGCTGCACCACGCCGCCGGTGTGGTCTGAGTGGTAGTGCGTCAGCAACACCGTATCAATGCGTGTAAGGCCCGCGCTCTTCGCCGCAGCCACAATGCGGTCTGCATCGCGGTAGTTGTTGCCTGCCCAGCCGGTATCCACCAGCAGCGACTGCCCCGTGGGTACGACGAACAGGGTGGCCTGCCCGCCCTCCACATCCACAGCAAAGACGCGAAGGCCCTTTGAAGAAGCGGGCTGTGCCGTAGCATGGATGGTGATAACGGCAAGCAGTGCGAGGCCCGTAAGGGCAGACATCATGCGATTCAGTTTCATGGCAAGGAGAAGCATATCGCGGCACCAAGAAAAATGTGGGCAAAGAAAAAGGGACCGCTCGAAGCGATCCCTTTTCTTATTGCAAGAGGCTGCTGACTTACTTCTTGGGTTCGTCGGTGCGATAGACCGACCCGGAAGTTGTGACCTGGCTGCGCTTCTGAATCAGTTCGAGCACTGCAGGATCATTCTTCTGGTCGCCATGCGGAGCAAACAATGCACGTCCGCGCTCGCTGGCTGCTTTGCGCGGCTCGCACAGGTAGTAGATCGCCATGCTGTTGCGCACCTTTTCTGTCGGAGAGATCACGGGGTCCGGCAGGCCATGCCAGGAGTTCTGAGAGGTGTCGAAGATGACCGCGCGATTAAAGAAATTCGGAATGCGCGTGACCAACTCGCCCGGGGCTCCGTTGTCGTCTTTCCAGAGGCCCAGTGCACCATTCCACTCCTCCTGCCAGCCCGGAGTGATGTAGACGATGAGGTTCAGGATGCGCTCTTTGCCCAGCTTGGGGTGGATGGAGTAATCAAGATGCGTGTTCAGCTTGCCGCCCTGTGCGTGGGCGTGCCAGCCGCCGCCGTGCAGGCCGGGATCGGGAGAGAGCGGCACACCCGCCAGCTTTGCCATCTTGCCCACAAACTCATCCGAATTCAGATAGGCAAATGTCTCGTAGGTCGCTTTAGGGAAGCGGTCCCAATGATTGAGTGCTTTCTTGATCTCAATGGGATTGTGATAGACCGACCAGGCCGGTCCATCAAAGGCTGGAAACTCTTCCGCCAGCTTGTTGGCAACCTCATCGGTGAAGAAGTTGTCGATAACGACATGACGAAACGGCTGGCCTTCGTTGAAGGCTGGTACAAGCGAATCGAAGTCAATGTCAGGACGTAAAAATGAAGACATAAACGCTATTATCCACGAGTCCGGGGGATAACCTCTAGGTCCCCTCCCGCAGGTACTCCGGCACGGCGCGAAGCACCGCACCAAACGCTGCCCATTCTCCCAGGCGCGCTCGATTTCCCAATTTGATCGCTAGAAATAAGGGCATGGAAAGGGGGTAAAACGGCGAATGGCGTCGAAGAAATTTGAAGCCGGAGACGGCAATGGTCTTCTCCATGAATGGATTACGCACGCCGTCCGTACTTGCGCCCTCTTTGTGCAGGATCGCGGTGTCTGCTGCCATGGCGATCTTCCATCGCGTCGGCTCCATGCGCAGGCTGAAGTCGGCGTCCTCGTAGTACATGAAAGCGCCTTCGTACAACAAACCGATCTCACGCAACACCTCAGCATGTATCAACACGCTGGCGAAGGTGAGATAAGAACCCGCTGCGGCGAACGTGGTGGGCGCGGCAAAGTGGCGCGTCGTGCCCGTCCAGCGATTAATATGGCCGCCACCCCACGCCTGCACCTGCGATGGATCGTGGTGATAGAGCAGCACCGTACCCACCATGCCTGCGTCCGGCTGCGCGTACGCTGTGTGCAGCAGCTTCTCCAGTGTGTCCGGCGGGCATTCCGTGTCGTTGTTCAGCAGCCAGACGTACTCGCAGCCTGCATTCAGCGCCGCACGGATGCCAACGTTGCTGCCTTTGCCAAAGCCTGCGTTCACGCCATTTGGAATCAACGTGAACTGAACAGTGTTTTCGGCGCTGCTGTTTTCTGTAACGAAGGCGCCGATCCGTTCCAGCGATTCGTCGGTCGATCCGTTATCGACGACGAAGACATGCAGCTGCTGATGGGTCTGGCCTCGCAGTGACCGCAGGCAGTCAACGGTGTCGCGCCAGCCATTCCAGTTCACCACCACGCAACCGACCATGCCTCCCATACTATGTGGCTACTCCAAGGCGATCCAACGCGGCAACAACATCATGACATTGCATCGACATTGAGGCGAACAAAAGACGAATGAGAGCGGTAGAATAATCGCAGCCATGGCACCCGCAGATATGTCCGCCGATCCGTTTGCCAGCGACCACCGGCCCACGCCGGACGCGGACCGTTTCAGCTTCATTCACGTGGACCTGAACAGCTTTTTCGCGTCGGTGGAGCAGCAGATTCATCCTGAGTATCGGGACAAGCCGCTGGCCGTGGTGCCCACCATAGGCGACACCACCGTGGCCATTGCGGCCAGCTATGAGGCCAAGGCGCTGGGCATAAAAACCGGCACGCGCGTCAGCGACATGAAGAAGATTTGCCCCGGCATCATCCTGGTGCAGGGCGACCACACCACATACGCGGAGTTCTCCCACCGCATTCACGCCGCGGTGGAGCGCGTGTGCCCGGTGGCACACGTTCCGTCCATCGATGAAGTTGCCTGCCAGCTGATTGGCCGCGAGCGCGAGCCTCCCCGCGCGCGGCAGATTGCGCTGGACATCAAGCAGGCCATCAAGGACGACGTGGGCAGCACGCTGCGCTGCTCCATTGGCATGGCGCCCAACCGCTACCTGGCAAAAATTGCCAGCGACATGCAGAAGCCGGACGGCCTGATTGGCCTGCTGCCTTCACAACTGCCGCGTGCATTGCTGCAGCTGGAGCTGCGCGACCTGCCCGGCGTGGGTGCGCGCACGGAGCAGATGCTGATCCGCAAGGGCATTACCACCATGCCGCAGCTGCTGGCGCTGGATCGTGAGGGCATGCACAAGCTGTGGAACAGTGTGTGGGGCGACCGCCTGTACCACTGGCTGCGCGGGCATGACACAGGCGACGACGGCGCGCCCGTCTCGCAGGAGATGCAGAAGTCGCTGGGTCACTCGCATGTGCTGGGGCCGCAGCATCGCTCGCCCGCGGGCGCATGGGCGGTGGCGCACAAGCTGCTGCACAAGGCCGCCATGCGGCTACGCATGGAGAAGATGTGCGCGGGTTCGATGTCGCTGACCATCCGCTACCAACTCACGCGCGAACAAGCAGACAGCGCGAAGGGCACGCAGCTGCGGCGCAACGAAACTCCCTACGCAGAGAGCGAAGAAGACACAGAACACTGGGATTCGCGCAACGGCAGAACGGGCAAGGTGAAGCAGCACCAAAGCGGCCTGCGCCACGGCGGCTGGGGCATGGAGGCGCGCTTCACCAGCTGCCAGGACACGTTCACCCTGCTGGAAACGCTGCGCGCACTGTGGGCACAGCAGCCCACCGGGCCAGAGCAGCAGCGGCCCTTCTTCGTCGGCATCAGCATGAGCCGGCTGATCCCGGAGAGTGAGCAGCAGCCCACGCTGTTCGTCGACCCGGACAAGCGCGGCGAACTAAGCCGCACGCTGGACAAGATGAATTTGAAGTACGGCCACACCACGCTGCACTTTGCAGGCATGCTGCCCGCGCGCGAATCCGCGCCCACGCGCATCGCGTTCACGCAGATACCAGTCCAGTACGGCAAGGATTACATGTAAGCCTTGGCACGGCACCAGATACGGCGGCGTGGGGCATAGTCGCATCACATCACACGGCGCGTGCGGATACCATCGGTATGCTGCCGCGCTTTGAAAGTGAGTGACCCAATACATGCATAACAACCTGCGTCTTCGTGCTCCACTTGCTTCTGCCTTGGTACTTGCTACGACCGTTGCCTTTTCAACCAGCGGATGCAAAGCCCCCAAAGACAGCACCAGCAACCTGAAGACCGCCATTGACAGCTACTACGAGCAGTGGCCGGAGTGCCTGTGGCCCCAGCCGCTGCAGTTGCCGCAGCAGAAAGAAACAGACAACGCCACGGCCGTGCAGCCATTTGACGCGCTGGTGGACCAGGGCCTGATGAGCCGTACGCCCGTGGAGAAGACGAAGCTGCTGATCCTGAAAAAGCAGGCCAACAGCTATGACCTGACAGACAAGGGTCGCGCCAACTGGACACCGGACACGACGCAGCCGGGCTATGGCAACTTCTGCTATGCGCACCGCAAGGTGAACGACGTGCTGAGCAACACGCCCGCCGGCACGCAGCCGGGAGCAACCACCACCGTCAGCTACACATGGTCGCTGGGCGACGTGAAGGACTGGGCGCAGGCGCCGGAGACAGAGAACGCCTTCCCGCAGATTCGCACCGCGCTTAGCACCACCAACAACAACGCACAGACCACGCTGGTGCTCACCACGGAAGGATGGAAGGTGCAGCCTTCCACTCCGCCACCCACACCGGGCAAGCGTGGCGTAGGCGGCGACAGCGGTATTGTGCAGTAGTGATTTTTTTCGTACGCTCGACCGACTTAGTCCGAAATTAACTGTTGATCTTGCCTCACTTAGAATTTGCGACAAACCCGGTCGTATTATCTGCGTCCGGGTTTGTCGCAATTTACAGAAAACAAATGGCTTCATGCCGCCATCACAGTATTGGTACAGCGCCCGGTTGAGGGATCGGGCGCTGGCAAATTACTGGAGGATACGGCAATGGAAACAGTACACAGCGGTCAGTGTGGTCTTTGCACGCATTTCGGCGAAACCCACAAGACAGACGTCCTGGTGAGCATTGTGAGCAGCCACAGGGCCGACCTGAAGGTGATTGACGAGTGCGGTCACCCCAAGCTTGCCAACCTGCACCTGAAGGTAACGCCCATCAGCGGTTGCGATGGTTTTGTGCCTGCAGCAGCAGCGTAAATTTAAACCCTCAATTCACTTTTCAAGGCGGCGGCGGACTGGATCACTCCAGCCCGCCGCCGTCTTGTTTTTGGTGTTGGATGCCGCCGCATCGTCCATAATTGCGGTGCGTCTAATCTATAGAAGCGCGGCGAGGACCTGACGCCGCCGGAAGAGAGTTCAACCGATGTACGTCAATCAGACGAACGGTTATCCCACAGTGATCGATGTGCCCCGCGAGGGCACCGCGCCGCTGCTGGCAAAGGTGCTGGGCATTACAGCGCTTGGCTTTTTCATCACCGCATTCGGCGTCTTCACCGCGCCCTCGTGGAGCATGCTGCCCGGCTTCATCGCAGTGCTGGTGCTGGTGTTCATGATCAACCGCGCACGCAACAAGAGTGAGTCCACCGCACTGGGCCTGTTTCTGGCGCTCACCTACTTCATGGGCTGGGAAATCGCGCAGATCATCAGCATGTATGTGCGCGCCTTTGGTGCTCAGTTGGTGCTGAATGCTGCTCTGACCACCGGCCTGGGCATGACGGCCATGGGCTGCGTCGCGTACCTGTTCAGCATCAACTACCGCAAGGTGTCGGGCATTGCCGGCGCTGCGCTGCTGGCGCTCATTCTGGTGGGCATCGTCAGCATGTTCTTCCACTTCCTGTCGCCCACGCTCTACTCGTGGATCGCACTGGCAATCTTCACGGCGCTTACCGTCGCAGACTTTGCGCGCATTCGCGCAGGTGGCGACGGCATGGGTGCTGTGTCGCTGGCGCTGGGCATTTACCTGGACGCCATCAACATCTTCATGATCATTCTGCAGCTGTTCGGTGGCAGCCGCCGCCGCGACTAAGCCACTGCTTTTAAAACGAAAGAGGCCTTCCAAATGCGGAAGGCCTTTTCGTTTTGAGCGAGCGATGATTAGTCCTGCCGGACGGGCCTCCTTCGCGGAGAGCGGGTGCTCACGCACGTAGCGGGCTCGTCCGGCAGGACAGGCAGGAAAAGCCGCATCATTCGCCAGTAAATTCATGTTGCTTCTGCAATGACTGCGCGTAAGCTGTACCCGCAGTCATTCATTTTTGGTGGGTCAGGAAGAGAGGTTCAGCATGGGCATTATGGATATGATCACGTCGGCCGCGGGACAGTTTGCAGGCGGCGACCACGGGCAGGTTGCAGGCGGCCTGATGCAGGAGATTGACGCACACGGCGGCGTGGGTACCATCTTTTCGTCGTTCCAGCAGAACGGCCTTGGTGGTTTGGTGCAGCAGTGGGCCGGCGGCCAGACGACGCCCGCAGCGCCTGACCAGGTGGAGCAGGGTCTGGGCGGCACCGGCATCATTGACGGCATTGCCAGCCGCACCGGCATGTCGCCCACAGTGGTGAAGATGGCTTTGGCAGTGCTGCTGCCCATGGTTATCCACCACTTTGCATCCAGCGGTCACGTGACAGAGACGGGCGAAGCTACGGGCGCACCTGCTCCGGATAGCGGCAGCCTGCTGCAGTCGGTGTTGAGCAAGCTGGCGTAAGCTGCGTCGTTGAGGCTCGGCCACTCGCAAAAGCGAAAGCAGAACGCGGTGTGTGCGGTGTTTCTCGCGGAGTACGTGGGACTATCCGCGAACACCGCGGCATACTCTTCGTACTCCGCGTTCTGCTTTTAGCGCGTTAGCCCTTTGCGTTCTTTGCTGCTGCTTCGTAGATGCGCATGCAGATAGCGATGTCGCGCAAGCCCTCTTCGCCACTGGGCTCAATGGGTTTGTTGTCGAGCACGCAGCGTGAGAAGTAATCCGACTCAACTACAAATTGATAGGGGTCCTTTGCGTTGTCTGTCTGCGTGGTCACGTCGTTGCGGCCCAGGCCGGTCTGGCGCAGGGTCATGCTGATGCCGTCGTAACCAAAGCCGTTGAACTCAAGCACGCCCTTGCTGCCGTGCACCCGCAGAAAGCCTTCCTGCGTGGCGCCGTAGGTGCTGGTAATGCTGGCCACCGCGCCTGACGGAAACTTCATCGTCCAGCCCACATTCTCTTCCACATCGGTAAAGCGGCCATCGTTGTCGATGACGGAGGAATACGCGCTGATGACGTCCGGCTCTTCGCCCACGATGAACCGGCAGGCATTCAGCGCGTAGATGCCAATGTCCATCAGCGGTCCGCCGCCGGCCATCTTCTTGACCAGTCGCCACTGGTTGGGCGCGCTGTTGAAGCCCGCTGCACCTTCAATTACTTCCACCTTGCCGATGGCGCCGCTGCGCACCAAATCACGCGCCTGCATATGCGTAGACTGCGTGTGGCAGCGGTAGGCGATCATCAGCTTGCGGTCGTTCTTCTTGCAGGCCGCGATCATGTTTTCGCATTCCTTCACGCTGATGGCCATGGGCTTTTCGCACAGTACGTGTTTGCCCGCCTCTGCGGCGCGGATGGTGTACTCCGCGTGCATGCTGTTGGGCAGGCCAATGTAGACCGCGTCAATGTTGGGGTTGTCGCGAATCTTGTCGAACGTCTCGTAGGTGTAGATGTTGCCCGCAGGCACGTTGTACTCGGCTGCCAGCCGGTTGGCTTTATCCGGATGGCCGCTGACCAGCCCTGTGATCTCACCGAACTGGCCTTTGCGTGTGCCGGGCATAAAGTGCTGCACGGAGATGCCGCCAAGGCCCACGGGCGCATATCGCAGCTTCTTAACTGGAGCAGCGACAACGATCTGCGCAAACGGGTTCCGCGGCAGCGCGGTTGCCGCGGATGCGGCAGCGGCAAGGCGGACAAAGTCTCGGCGTGAAAGCGAGGGGTCGCGGCGAAAAAGCATGGGCATCTCCGGCAGTGTGTGATGATCGCCAGCCCAGCATACTCGTGGCGCGGCGTTATCAGGCTTGGATGCGTCCGGCGCGGAGCTAGTAGTGTGGTGGCGGTTCGTTGTCGCGGATGTGCTCCGCATCGTCTGCCTGCGAGTTGTTCTTCTTTGCGGCGATGTTGAAGGTGAGCCCGAAGGGGTCGCGCAGGTAGCACTTGGGCACCTCGGGATCTTCCAGCAGCAGCACGCAGCCGCGCTGGCGCAGGTCGCGCTTGGCTGTCTCAAGGTCGTCGACGAAGAACTCAAAGACCGGGCCCAACGCGGGCGCCTGCTCCAGGTATAGGCAGATACCGCCTGCCTCCAGCCCAATCATGGATGGTGTGCGCAGGAAGACGGTCAGCCCTAGAGCGTCGCGGTAGAACTCCGCGGCGTCTGTCATCTCAGTGGTCTGCAGCAGTACATCGCGCGATGCGCTCATGCGCTTATCTTACTGTGCGTGGCGTTGGTGCTGCCGAGGAAGAGCGGGAAGGCTTGCAGAAGAAAAGCAGAATGCGGTGTACGCAGAGTATGCCGCGCACTCCGCGAGAAACATCGCGAACTCCGCGTTCTGCTTTTGCAGGCTTAGTTGCCGGGCGCAGGAGTTGCTGGAGCAGCAGCTGGTGCAGGTGTACCCGGTGCAGCAGCAGGAGCAGCCGCAGGCTGTGGCGCCACAATCTTCAGCGCCATGCGCGGGAAGGTGAAGGTGCCGCCGGCATCGTCAATCACGTTGACCTGGCAGATGTACGAACCCGGCTTCAGGCTCGACAGCGGCACATCAAAGTTGAAGCTGACTGCGCCGCGCTCCGGCTCGTTCAGAACATCGGTCGCGACTTGCGGAGTCTCCAACACCTTCGATCCGTTTTGTAGAAACTCGATCGACGTAATTACGTGGATGCCGCCCGCGCTGGGCCGCGCCTTCAGACCGCTTTGCTGCGCAGCGTTGGCAGTGGCTGCAGCGGCCGCAGCTTCCTTTGATTCCTTCGCAGGATCGTAGAGCTCATACAGCAGGTACAGGTGCGCATCCTGGCGGAAGACGTGGGCCACGTTAGGCACAAACTGCTGGCCGTCCTGGATCATGGGGTTCACGGCCTGCTGCATGCCGGGCGGCATGGGACCCGGGCGGCGCGGCTGCTGCGCCGCGGGTGTGCGCTGACTGCTCATCACCACGCTGGAAAGCTTGACCGGCTGCTTGCGCTGGTCGGGCACAACCATGTCCGTCTCAAACGACCCCATGTTGCCGGTCTCGTTTTCGCGCGCGACAAACTTCACGTGGTAGTGGCCCGGCGCCAGCGTGAAGCCGGTGCTGTACTGGATGTTTCGCCGCGCCGCACCCACTGTGCCGTCCACGGCAAGCTTCAGCGTCTCGCGCACGTTGCCCACGGCAATACCCTGCGCGTTCTTCACCTGGCCGATGAGGTCGAGCGTTGCCTTGTCCTGATCCTTGGTGCGCGTAAACGGAATCTGCGATCCCGGCACGATCAGCGACATGGGGATGTAGTACGTGTTGGGATTCGCGCGGAAGTAGAACGCCTCCAGGTACATGGAGATGTCCACCGCGGGCAGGTCGCTCTTCATCTGCTCCTGCAGTGCAATCTCGCGATCCTCGGTTTTCTGGTGCTTGAAGTCTGCGGGCGCGTAGTAGCCGGGGCGATACTCCAGCTTTGCGTCTGGCCGGTTCAGCTTCACGGTCAGGTGGCGATAGGCGCCGTCGCGGCGTGTGTCCGTGCTGCGGAAGCCGATGATGTAGTACGCCTCGGTGTCGTGCTGAATCTGCTGAAAGGCCGGGCCAAAGTCGTTGGAGTCACCAAAGAACTTGCCGCCGGTATCGCTGGCCAGCGTCGCAAGCGTCTCCTGCGAGCTGAAGTTGGAATCCAGCCGGCTCTGCATCGCGCGGCCGCTGTAGGCAGAGGTGCCGCGCAGCGATCCGCTGCTGGCATCGCCCAGCGGTGACAGAGCCTCAAGGCCGCGCGTATCTACGGAGTAGATAGCCATGTTGGCCTTTGCAGCTTCGTTGGTCGCAGCGCGCAGGCTGGCCTGGTTCTCAATGCCCTGGCGCGACAGTCCACCGCTGAAGTACAACATGCTCTTCTTCTGGTCCACGCGCTCAAGCGATTTTGAGATGGACTGGATGGCATACAGCTGCCGGTCCGTGTTCAGGTTGTTGTACTCGGTGTCGTCCGCGGTAAAACTGCTGCCGTCTTCACTCACCACGTCACTTGTCGCGGTAAGTCCGTTGGCGAAGGCAGCGCCTTCGTTGTTGCCGTTGTACTTGTCCACTGCCTTCAGCAGGGCGGTTTTGTCGGCGGTGAAGTCGCGATCCAAAGACAGCGTGGTGCTGAGGCTGACGGCGGCTACAAGATCGGCCGGAGCCATCTTGTTCTTGATGTAGTCTTCCGCGGCCTTCACCGCGCGGTCAATGTCCTCGTCCTGCATGCTGGACAGATCAAAGAACAGCACGATGAGGCGATGGTCGCGCAGCACCTTGGGGTCTGCGCCCATGGAGCGATCCATCATCTGCGCCACGGTGGGTGCGGCGCCGCTTACGGTGGCTTCCTGCAGCCGGGCTGCTTCGTCCACGGTCTGGAAGTCGAAGGAGCTGATCTTCTGCGGCTTGTTGTCTTCCAGAATGGTGAAGTCGCTTGCCTTCAAGTTGCGGATGACGTTGCCCGTCTTCTTGTCGCGAACCACAACGTTCGTCAGCACCACCTGCGATTCCACGCGCATCGTAAACGTCTGCGACGTGCTGCCGCCAACCTGCTGGATGCTGGTGCCGGTAGATGCGGGAGCTCCGGGCTGTGGCGCGGGCGCCTGCTGCACGGGCGTGTTCAACTGCACGGGCGGTGTTGCCTGCTGTGGCGCTTGAGCAAAGGCAGGTGGCACAACCAGCGTGGCGCATAACGCGAGAATCGCGCCGGAACGAAGCGAATGGAACCGAAGCAGGGAAGAGGCTGTCATTAGAATCTGTACCTCACCTGGTAGATGATCTTGCGCGGATTCGCAGCGCCCGTGATCTGGCCGAAGTTTGCATTGTTCAGCGTGGTGTTCACGCCGCTGTACTGCACGGTGTTGAAGACGTTGTTGGCCGTCAAACGCATCTCAAGGTTGCGGATGTCACCCAGGCGAATCGTCCGGGAGAGCGACATGTTGTTGCTCACGGTGCCGGGCAGTTCAATGGAGTTGCGCGAAGCGGTGCCAAAGACTGCAGCTGGTGTGGTGAAGGCCGCAGGGTTGAACCAGTTGCGCAACTGGCCTGCTCCCTTAATGGGCTGGGAGAAGACGCGGTCCGGGCGCAGCGTGAAGTTGTTGCCGGTGGAGGCCTGCGCCACGCTGTTCTGGTACTGCGGCGTGGCGTAGGTGCCGGTGGCAAAGGTAAAGGCGCCGCTGAGGTTGAAGCCGTCCAGCATGTGCGATGCCCAGCCGCCGCGGTTCAGGAAGGCGCGGTTGGGGCCAAAGGGCAGCTCCAGCACGTAGGTGCCGGTAACCTGATGACGTACGTCAAAGCTGCTGTTGCCAAACTCCAGGACAATGCGTGCATCGTTCTGCACCACGGTGTTTGCGCCCACGCCGCCAATGGAGCTGGCATCGTCAATGGAGTGGCCGTACTGGTAGGTTGCCGCCAGCGCTATGCCCTTCTGCATCCGCTTGCGCACGCTCACATTCAGGGCGTTGAAACGAGACTCGCCGATGGAGTCTTCGTAGATGATGCCCTGCGCGTTGCTGGTCACAGCGGTGGCGTCGCGGTTGGGCGCGCGGCGCAGGTCAAGGCTACTGCCCAACGATGCGTTGTAGCCCACGTTCATCACAATGCCCATGGGCAGCGTGTGCTGAATGTCCATGTTTACGACCTGCACGCGGCCCAGGCGGTATGCGCGGTTGATGGCAAAGGTGTTCTGCAGCACGGTGGAGCTGGTGCAGTTGAAGGCGTTGGCCAGCGTAAAGGTGCTGCCGGTGGTGCCTGCTGTGGTCAGGTTGCCGCAGCCCTGTGACGCTGTGCCGGCGATGAGCGCAACGTTATTCTGCGAGACCGCGAACGGCGCCTGGTAGGACAGTGAGTTTGCGAAGTTGGAGAGCTGGCCAAGGTTGTAGTTGATGCCGTAACCCACGCGCACCACCGTGTTCTTTAAAAACTTGGGCCGGTAAGCCAGGCCCAAACGCGGCGACCACAGCGAACGGTCCGGCTGTACGAGCGATCGTGGAAACGCGCCGCTGTAAGGCCCCACGCCGTCAGGCAGTACCCGTGCAAATTGGGTGAAGGTAGCGTTGTGGTCCAGGTTCACCAGCCGGTTGTTCTCTTCAATGTAGGGCGAGAAGTACTCGTACCGCAGGCCTACATTCACCGTGATGTTTGACGTCAGCCGCCAGTCGTCATTGGCATAGCCGTCGTAGGCCCATTCGCGCAGGTAAATTTTGTTGGTGCCGGCCTGGATGGCGGAGTTCTGCGGAGCGCCCAGCAGAAAGTCTGCAAACGAAGAACCCGTGGGCGTGCCAGGGTTTGTGCCCGCATTGGGGTTCTGCGTGGCATAGCCGGTAAAGGTGAACTGGCCAATGCCGTTGGAACCGGCGATGAGGTCGTTATGCAGGCGGCGCACGTCCACGCCAAAGCGCATGTTGTGCTTGCCCTTCCGATAGCTGAAGACGTCGCTGAAGCTGAACGTCTCCTGGTGCCGGATGGATGGCTGCACGTCGCTGATGGAGGCGAAGTTCGTCAGCGACAGCGCGGGCACGCCGTTGTAAAGGCCTGCCTGCACACCGGCGGGCCGCGGAATGCTGATACCCGCTTGCGCCGCGGGATCATTGGAGGAGAAGGTGAAGTTGTTGACCGTTTGCGCCTGCGTTGCGTTCCAGCCAAAGGTCATGTTGTTGCTGATGCGGCCGTAGCCAATGTTGTAACCCGCGGTCGCGTTGTAGCCATCGGAGGCGGTCTTGCCGTCCAGAGTGGGCGTCAGGCCGCGGCTGTCGCTGGCCGTGTGCGAGTACGCAAAGTTGGCGCTGATGTTCTGGCGAAGCACCTTCTGCGTCTGCTGATTGCGTCCGCCGCCACCACGTCCACCACCACCGCCGCCGCGTCCGCCACGCCCCTGCTGTTGTTGCACCGCGCCCAGCGACCGCGTAAAGCGTGCTGAGATCTGCGATGAGTTGTTTCCGGCCGTGGTGATGCGCTGGTAGTTGTAGTCGGTGTTGCCGCTGGCAATATCTGTGTTGGGCGTGGGGATGTACTGCAACAGCGCTGTCGCCTGCGGCGAAAGCGGCCCGGTGATCACGTTGCACGTCGGATTCAGGTACGAGCTGCAGTTGCCGTAAGGCTGGCCCGTGGCCGGGTTGTAAAGGATCACCGGTGTCTGCACGCCGCTTACTGCCTGCGTCAGGCCGTTGAAGTTGCCGGTGCGCTGCAGCAGCGTGGGCACCGTGTTGTAGATATTTTGCGGTGTCTGGTTGCGCTGCCCGGTCCAGTTCAGGAACAGGTTCTGCCGCGTGTCCGGCTTGGTAAGCCCCGGAATGTACGGTGAGCCGCTCAGCGCCAGGCCGTACTGGTTGGTGCTGTAGGCGGGCTTCAACGCGACGCCGGTAAGGGAGAACTGCGTGGCATCCAGAGCAGCGTTCCCGCCCTGGTAGTAGACGTTGCCGTGGACGGCCGCTGGGTTGAAGTTGCGGAAGCCGCCACGGCCAAAGCCGCCTGCGCCGCCGGCGAATCCGCCGCCGCCAAAGCCACCAGCACCGCCGCCGCCAGGGCCACCACCAAATCCGTCTGCGGGGCCGTTGAATGGGCCGCCCCCACCGCCAAAAGCCTGGGGCCCGCCCATGGCCATGTTGCCCACCATGCCCACCACTGCGGTGGAAACATCGCCGCCAGTGCGCTGCGCACCCTGGATCGCGTCCTGGATGCGGTTTCGCATGTCATCTTCGTTGAATCCGGCAAGTCCGTTGATCTGGCCGTTCTGGCCGCTGATAGCCACGGAGTCTGATCCGCTGTCACCACTCAGTGATGTCAGCGCCGGAATTGCAGAGGTGTCTCCACCGCCGTCGCCCAGCGAGGCAGCTTCGGTATCGGCGTCTGCGCTGCCGGTCGCGTTCAGCGATTGCAGGCCGCGCGTCCGTGCCTGCGCGCCCGCTGCTCCTGCGCCTGATGCTGCAACGGCTACCGCTGTTCCTGTGCCTGTAGCGGCGTTGCGTGCAGCAACGCGCGATGCCAGCTCCAGCGCAAACTCTGCCTTGCCCGTGTGCTGTGTTGCGTTCAGCAACACTTCAGACGTAGCCGGTGCAAAGGCCGCGAACTCTGCGCGCAGCACGTAGCGGCCGTTGCGCGGAATTGACATTTGGAAGGCGCCCGTTACGTCGGTGGCGGCTGTGTACTTTTTGCCGGTAAGCGTGTTGGTTGCTGTGACAGTGACGCCGGGAAGCGGTGTGCCCGCGACTTTTTTGCCGCTGGCATCGGCAGCGGTGGCCGATGTGACCACGCCGGTGATGGTGCCGCCCTGCACATCAGTAGGGGCAACGGATGCAGTTGGAGTTGCAGCAGGCGCGCTCTGCGTTGCTGCCGGCGTCTCCACGGCAGTGGGTGCAGCAGGAGCCTGCGCATGTAACCCGGCAGCCGCGCCCAGCAGGGTGACGGCAAAAGAGAGATGCTGGAATGGCCGTCGACGCGGGCGCAAAAGGAACCTCTTGAAATGTTCAGGCTGTGCTGTGGTTCTAAACAATAAGACGAATGCGAACGCACGTAAGTTTCGCACTGATAGTGCTGCAGAAAGCAGAGGTGGCGTGAGGTTTGATTAGACGATTCCGCGCACAGAAGGTGTACATGAACTGCCCGATTTCTTAACCAGCGAACGCACTTGAATCTTTTGGATTAGAGACAGGGCCGCAAATTAGTTAGCCAAGCTAACTAATTTGTTCTCCCGGCATGAATGAAAAGCCTCTGCGGCCCATCGCTTTGGATGAACTACAGAGGCTCATACCGCAAATTGTCTGCTGCCGTTCTTATGAGGTTGCTGAATTACTGCTGCGGAGGTGCACCAGCCGGAGCAGCGCCACCGCCTGCGCCGCCGCGTCGTCCACCACCACCCGGACCGCCGGGGCCACCTGCGGGACGCTCCTGCACGCGCAGGTCTGTGGGCACAAAGCTGCCTGCCTTCACGCTGCCCAGGCCAACCACGGTGTCGCCAACCTTAATGTCGGCCATGGTGATCGCCTCACCCGCATCGGCTCCCGCCGGAGCAGCACCGCCACCACGTCGTCCACCACCAGCACCGCCGGGACCACCCATGCCCATACCGCCAAAGTCAAGTCCTGCTGCCTGCATTGCTGCAGGATCCATACGTCCGCCCTTGTGCAGGCTGGTGGATTCGTCCAGCGTAATGACCTGCGCAACCTTGTCCGCGCGCATGACCGTGAGCTGCGCATTGTCTGCGTTGATGGCCGTGATGCGGCCGGTGATGTAGGTCTTGCCCAGGTTTTCCTTTGCCTTTGCGGCAGCGGCTGCGCTCACATCCATCACCATCATGGCGTAGACCTCGTGCTTGTCGGCGTCCGGCATGCCCACTGCAACCACTTCATCGCCCGCCTGCACGCCGCCTATGGTGCCGGGCTGGCCGTCGCGGCGCACGCGCGTGTTGTCGGTTGAGAGTACGGTCCACGTCTCGCCCGCCTCGTTCTTGATGGTCACGGTGTCTTTGCCCACAGCCGTCACCGTGCCGCGAATGGTGCCGCCGCGGTTGCCGCCAAATCCACCACCTGCGCCGCCGGGTCCACGCTGCGGTGCGTTCTGTGGCGTGCTGCCCTGTGCGTCCGGCTGCGACTGCTGATCGCCGCCGGTGGTTGCGTTCTGCGCGCTGAGCGCGAACGAAGTGGATGCAACCAACGCTGTGCAAAGAACCGAATGCTGCCAGGCCGAACGCTTCATCGCCAAATTCCTCACCGTTACCGTGCACCTGTTCAGACGTCATCCCAAGGCGAAAGACGCGGTGCGTCGCGTGAAAATCGGCCATGGCGGAAGTATCTGCACTGCGGTTGGTACACTCGTCACCACTTGCAACACGCAAGCAACGCCATCTTGAGCGACTGATACCCATGGCCACAACCAGCGCACCGCCTCCCCAAACACCTGTCTTCCGGCCATTCGTTCCAGCCAATGAGACGCGTCCGGAGCTGACCATACGCGCCGTCCTCATCGGTGCGCTCTTCGGCATCCTGTTTGGTGCAGTCACGGTCTATGTGGGGTTGAAGGCCGGGCTTACCGTCGCGGCGTCCATCCCCATCTCCGTGCTTTCGATCTCGATTCTGCGCGTGCTGGGCAAGGCGTCGATCCTGGAAAACAACATTGTGCAGACCACCGGCAACGCCGGGCAAAGCATTGCCAGCGGCGTTATCTTCACGCTGCCCGCACTCATCTTCCTGGGCTTTGATCTGGAGTACGCACGCATCTTTGCGCTGGCGCTCTTTGGTGGATGGATCGGCGTACTGTTCATGATTCCGCTGCGACGCCAGCTGATTGTGGAGGAGCACGGAACCCTGCTCTATCCCGAAGGCACTGCCTGCGCGGATGTGCTGATTGCAGGCGAACGCGGTGGGTCCTTCGCGAGCAGAATCTTCCTGGGCATGGGGCTTGGTTCGCTCTACACGCTGTTTCAGAATGAGAATCTGTTTGGCCTGTGGCCGTCCACGCCATCGAAGGACTTCGACATTGGACCGCAGCACCTGCTGCGTGGCGGCTCCATCCGTGCAGACGCAACGCCGGAGTACCTGGGCGTTGGTTACATCATTGGGCCTCGTATCTCCGGCATCATGCTGGCGGGCGGCGTCTTCAGCTGGCTGGTGTTGATGCCGGCAATCTACTTCTTCGGCTCGCACCTTACGCACCCGCTCTACCCCGGCACCGTGCCCATCAGCGCAATGAGTCCCAGCGACCTGTGGCGCACGTATGTCCGCCCCATGGGCGCAGGCGCAGTTGCCGCCGCGGGCTGCCTTACGCTGCTGCGCACCATGCCAACCATCTTTGGAGCGCTCACCGGCTCGTTTCGAGCGAAGAAGAACACTGCCTCCACGGCAGCCGGCAGCACGATAGGAGAGGTGCCACGCACCTCGCGCGATCTGCCCAATTCGTTCGTATACGGAGGGTCGGCCCTGCTTGTGGTTTTGCTGTGGGCCTTTCTTGAGTTCAAGCCAGTACCCGGTGCACAGGTGGGCGCTCTCGCGAACCTCGCCGCATCCTTGCTGGTGCTCGTATTCGGCTTCCTGTTCGTTACTGTTTCCAGCCGCATTGTGGGTATCGTGGGTTCTTCCGCGTCGCCGGTCAGCGGCATGACCATTGCCACGCTGATGGCTACGGCAGCCATCTTTCTTGTTGAGGGCTGGACCGCGCCCGCATTTGGCGCGCTGGCCATCACCATTGGTGGCATCGTGTGCATTGCCGCAGCCAACAGCGGAGACACCGCGCAGGACCTCAAGACCGGCTACATCATTGGCGCAACGCCGTGGAAGACGCAGCTTGCCGTGATGATTGGCGTGGTGGTTTCCACGTTTGTGATTGGCCTGACGCTCAGCGGCATGAACAAGGCGCTTGAGAGCTTCCGCGCCATGCCCACGCCCATCGCACTGAATGCAGCGGCGCTGCCTGAGGGCTTGCAGGACAGGGGAGTATTTCCACGACCACACCTCAGCATCACCGACCCGAGCGACAGCGTGAAGAAGATTGAGATCAACAACGCAACCGGCTATGAGTTGATCAACGCCATTGGCTCGCCCACGCTTGAGGATGGCAAGTACCTGCTGAACCGCGCCACCGGCCGCATTGAAATCCAGTGGGTGCAGGGCATTGGCAGCGAGAAGGCGGCAGCGCCGCAGGGCCGGCTGATGGCGACTGTGATCAACGGCATCCTGAGCCGCAAACTGCCGTGGTCGCTGGTGCTGCTGGGCGTGGCGCTTGTGCTGGCGGTGGAACTCATGGGCGTGCGATCGCTCACACTGGCCGTTGGCGCTTACCTTTCCATTGCAACCACGCTGGCCATCTTCTGCGGCGGCCTCATTCGTTGGATGGTGGATGCGGCAGTCGCAAAGGCTCGTGAACGCGACCGCGCCATCCGCGCGGAGCTTGCCGCGGAAGCGTTAGCAGCAGCACCTCCTGGAGCTGTCGTGGCGATACTCAGCGAAGACGAATTGCTTCGTGGGGATGTGCGATTGACGGATACGGAACAGGCGGATTTAACCAATAACGACCCCCTTACCGATCTCGACAACGAAGAGATCAGCCCCGGTTCGCTCTTTGCTTCGGGATTGATTGCCGCGGGCGGCATCATGGGCCTTACAGGCGTCGTCGTAAAGCTGATTGAAAGCGTAGGCGAAGACCGCGGCAGCAACTGGGCCCTCCCACGCTTCAGCGAACATAACCCCCTGCATCACGATCCGGTCGCGGTCCTCATGTTCGCCCTGCTCGCCTTCTCGCTCTACTACTTCGCAAGAAAGCCGCTTGATCAATAACACCTGCTACCAGCGGGTTACGCCATATGCCATTGTGAAAGCAGGGCAAACATGAAATGGAGTTGGTTCGGATTGGTAGGGCTGGTCAGCCTTGCATTGTTCCTTAGCTTCTTTGCGTTCCCACACGCCTGGATTCTTGTCCCGGGTAGATTCGCGGATCGGATGTTACCTTCCGCAATGGCTGTGAGCATCGTCTTTCCTTTTGTTGCAAGCTTCCGATCAGGCAGGTGGTGGGTGCTTGTATCTTTGGTCGGGCTGGTAGCAGCATTGCGACTATTTTGGCTTATCTCTGCGTGAGCTTTTGGGTACGACGCGACCCGATGTGCTTGAGGACGGACCAAAGGTCCGTCTCATACCAGCCCAGGCCGTAAGGCCTGGGTTAACGTCGGAAGCGGAGCAGGCGGGCCAAAGGTCCGCCTTATAATTTTCCGCGTGCCGCAATCGCTCACATTCCTGCTCATCCACGTCGTGTTCAGTACGCGTGAGAGACGCCCGTTATTAACGGAGCCAACCCGCTCGGCGTTGCACGCATATCTCGCCACCGTTGCCCGCGATCATGACTGCGAATGCTTCCGCGTCGGCGGCACTGCGGACCATATCCACCTCGCCATTCGTCTCGGCCGCACAACGACGGTCGCATCGCTCGTCAACGTCCTGAAATCGACATCGTCACAATGGCTCAAGACACAAAATCTCAGCGACTTCGCATGGCAAAGCGGCTATGGAGCCTTCTCGGTAGGACGATCCGACCTCGACCAGCTCGTCCAATACATCGAACATCAGGAACGCCATCATCACAACACCTCCTTCCAGGATGAACTAAGGGCGATCCTGAAAAAGTACGGCGTCGAAAGCGACGAGGGGTACCTATGGGATTGACCGCGCCTCCCGCGGACGTTGGTGAGCGCGCGGAGTTAGGCGGTGCTCTCCATAGGGCATTATTGGCCGCGCGTCTTCGTCTTCGGAATATGTTTACCCAGGCCTTCCGGCCTGGGCTGGTATGAGACGGGCCTTTGGCCCGCGCGGCTGGTCAAACCCATGAAAACACCCCCAAAGGCCTCTTCGTCTACGGCACCCTCCACCCCGATCACACACCCGACGAAATTCGCGCATCAGTCGCACAACTTAGTCTCATCGGCAGTGGCACTGTAACCGGCGAACTCCTCGACTTAGGCGAATATCCCGGTCTTATCACCAACGGCGCACGGAACACCGTGCCGGGCACCCTCTTCGCTCTGCCGGACGCCCCCGAAGTGCTCCGGGCGCTGGATGCCTATGAAGGCTTTAACCCGGATGACGTCGATGGGAGTCTTTTCCGCCGCGAGCCGATCACGGTCACCATGGACGGCGGCCACGAAGAAACTCACTGGATCTATCTCTACAGCCTGCGCGACAGTGAATGACGCGGCAGGGAAGCAATAAGCCTGGAGTAGACTGCCGCTGCGGAGGCTCATTGGCATGCGTGGTTTCTCAAAGCATCTGTTTGCAACGGCAGCTCTGGCAGTGTCTGTAGGCGCGGCCCACGCGCAGGTTACGTACGCGCCTGATGGCGGCACGCGCGAGATGATTCAGAGCATCACCATCTCTGCCAAGCCCGGCGCGCCCTTTCAGGCGACGGTGGTCACCAGCTGGAAGCGGCGGCTGGAAGATGGCACCGAAACCACCATCTACAACCACCGCACCGTCGCGCGCGACAGCACAGGCCGCGTCTTTCAGGAGCGCCGTGACTTTACACCGACCGGCAACACAGACGTGACGCGCATCTCTGAACTGGATTACTACGACCCCGCGCGCGTAAAGAAATGACGGTCTGCGAGCCGATGCGAAAGATGTGCACGGTGCGGACGGAGACGCTGCCCGTGGACGATCCGCTGCCGCTGCCCATATCGATGACCGCCCCGAACGGCACGCAGATCACGCGCGAAACCATCGGCGACAAGACGGTGGAGAACCTGCAGGTGAAGGGATCGCATGAGATCGTCGTGACGCCCCAGCTTGGCGAGAAGGAGCCCACTGTAAAGGAGCTCTGGTACTCGCCGCTGCTGGGCCTGAATGTTGAGGTTCGCCGCTTCATGCCGCGCGGCGGAGCGCAGGACATCGCCATGCAGTCCATCAACCGCACAGAACCTGACCCACGGCTATTTCAGGTGCCCGAGACCTTCGGCATCACACGCATGGTGCGCTAGCGCTAGCTTTTCGTTCGGCGAAGTTCAGCCGCGCATCTTCAGGAAGATCGTCAACGCGGCGATCATGCCGATCACAATCAGCGCCAGCAGCGCGCCGATGTAGTAGGCCACGTGGCGCTCGGCCTTGGGCCCTGGCTGCGTAATGCCAAAGGTATTGATGAACGCGCGCGCAATCATTAGCAGGAAGCCCATGGGTGTTCCTCCAGTGTGCGCTCTTCCGTACTGCACGTCGATTGATTCATGAAAGCCTTGTTCTGCCGGACGGGCCCGCTACGCGCGGGGCGGGTGCTCACGCACCTCTTTACTCGCTTCGCGTGGCCTTTCCGTTGGTCAGGATGAAAACTTGATCCCGACCAACGGGAGGGCCATGCG
>JAMFTB010000254.1 GCA_026225595.1 Terriglobus sp. | reverse complement strand
CTTCGTCGCTCATGCGGCGGATCTTTGCCAGCGGCGGCACAGTGCCGTCAATCGTCTTGGCAGCCAGGTCACGCAGCGCCAGCGTTTTGTTTGCAGAAAGGCCCGCTGCGCGCAGCTGCGGCGTGGGGCAGTCCAGAATGTGCTGCGGCGAAGGATGTACGCCCATGCCTGCAACGTCGTGAAAGCTTTCCAACATGCGCCGGTGGATGGTCGCGGCCGCCTTGCCATGCAGCTGCTGGTAGATGATGGCCTCCGTCAGCGCCTCAAAGGGCGACTGCGTACCGGCCAGCCGCATGGTGAACGGCCCTGCGTGCTCAATCAGCCTGCCCAGTTTGGGATCGGCCGCGGAGAGCGCGGCGATTGCTTCGTCTGCATCGTAGGGCGGCTTGCGTGTCTGGCTGGCGTGCGGCATTTGGGTTAGTTTTCCATACTCGTCCTGCCGGACGGACCCGCTACGCGCGGGGCGGGCGTTTGCACGCCTTTTACTGGCTTTCGCCTAGCCCCTCCCGATGGTCGGGATGAAATAGGCCCACTGCGAAGCAGAATACAAGTCACGAAGTGACCGCCCCGCGCGCAGCGGGCCCGTCCGGCAGGACATGCGCTGCGCGATAAGCGGTCGATGAGAACTCGGACCAAGTTGGCCGGAATTTACAAGGAGGATGCGTCCGCGAGAAGGTACATGTTGTGGTGGTTACAGTACTTGGTTTGTAGAACGCACGAGATGTAGTGCAGTGGCTCTACGAAACCAAGGTTCGATTATCGAAGTTGTACAAAGGAAAGTAACAGAGGCGGGTACTGACGTAGTTCTTTGACGCTACCCCCGCTGCTATAGTGGCTTTTGTAAATCCGACTTTAAACTCCGCCTCCACCGCAAGGTGAGTGGCCCGGACAGGAAAAATCCCCAACGGGCTTTCCTGGGGTTTTGCAGGTTGTATCACCCTCAGGAGAGCGGTTCCCCGCTGGCTCTCCAGGACGGATTAAGAGGAACAGGACGCACTCATGGCGCAAGTTTTTGACCGCAGTTCGAACGCTCTGGCCCGCGCCGCTCTGATTTTGACGGGCCTGATCGTTGTCGCACTGGGCGTAGCTCTGAATCAGTTGCAGCGCTCCCCGTGGGTGACCAAGCAGGGCCAGCGCGCGGACCAGCCGGTGCCGTTCTCGCACCGCCACCACGTTGAGGGCCTGGGCATTCAGTGCCAGTACTGTCACGTGTCGGTCGAGAAGTCGATGTACGCCGGCATTCCGCCCACCAAGACCTGTATGAACTGCCATGCGCAGATCTGGACGAACGCCGAGATGCTGAAGCCCGTGCGCGACAGCTGGGCAACCGGCCAGTCGCTGCAGTGGATTCGTATTCACGACCTGCCGGACTACGTGTACTTCAACCATGAGATTCACGTGAACAAGGGCATTGGCTGCGCCAGCTGTCATGGTCGCGTTGACGAAATGCCCATCATGTACGCGGAAAACTCGCTGCAGATGGAGTGGTGCCTGAACTGCCATCGCGACCCGGTGAAGAACCTGCGGCCGACCACGGAGATCTACAACATGGCGTGGGCTGGACCATCCAGCAGCAAGCCGGTGTGGTGTGCTGAGACGGGCAAGCTGGCGCCGACCGCGCAGTCTGTCAGCTGCACCACCAAGGATCCCCAGTCCGGCAACCCTGAGATGGCATTTATGCAGGGCGGCCCGATTGAGCAGCATCCGAACGCTGCCAGCCAGACCTCAAACGGCATCTCTGCCCATGGCAGCGGTGTCCAGATGCAGCCGGAAGCCCTTGCAGGCGCGGGCCAGACCATGAGCGATGTACCGCCCATGGCAATTCTGCCGGCCAGCTACCACAAGTTCACCTCGCAGCAGGCGCTGGGTACCTACCTGGCAGACAAGTACCGTATCCGCACACCTG
This sequence comes from Terriglobus sp., assembly GCA_026225595.1. GTDB lineage: Bacteria > Acidobacteriota > Terriglobia > Terriglobales > Acidobacteriaceae > Terriglobus. The sequence continues at coordinate 10,982 of JAMFTB010000254.1, read as the reverse complement.
CTGAGCTGCAAAGCTGCGAGGTATGCCACCGATGAACTCCCCGCAGAATTCCCAGCAGAACCCAATGAACGGAATCGGAATGGCTGATAGCACCGCTGACATGAGTACCGGAGCAACTGTCGTCACATCCATTGCGCCTGCAAAGATGACACTGGCGCAGGTTCGCACCAAGCTGGACGGCAAGAGCGGCAAACGCTTCTGGCAGAGCCTGGACGATTTGGCGGACGCACCCGGCTTTGAAGACATGCTGCACGAGGAGTTTCCCCGGCAGGCGTCAGAGCTGACCGACGGCGTGAGCCGCCGCGGCTTTATGAAGGTGATGGGAGCGTCGCTGGCGCTGGCCGCCACCACGGGCTGCACCAAGCAGCCGGACGAGCCGATCTTCGCGTACATCAAGCAGCCTGAGGATCTGGTCCTTGGCCGCCCGAACTACTTTGCAACGGCATTCCCCTTCCCGACCGGTGCAGCTCCGGTTCTCGTCAAGAGCGAGAGCTACCGCCCCATCGAGGTAGACGGCAACCCGGAGCACCCGATTTCGAAGGGCCGCAGCGACATCTTTGCCCAGGCAACACTGCTGGAGATGTACGACCCGGACCGTTCCGCCCACGTGGTGAAGACGGTTGCAGGATCGAGCATTCCTGCTGATTTTGGTGCCTTCCGTGATGCTCTGCGTGGCCAGCTGCTGATGTCCGGCGGCGGTCAGGGCGTTGTTTTCCTGAGCGAGACAATCATTTCGCCGACGCTTGCAGCGCAGTGGAAGCAGGTACAGACCAAGTACCCCTCCGCCAAGCTTGTGCAGTGGGAACCAGTCAACCGCGACTCCGCACGCATTGCGTCGAAGGCTGCCTTCGGCGACTTCTACGACGCGCAGTACAAGCTGGAGAATGCGGACGTCATCCTGTCGCTGGATGCGGACTTCCTTTCGTCCAGCGCGTTCCCGGGCTTCCTGCCGCTGTCTGCCGCATACGCAGAGCGTCATCGCTACGAGAACGGCAAGCAGATGAACCGCCTGTACGTGGTGGAGAGCATGCCCACCGTGACCGGCGGCAAGGCAGAACATCGCCTGGGCCTGAAGCCGAGCGAGATTGAAAAGTTTGCTCTGGCACTGACCTCCGGCGGTTCGTACGCCGGTTCGGCAGACGCGCAGAAATACTTTGCAGCGGTGCTGGCAGACCTGAAGAAGGCCGGCTCCAAGGCTGTTGTCATCGCTGGTGAGCAGAGCTCGCCCGCCGTGCAGGCTGCGGCACATGCGCTCAACGCGCAGCTGGGCGCGGTTGGTTCCACGGTGGTCTACACGGAAACCGTTGCGGCCATCCCGACGATCCAGAACGACGACCTGAAGAGCCTGGTAAGCGCGATCAACGCGGGCCAGGTCAAGACGCTGGTCATCCTGGGCGTCAACGGCATCTACAACACGCCGGCCGATCTTCACTTTGGCGAGGCGATCAGCAAGGTGCCCTTCGTTGCGCACCACGGCCTGTACTTCGACGAGACCGGTCAGCGTTCGCACTGGCATGTGAATGCTGCGCATTACCTTGAGAGCTGGTCGGATGCACGCGCATACGACGGCACGATTTCGGTGATCCAGCCGATGATCGATCCGCTGTACGGTGGCAAGACGGCGCACGACATTCTGCAGACGGTTCTCGATAACCCGCAGATGACCTCGCACGAAGTGGTGCAGGCAAACTTCAAGACCTATGCCAAGGGCGGCGATGCTGCCGCATGGCAGAAGGCGCTGCACGATGGCTGGGTTGATGGAACGGCGTTTGAGCCGAAGAGCGTCAAGCCCAGCGGTTCGTCGCCAGCATCTTACCTCGCGAAGTCTGCCGGTTCCGGACCGTACGAGATCGCATTTAAGTCGGACCCGTCGCTGTACGACGGTCGCTTCTCCAACAACGGCTGGCTGCAGGAGCTGCCCAAGCAGGTCACTCACCTTGCATGGGACAACGCGGCACTCATCTCCATGGAGACGATGGCGCAGCTGAAGGTGCAGGAGCGCGACCTGATCGCTATCACGGCAAACGGCCAGACGGTGAACTTCCCGGTACTGATGCAGCCCGGCATGCCGGACGGCGTGATCACGGTACACCTGGGCTTTGGCCGCTGGTTTGGCCGCGTGGGCCAGTACGTTGGTTCCGATGCGAACAAGCTCCGGTCGATCAGCTCGCCCTGGTTCCAGGCGGGCGCTGCGGCCAAGCAGGCCCCGGGTACGTATGACCTGTGCGTCACCACGGTTCACTCCATGGAGACGCGCGGTAAGTCCGCGCAGAGCGACCTTGCCAAGGAAGAGCTGACCGGCGCGCATTCGCTGCCGGGCCACGAAGCGATGGAGCGCGGAGTCATCCGCACTGCAACGCTGTCCGAGGCGCAGAAGAACCCCGGCTACGCGCACGAGGGCAACCTGCTCTACGAGACGCCCGAGAAGGAGATGAGCTTCTTCCCGGATGCGTGGGACTACAAGAAGACCGACAAGGCAACAGGCCAGATGCAGAATGCCTGGGCCATGTCCGTCGACCTGAACTCCTGCGTTGGCTGCAACGCCTGCGTCGTCAGCTGCTACGCGGAGAACAACATCCCCGTGGTTGGCCGCGAACAGGTCAAGGTCGGCCGCAATATGCAGTGGATCCGCATCGATACCTACTTCGAGGGCGATCTGCACGCACCCAAGGCTCACTTCCAGCCCATGATGTGCCAGCACTGCGAAAACACAGGCTGCGAACAGGTTTGCCCGGTAGGCGCAACGGTGCACACGCCGGAAGGCCTGAACACCATGGTCTACAACCGCTGCGTGGGCACCCGTTACTGCTCCAACAACTGCCCATACAAGGTTCGCCGGTTCAACTTCCTGCTGTATTCGGATTACGACACGGAGAGCCTCAAGTTCATGCGTAACCCGGACGTCAGCGTGCGTTCACGCGGCGTGATGGAAAAGTGCACGTACTGCATGCAGCGCATTCAGTCCGCGAAGATTGACGCGGACAAGGAAGGTCGCGCAATCCGCGACGGTGAGATTGTCACCGCCTGCCAGCAGGCCTGCCCGACAGACGCGATCGTCTTCGGCAACATGAACGACAAGGGCAGCCGGATTGCCCGGTTGAAGGCGGAGGAGCGCACCTACGGCGTGCTCGCTGACCTCAACTACCGCCCGCGGACGACGTATGTCGCTGGCGTGTCTAACCCGAACCCTGAGCTGGAGACGGCGTAATGGCGACCAAACCTCTTCACGATCCGTACCGCCAACCCGTGAACGACCCCATGATCGATCCGGTCACGGGCGAATTCGCAGTCATTGCGCCGGGGCATAACTACACCAGCGTCACCCGTAAGATCTCGAACGTGGTGCTCACCTCGCACACGCCGCTCGGCTGGTTCTTCGGGCTCATCGTGGCGGGCGGTATCGCTTCGCTGGCGCTGGTCGCCATCACGTGGCTGGTGCTGCGCGGCGTCGGCATCTGGGGTGTCACCATCCCGGGCGCATGGGGCTTCGCTATCGTCAACTACGACTGGTGGATCGGTATCGGCCACGCCGGCACGCTGATCTCGGCGATTCTGCTGCTGTTCAAACAGAGCTGGCGTAATTCGATCAACCGCTTTGCAGAGGCGATGACCATCTTCGCCGTAGTCTGCGCGGGTATCTTCCCGGTGCTGCACATCGGCCGTCCGTGGCTGGGTTACTGGCTGCTGCCGCTGCCAAACACCATGAACATCTGGCCGCAGTTCCGGTCGCCGCTCTGCTGGGACGTCTTCGCCGTGTCCACGTACGCGACCATCTCGGTGGTGTTCTGGTACATCGGCATGATCCCGGACTTCGGCACCTTCCGCGACAAGGCAGAGATGCCGTTCGCCAAGTGGTTCTACGGCCTGCTCTCGCTGGGCTGGCGCGGTTCCACCCGCCACTGGATGCGTTATGAGACGGCGTCGCTGCTGCTGGCAGGCCTGTCCACACCGCTGGTGCTCTCGGTGCACACCGTCATCAGCTTTGACTTCGCGGTCGCTGCTCTGCCGGGCTGGCACACCACCGTCTTCCCGCCGTACTTCGTTGCGGGCGCCATCTATTCGGGCTTTGCCATGGTGCTGACCCTGGCCATTCCGATCCGGAAGTTCTACCACATGGAAGACCTGGTGACGATGCGTCACCTGGACAACATGGGTAAGGTCATGCTCGGTACGGGATTGATCGTGGCATACGGTTACGGCCTGGAAGTCTTCATGGCCTGGTACTCCGCAAGCCACTGGGAGTTCTTCATGATGTGGAACCGCATGTTCGGACCGATGGGCTGGGGTTACTGGCTGCTCATCCTGTTCAACATTGCGTTGCCGCTGGGCTCGCTGTGGTGGCGCAAGCTGCGCACGCAGGTCTGGTACCTGTTCACTATTTCGATCGTGATCAACATTGGTATGTGGTTTGAGCGTTTCGTCATCGTTGTGACCTCGCTCTACCGCGACTTCCTGCCGTCCAGCTGGGGCACCTACCGCGCCACAAAGTGGGATTACATGCTGTACATCGGCACCATGGGTATCTTCACCACACTATTCCTGTTGTTTGTGCGGTTTATTCCCATGATCCCGATGAACGAAATCAAGATGATGCTGCCGCAGACCAAGCTCGCTGGTGGGCTGGATGCGGAAGAAACCGTCGAGGAGACTGCCTAATGCCAGTCCAAGAGGGAATCTACGGCCTGTTGGCTGAGTTCGATGCACCCGGCCCCATGGTCCACGCGACCGAGGTTGCCAGAGCTGCGGGATACCGCCGCATGGAGTGCTACACGCCTTACCCGGTGGAGGAAGCTGCCACCGCTCTGGATGTGCACCGCAACCGTGTGCCGCTGATGACGCTGATGGGCGGCATCATGGGCCTGACCACCGCGTTCCTGATGCAGACGTGGATGTCTGCGATCTCGTACCCGGTCAACATTGCTGGTCGTCCGCTGTTCTCGTGGCCGGCGTTCATCATCCCGGCGTATGAGTGGACGATTCTGTTCGCCGGCCTGTCCGCTGCATTTTCCATGCTGGCGCTCAATGGCCTGCCGCAGCCGTATCATCCACTGTTCAACGCTCCCAACTTCCGTGTTGGAGCGACCGATGACAAGTTCTTCCTGTGCCTGGAAGCGACCGATCCAAAGTTTGACCTGGTGGAGACGCGTGCGTTTCTTGACCAGTTCCACGCAGCAAGTGTGGTGGAGGTAGATCTGTAATGCAGAGGCAGGGAACAGGCAACAGGGAACAGGGTTCCGTCCGCCGCCGCACCTTTGTGGCAGCAGCGGCGTGCCTCAGCATGCTTGGCCTGGCGGGTTGCCGGGCAGACATGCAGGACCAGCCCAAGTTCTTCCCGCAGCGCGGAACATCGTTCTACGCGGATGGCCGCTCCGTGCGTCCGCAGGTGCAGGGCACCGTGGCGCGTGGTCAGGAAGATGCAGGATCGTACTTCCGCACCGGCATGGTCAACGGACAAGAGGGTGATGGTTTGCCCGTGCCGCTGAACGCAGAGCTGATTGAGCGCGGCCAGGAACGGTACAACGTCTACTGCACCGCATGCCACTCGCGTGTGGGCAATGGCCGCGGCATGATCGTAATGCGTGGCTACTTCCCCGCGGGCAACTTCCATTCGGAGCGCCTGCGTTCGGCTCCGCTGGGTCACTTCTTCAACGTGATGACGAACGGCTACGGCGCCATGCCCGACTACAGCGGACAGATTGAGCCGGAAGATCGCTGGGCAATCGTTGCATACATTCGCGCTTTGCAGCTTTCACAGCACGCCACCACGGCAGACGCCGGTGGTGCACATGTTGAGAAGATGGCCGACGTGGAGAAGAGCGAAGGTTTCGCTCCGGACTTCATCAAGGACTGGGATCTGCCCGCAACTGCCGGTCAGATTATCCACTCCCAGATGGCGCCCGCACCGCTGCCAACTCCCATGCCCGCCGCCGCGGCTGCTGCCGCAGTGCCCGCATCGACCTCTGCTGTAAACCCTAATTCGGCTCCGCTGGCGACTGCCCAGCCGGCAGGAGCCAAGGCAACACCCGCAGTTGCTGCCGCCGCAGTGACAGAGGCCAAGGCAACCGCCCCCTCTGCCGCCGCTCCGCATGCTGCTGCCGGTGATATGGCAGAAGGGCAGAAACTGTACACGGCAAACTGCAGCGTGTGTCACCAGCCCACGCGGGCCGGTATGCCGCCCGCGATTCCATCGCTGGTCGGCATTGTGGGCCGCGTTGGAGCGGCACACATTCATACGCAGGTCGCCAACGGAGCACAGACCGGACCGGTGAAGATGCCGGCGTTCCCGCAACTTTCATCCAGCCAGGTAGACGACATCATCGCGTACCTGGCCGCAGCAAAGTAAGCAGCACGAGTCCCGAGAAGGTAGAGAAGGCCCGCAACGCATGGCACACGGACACGAACATTACGAAGCAGGAGCCGGAGATCCCGGCGCAGCGGCACACGCCCTGCATGCCGACCACGGCCCGCGGGTGCTGCCCGCGGACCTGAGCGCTCCGCCCGCCGTCGCCGCGTGGAAGACGCGCGCTCTCATCGCCGCAGCTGGCGGCCTCATCGTGTCGGCCATCATCGGCGTCATCGGCGGTCCGCTGGGCTTTGACCATGTTGTCCGCGCGTACCTGCTGGGCTGGATGCTCTGCTTCGGCTTCGCTGGCGGCGGTCTCTGCCTGCTCATGCTGCAATACGTCTCCGGCGGTAAGTGGGGCCTGGTGCTGCGCCGTCCGCTGGAAGCAATGGCGAACACGTCGTGGTTGCTGCTGGTCCTGTTTATTCCCATCATCGCCTTTGGCAAGAGGCTGTACCTGTGGGCGGCCTTCCCCACCGCGGAAGCGGTGGAAGAAGGTGTGAAGCAGCACCTGCTGACCGAGTCGCAGGCGCACTCGTTGAACTGGAAGCGGCTCATGCTGAGCCCGGTACATGTCTCGATTGAGATCGTGCTGGTCTTCGCATTCATGATTGGTGTGGGCTTCATCCTCAGCAACTGGTCGCTTGCCCGCGATAAGGATCCGAACGCCGGTTCGCTCGCTTCGTTCGAATACTGGCGTATCAAGTCAGAGAACCTCTCCGGCATCGGCGTACTCATCTACGTCATTCTGCTGACGGTGGTGGCAATTGATCTGGTCATGTCGCTGGACATTACCTGGTACTCCACCATGTACGGCTTCATCTTCCTGGTGGGCCAGGGTTATGGCGTGCTGGCGCTGGGCGTACACACCATCATCCGGCTTTCAAAGTACGAGCCGCTGAAGACCGCCCTGCGCAAGACCGAGCAGTACGACCTGGGCAAGTTCATGCTCGGCTTCGTCATGCTCAACATCTACCTCAGCTTTGCGCAGTTCCTCATCATCTGGTCGGCCAACTCGCCGGAAGAGATTCCCTGGTACCTGAACCGCATTCACGGCGGCTGGTGGGTGATCTGCTCGCTGGACTTCATCTTCCACTGGGTCATTCCGTTCTGCCTGCTGCTCAGCCGCAGCTTCAAGTACGACAGCCGCAAGATGCTTGCGCTTACCGGCTGGATGATCTTTGCGCGCGCCTTCGATCTGTTCTGGATGATTGAGCCGAACTTCAATGATGCGAAGGGCAATCTGCACTTCAGCGTCGGCATCCTGGCTTACATCTTTGTTCCGATCTTCGTCGGCGGTGTGTGGCTGTACTTCTACTTCACGAACCTTGCCTCGCGCCCGCTCATCGTGCTGAACGACCCGCACACCGCAGAGGTCCTGGAGCCCGAACATGCCCACTGAGTTCAACGATCGCGATCACGTGGAATCCGTCAAGGGGCCGTCTGTCGGTCATGACGAGCATGGTCTGCCCAAGCCTGATCCGCATCCGTCGCCGAAGTTTGACGCGGAGCATCCGGGCTATGAGACCACGGACGTCAACAGCAAGGGCGTCGTGGTGTTCATCGGCGGCCTGATGACCTTCCTGATTGTCTTCTTCATCCTTTGCTACGGCATGGGTATGGCCATCAACAGCGGCCTGTTGAAGCAGGATGTGGAGGAAGCGTCGAAGAACCCGCTTTCAGCTGCCAGCTCCGCTGCAATTCAGAAGCGTGGCGCTACCCTGGCCACCAACGAGGTGCAGGCGCAGCAGGATGCAGCTGCCATTGCGCAGAGCTTCCCGTCGCCGCGTGTGCCCATCGACGACGACAACCAGGAGACCGCGGATATGCACGCCCGCGAAGACCTGCTGCTGGAGCACTACACCGCGGCCGACGCATCGGAGGGACCGGAGGGTACGGTTCATATTCCGATTGAGAAGGCAATGCAGCTGATTGTGAAACGCGGTTTGCCCCAGGCGGCAACTCCGGCGTCTGCAGTGCAGACAGGCATGGCGGGCGACTCAAAGGTTGACGTGAAGGCTCCGCTGACCAGCGGCTTTGCCCGCACCGGCTACGAGCTCGACCAGATCGAAAGCCGCGAACAGAAGATGAGCCTGGGTGAGAACCCGGCAGAAGCAAAGAAGTAACCCGCAGTCAAAAGAAGTAGCCTGCCGTACCGCAGCACAAGCAGCAAGAAGGAAACCACGATGCAGAAGCAGACCACAATCCGGATGAAGCGCATGGGCGGCATGTTTGCCGCGCTTACGCTCGCGTTCGGTCTGCTGCCGATGCATGCCCAGGTGTCCAGCTACGGCGACAAGGAAACCGGCGAAAACACCGGTAATGAGCTGCCTGCAGTGTTGAAGGGTGCGGCAATTGATCAGCACCTGAACACCACGCTGCCGAATGTCCCGTTCGTCGATGAGACAGGCAAGCCCGTGCAGACGGGCGACTACTTCAAGAACGGCAAGCCCGCGGTGCTGGGGCTGGTCTACTTCAACTGCCCCATGCTCTGCTCAGAAGAGCTGGATGGCATTGTGGAGTCGCTGGCAATGGTGCACCTGGACCCGGCCAAGGACTTCAATGTTCTGATCATCAGCATCGACCCGACGGATACGCCGGCCGCTGCTGCGAAGAAGAAGGCGCTGTACACCAAGCGCTATGCACGTCCGGGCACGGAGAGTGGTTGGCACTTCCTCACCGGCTCGCAGGCATCGATTGATGCTGTGACTAAGGCAGTGGGCTTCGGGTATGTGAAGATTCCCGCCGCTGACGGTAAGACCATTCAATTTGCCCACGCCAGCGCCATCCAGGTGCTGACACCCGACGCGAAGATCGCGCAGTACTACCTTGGCGTGGAGTATGCGCCTAAGGATCTGCTGCTCGGCCTGATTGAAGCGTCGGACCACAAGATTGGCTCGCCGGTGGCGAACATTCTGACCTACTGCTACCACTATGATCCGCACCGCAACAAGCACAGCCTGATTGTGGCCCGGGTGGTCCAGTTTGGCGGCATGATCACGGTGGCGGGTCTGGGTGGATTCATGTTTTTGATGTTTCGCCGCGACCTGAAGCTGGGCCGCGACCACGATTTGACCCGCAGGGATGACCGAACATAGCTTCTCCCGCGCGGTAATTACGCGCACAAAAGGGATCAGCCGTCAGAACCGCAGCATTGCAACGAGAGAACGGACAGGGAAGAGATAGCAGACGATGGGAATCAGTCCAGTACTTTGGCAGTTTCTAACCAAATGGCTCACCACATCGGCCATCTGGCCGGCGGAGGCCTCGACCATCGCGCCATGGGCCGATGCCCTGTACATTTTTTTGTGGCTGATGACGGTCCTCGGCGTTCTGCTTGTCGGCGCGCTGGTTCTCTTCTTCTCGATCCGCTACCGCAAAGAAAATCACCCGGTCGCGGTGCAGATCGAAGGCTCCACGCTGCTGGAAGCAACGTGGACGATCATTCCGCTGGGCATCTTCCTCTTCGTCTTCGTATGGGGCGCCTGGCTGTACTTCCGCATCTACAACCCGCCTGCGGACGCAATGCAGGTGTACGTTGTGGGCAAGCAGTGGATGTGGAAGGCAGAGCATCCCGGCGGCCAGCATGAGATCAACGCGCTGCACGTTCCCATGGGCCGTCCGGTGCAGCTGACCATGATCTCGCAGGACGTGTTTCACTCGTACTCGATCCCGGCCTTCCGCGTAAAGCGTGAGGTGATTCCGGGTCGTTACACCACGGTGTGGTTCAACGCAACGCAGGCAGGCACGTATCACCTGTTCTGCACGCAGTACTGCGGAACGCAGCACTCCGGCATGATCGGCGAAGTGATTGCGCTGACTCCCTCGGACTATGAGAAGTGGACGCAGCAGTCAACCAGCGGCATGAGCCTTGCTCAGAACGGCGAGCGACTGTTCGCGAGCATGGGCTGCAACGCCTGCCATAACGGCACGGCGGCGGCGCGCGGACCGAATCTCGCTGGAGTGTACGGATCGAAGCTGACTCTTACGAATGGCAGCCAGGTACTGGTGAACGAAGCTTACCTGCGTGACGCCATTCTGAATCCATCGCAGCATGTGACTGCCGGCTTCGCGCCGATCATGCCGACGTATCAAGGCCAGATCAGTGAAGATGGATTGATCGATCTGGTGGAATACATCAAGACTTTGCAAACGAACTACCGCGTCCAACAGACGCAAGTGACATCGCAGTCCAACCAGGCGGCGCCTACAACGCCCGGAATGGTGAAGCCATGAGTACCGCAACCCTGCCAATTTCGAACACCATCGTGTCCCTGCCCGACCAGAGTACGGCCACGTTGCCGAAGAAGAACTACATCAACGCGGAGCACGGCTTGTTGAGCTGGCTCCTGACCGCCGATCATAAGCGGATCGCGATGCTGTATCTGATCTCGATCACGTTCTTCTTCTTTATCGGTGGAGCGTTCGCGGGCCTGATTCGTCTGGAGCTGCTGACGCCCCAGCCGGACCTGGTCGCTGCAGACACGTATAACAAGTTCTTCACGATGCACGGCATCATCATGGTGTTCTTGTTCCTCGTGCCGTCGGTTCCGGCGACACTGGGCAACTTCCTGATCCCGATCATGCTGGGCGCGAAGGATCTGGCGTTCCCGAAGATCAACCTGCTGAGCTGGTACCT
>JAMFTB010000026.1 GCA_026225595.1 Terriglobus sp. | reverse complement strand
CTATCGCCGCTGGCTGGCGCATCTGCACTCGGAGTTTACGCGGCACACCAGCTACGCTCGCCGCAGTGAGATTGTGCGTGATGAGCTGCACATGATCGTGCTTGGCGCTCCGCACGGCGGCCGCATGAACGCATCGCTCATCAGCGAACTGCCGCTGTCCGTGCTGGCAGAGACGATGGACCCGCGCAACGTAACGCTGCCCGCGGAGATGGACGCGGGCCTGGACCGCGAACGCTTCAACAGCATCAAGCCGCTCATCTGGTTCTGGCGCGGCTTTGACCGCACCATCCTGGGCGCAAACCTGTGGCTGGGGCTGCGCTTCCGCGCCATGCTGGGCCAGCACATCTTCGCCGGACAGGGCAAGAATGTGCGCTTCTATCGTGATGTTGTTTTTGAACGCGGATACACGCTGACCTTTGCGGATAACACCACGATCAAGCCCGGTACGCGAATTGAAGACGGCGAGCCAAAGACGCTGAGCGGAACTGTTTCGTAAGCACTTCGTGCCGATCCTCACTGGCCGTCATCCTGACCCTGAGCGAAGTCGAAGGGGAAGGATCCCTGCGGCTCTTCGCCCGCCGCACGCGTGTCCGTCTTCCGCTGCACAATTTTCGTAGCCGAAAGGGCACGGACGCAGAGGCTCATCCAGGCCGATGGGATTCTTCGCTACGCTCAGAATGACGCTGCGTGCAGCGGTCAATGGCATCCGGCGCTGATAGACTCGCTTTGGCATGGGCCAGGAAACCGCACTCATCCTTTTCGAATTTGTCGCGCTGATATTTGCGCTTTGTTTTCACGAGATGTCGCATGCGTGGATGGCGCTGCGGCTGGGTGACCAGACCGCGTACCAGCAGGGCCGCGTCACGCTGAACCCCATCAAGCATCTTGATCCGCTAGGTTCGGTCATCCTGCCGCTGGTGAGTGCGTTTGCGCACTTTCCGTTGCTGGGCTGGGCCAAGCCGGTGCCCATCACCACGCGCAATCTGAAGAACGTCAAGCGCGACGAAATCATCATTGTGCTGGCAGGGCCCGTCTCAAACATTGTGCTGGCTACGGTTTCGCTGCTGCTGCTCATCCTCATCAAGCACGTTGGCGGCTATAACGCGGTGATTAACGCGGCGCTGCTTGCCAACCGTGTTGAGGGCGCCACGCTGGCGGGGCAGAGCGCCATTTACCCCATTGCACTGCTGCTCTACAGCTCCGTGGTCATCAACCTGCTGCTGGCCATCTTCAACATGGTGCCGGTGCCGCCACTGGATGGATCGCGCATTCTGCGGCACTACCTGCCGTACAACGCGCTGCAGACGTATGACAACCTTGGCGGCTTTGCCAACCTCATCATCCTGTACGTGCTCATGCGCTCTGGCGTGATGAACATCTTCTTTGGGCCGGCGTTCATGCTGTTCAACCGCCTGCTGCTGGGTGTCTGAGGGCAGCTTCGGCTACCATCCCGGGCGCGCAGAGCCCGGCTTCGGCTACCATCAAAAGTGCAATGACAACTCCTGAAACCAAGCGCCGCGTGCTGAGCGGCATGCGTCCCACCGGCCGTCTGCACCTGGGCAATTACATGGGTGCTCTCTACAACTGGGTGCGCCTGCAGGACCAGTACGACTGCTACTTCTTCATCGCCGATCTGCACGCGCTGACCACGGACTACGCCGACCCCGGCAACGTAGGCGCAAAGTCGCGCGAGGTTGCGCTGGATTTTCTTGGCGCGGGTTTGGACCCGGAGCGTTGCACCATCTTCAAGCAGAGCGATGTGCCGCAGCACAGCGAACTGAACACGCTGTTTGGCATGTTTACGCCGCTTGGCTGGCTGGAACGGGTGCCCACCTACAAGGATCAGCAGGAGCAGCTGCGCGAGAAGGACCTGGCAACGCTGGGTTTCCTGAACTACCCGCTGCTGCAGTCGGCAGACATTCTGCTGTATAAGCCGGACTTTGTACCCGTGGGGCAGGACCAGGTTTCGCACGTGGAGCTGACGCGCGAGGTTGCGCGGCGCTTCAACCAGCTGTACGGATCGGCTGTGACGCCGGAGGTTGCCGCAGCGAAGAGTGACAAAGAGCGGATGAAAGCGGAGATCAGCGAGAACGTGTTGGAGCAGCAGATTCTGCCGGAGCCAAAGGTGCTGCTGACGCCGTCGCCCAAGCTGCCTGGGTTGGATGGCCGCAAGATGAGCAAGAGCTACGGCAACACGCTGGGGTTGACGGAGCCTGCGGACGATGTTCGCAAGAAGCTCAAGGGCATGGTGACGGACCCGGCGCGTGTGCGGCGGACTGATCCGGGCAATCCGGATATCTGTCCCGTGGGCGATCTGCACAAGGTCTTCTCCACGCCGGAGACGATGGAAAAGGTGTACGACGGTTGCCGCTCGGCCAGCATTGGCTGCATTGAGTGCAAGGGCTGGGCTGCAGACGGCATTCTGCGGGAGATTGAGCCCATCCGTGAGCGGCGCGCGCATTACGAGGCGCAGCCGGAGCTGGTGACGGAGATTCTTCGCGCAGGTTCTGCCAAGGCGCGGGCGTTTGCTGAGGGCACCATGGTCGAGGTTCGCGGAGCAATCGGGCTGTGAGGGGCGGTTAGCGTTCCTACATGCGGGATGGGCAAGTAGCTTGGCATACGAGCCACACTTTGTCGTCCACGCCAGAAAGTCTGATGGACGGATACGGCTGCACCATGACGCCCGGTGTGTTGGCGAGTGAGGCGAGAACCGTATCTGTCGCATTGGGGTCGGGGGTTTCCTCATCGAACCGTGTCTCCACCACAAAGAACGCTGCATGGGCCCGTACAAAGCTGCTCTGCTCTTCAACAGACCCGGCGTAGTACCCGGCATGCCGCCAGCCGCTCAGCAGGTGGAACTGGCTCACATCGGAACGCGGAGCGCGTGGGTCAGCGGAACGCGGCCAATTCAGCAAATAGCGGTAATGCACGGGCGAGTCATACTGCCGCGCAATCACCTCCGTGTATGCAAGACCATCTGGCAGCACCACCGTGCTGCCTTTGGGTAACGCAGCGGTTAGCGCCTGCGTGTAGTCCTGGCGCTGCGGTATGCTGCGCTGCAGCCGCGTAAAAATCCACACAAGCAGCACTGCACAAAACGTCGCGCTTGCAACCATTTCGACCATGTGAAGACGTGGACGGCGCCAGCCAGCTTCGTCGAAAGAGCGCCTTATCAGGCGCATCGCCTCCGCGGCAAAGACGATGGGAACAACCGTCACCGGCAGCAGATAGCGATCAACGAAAATAGGCGTTCCAATCCAGCTCTCAGCAAAGAACGCGAGCGGCACAAACGCAATCGCAAGCGTGACGATGTAAAGCTCAGTGCGGCTCTGCAGGCTTTCGCGCACCTGGGCGATCAGTCGCGAACGATACCGCCAACCCACAATCGCCAGCACCAGCACAAGCAGCAGCAGGGCACGATTCACGTTCGTATCGAACACATGGTATGCACCCAATAGCAGATGCAGCCCTGGGCGGCTGGCCCAGTAATGCGGCTTGCCATTGTTCATTGCCGACGCAATCGCCGTATGCTCAGCCAGCAACAGCAGCCACGCAGGCACAACGCTCAGGTAAACACGCCATCGCAAATGCCGGCGCAT
>JAMFTB010000025.1 GCA_026225595.1 Terriglobus sp. | reverse complement strand
TGTTGTCGCGATCCCAGATGGTGCCTTCGTAGGGGTGCGATGTGGCTTCAATCGCGTTGGAACCTTCCCACAGATCGAGGAAGCCGCCGCGATCTTCCGCCAGAACGGGGCCGCGAGGATCTTGGCCGGCAACCTTGCCGTCCTTCGCGAGGTGCCACTTGCCGATAAGGTTTGCCGTGTAGCCCGCCTTGCGCAGCTCGGTCGCAATCGTAGGTAGATCCTTGCTCAACTCCAGGCCGTTGTGCCACACGCCTGTCTCCGTGGCATAGCGGCTAGTGAAGACCACAGACCGGCAGGGCGCGCAGACCGGCTGGTTCGTCACGGCCTGCGTAAAGTTCTTGCCGCGCGCGGCCATTGCATCCAGGTTGGGAGTCTTCACGGAGCCGTTGTGCCGGTTCGCTCCAAGAAAATCCCAACGGAACTGGTCGGCCAGGTACAGGACGATGTTGGGCTTCTGCTTTGGGGGCGGTGGGGCAGCAGCAGACTTCTTCTGTGCCTCGGCTGCCGGCTCTGCTGCTGTAACGGCTGCTGCCACTGCGGCTGCCATGCCGCTCTTCAAAAATGCTCTGCGATCGTCCACGCTGGTTATCCCCTTGAAGCTTCCTGACCATTGTGCCGCAGATGAGATGGCGAGGCACAAACGCGGGATACAAACCTTTACACAATGTGACCTTAGAAGGATTCGCGTGGGTGTCTTCTGGGGGATGCAGCAGGCGAGGGAAGGGCTGGGAAGAGAATTCCCGGTACGTACAAAATGTCTCCCGCTGCCGGATTTCGGGGTGCTGAAAAGTCTCAAAAATAGGGATAAAACGGCACCTGAAAATAATTTTAAGAAAATGTTTGACAATCGTATTGATTCCGTTATATCTTGGTTTTGGCAACACCCGACGAAAAAGGAGATTCACCATGCGCTCAGTCCTCGCCGCCGTCCTTCTCTTCCCCGCTATGCTCTCTGCTCAGGCAGTTCACTCTGGCGTTTCGCACCTGGTTGCTTCGGTTGATGCTCCCGCGTTTGGCTTCCAGGCCAGCGCTGTGAAGGCCGCCGTTCCCACTGCAATGCCCGCGCTCATCGCTCCGGTTCGCCTCTCTGAGATCAAGCTGGCTCCCACTGCGGCCATCGCAGCAAGCAACCGGATCACCGTTGAGTACACGGTGGATGCTACCGGCACGCCACAGAACATCAAGGTCCAGCAGCTGCTCGACGCTGATTCGAAAGCACGCGTCATCTCAGCTGTCCAGGCTGTTCGCTACACCCCCGGCCAGCTGCACGGCCAGGCTGTTGCAGTACCGGTTGTTCTGCACATGGAACTGACCAAGTAAGTACGCTTCACCAAGCCCTCGGGCTGTTTGAAACTGAACGCCTTCGGGCTTTAGAAACTGAATACAGAGCGGCCCTTTTCGTCGGGGGCGCTGCTCAGCCAAGGTCACCCAATCGTGGGTGACCCTTCGGCGTTAAGAACTCTGCCAAATCTCCTCCATAAATGAGCATCCAGAATCGCCGCCTACGTGATTGCAATCACGTAGGCGGTGATGTTCTTTATGGAGAAGTAGCGGCCCAACAGCAGCCGGCCTGCGAGCGTAAGGCGGAAGGCGTCGATGTGCCGCTCCGGCACCAGGCGTGAAAGCTCCACCAGAATTGCGATAACGATGCTGAGAGCGGCAAGCGTTGCAGACCGCATCCGTGGCAGCAGCAGGGCTAGCAGCCAGTACAGCGCGGCCGCCCACAACATCGATCCCAGGTATTTTGACCAGAACCACGGCAGCCCAAGCGGTGCGAAGCGTGCACACAGCCCCAGCGCGATGGTGAGGAGCAACATCAACACGCAGAAGGGAAGTCGCCTGGGCATGTTTTTCTGCCTTAGGAGTCCAGCAGGCCGCGGATACGCAGCCGCTGTTCCATGCCTGCAACGGGGTCAGCGGAGCCCAGCAGCCGTGTGGCATGGATGACCACGCCACCCCAGCCGCTGCGCGCACGCAGCGTACTCTCCTGCATCACGCGGCACACGGCCACGGCGTCGGAGTCGTCCACCGGCAGAATTGGAATCTTGGTTGCAGTCGCGCGCCGGTGTATGTCTGCGCGTGGCTCGGGCTCGCCCTGCGCAATGACGAGCAGCGGCAGGTTGCGTTCTTCCATCAGGCGCAATACGCCGGTGAGAGCGGGATAGTTGCGCAGCAGTACGACTGTGATGGGGTGGTTGGCCTTGCCGGGGCAATGCTGGTGTTTTGTTTCAGAGCAATGCCTGCGGCGATGGCGGCACATTCATCGCTGCTGCCTGCGGTGCATGCCTGCAGCGTTGGTGCAGCTTCAGGGAAGAAGGCGTCAAGCGAAGGCTGCACAAACGGATCGGCGCCGTCCACCACAACCGTGTCGCGGCGGTGGAGCTGCGATGCAATGGCTGCGTACAGCGACTCTGGCTGCGCAAGGATTGCAGAGCGTTCGGCGCGTGGCAGCGTGTTGGCCCATCCGGCGCTGCGCTTTTGCGCGCGCAGGCGCTGCATGGTGGCGTACATGGTGCGCATCGTGGCGTCGCTGATGAGCGGCTTGCCCAATGTGTGTGACCTCGTTTGGAAGTGATTCAGTCTTGTGAGTATCGCATCAACTTCAGCGATGTGTGTAAGGTGTCTGCATTCGCTGTCGCGATGGTTCGCTTGCTTACGTTCTTTGGTCGAAAGGTATAAGCCGCAGAGGCGACAGATACATCGTCGGGATCCTTCGCTGCGCTCAGGATGACGGCTACGGGGTGGCCTGTAACCAAACGATGGGCGCTGACATCTGTCAGCGCCCATCCATGTTTGTTGAAGAGAGTTACTTCTTCGAGGGATCGATGCCTTCGGTGTCGATGCCCAGGTCGGCAAAGGCCTTCTGTGCAGCCTTGGCCTTCACGGAACCCTCGCGCACCAGCTTTGACAGCGTTGCTGCAACGATGTGTGCTGCGTCCACCTCAAAGTGGCTACGCAGGTGTTCGCGGTTGTCGCTGCGGCCAAAGCCATCCGTGCCCAGCGTCACCAGGCGCGAGCCCAGCCACGGCGACAGGCCATCCGGCATCACCTTCATGTAATCACTTGCGGCAATAATGGGCCCCTGCGCGCCTGCAAGAGCCTGCAGCACATACGGCTGCTTCTCCTTCTCGGCGGGGTGCAGGCGGTTCCAGCGCTCCACTGCAAGAGCATCGCGGCGCAGCTCAACATAGCTGGGCACAGACCACACATCGGCCTCAACGTTGTACTGCGTTGAGAGAATCTCCTGCGCCTTCAGCACTTCATTCAGGATGGTGCCTGAGCCGAAGAGCTGCACAGTGGCAGCGCCCTTGGCCGCAGGCTTGAACTTGTACAGACCGCGCAGAATACCCTCGCGGACGCCATCGCCCGCCGGCATCTCCGGCTGGATGTAATCCTCGTTGTACATGGTGACGTAGTAGAAGATCTGCTCGTCCTCCGCGTACATGCGGCGCAGGCCGTCCTGCAGAATGACCGACATCTCAAAGGCAAACGCAGGGTCATAGCAGATGCAGGTGGGGACAGTGCTTGCCAGCACGTGGCTGTGGCCGTCCTGGTGCTGCAGCCCCTCGCCTAGCATGGTGGTACGGCCGGCGGTGCCACCCATCAGGAAGCCCTTGCCGCGCGAATCCGCAAAGGCCCATGCCATGTCGCCAATGCGCTGGAAGCCAAACATGGAGTAGTACATGTAGAAGGGAACCGTGGGCACGCCGTAGTTTGCGTAAGCGGTACCGGCAGCGGTAAAGCTGGCCATCGATCCTGCTTCGGTAATGCCTTCTTCCAGAATCTGACCGTCGCGCTCTTCGCGGTAGCTCAGCAGCATGTCGCTGTCATGCGGCGTGTACTTCTGGCCCTCGCTGGCGTAGATACCCACCTGCTTGATGGCAGACTCAAGGCCAAAGGTACGACCCTCGTCGGGCACAATGGGCACCAGCAGCTTGCCGATCTTGGGGGCCTTCATCAGAGCGCGCAGAATGCCGACGAACACCATCGTGGTGGAGACGGCGCGCCCCTTGGAGCCAACCAGCCACTCCTTGAAGAAGTCAATCTCCGGCACGGTGAACTCAAACGGCTTCACCTCACGCTTGGGCAGGTAACCGCCCAGCGCTGCGCGATGCTCCTGCAGATACTTCAACTCTGGCGAGTCCGCTGCGGGCTTCCACGGCTTGCCAGCGGCTGCCTGCTCTTCCGGAACCGGGATGTCAAAGCGCTTGACGAATGCGATAACGCCTTCGTCGGTCAGCTTCTTTTCGTTGTGCGCGGCGTTGCGGCCTTCGGTGGTGGCAAAGCCATAGCCCTTGACGGTCTTCGCCAGGATGACCGTCGGTCCGCCCTTATGCTCCACGGCGCTCTTGTAGGCGTTGTAGACCTTGCCCGCATCGTGTCCGCCGCGGTGCAGGCGGCCCAGCTGTTCGTCGGTGTAATCCTTCACCAGCTCCAGCAGAGCAGGGTACTTTCCAAAGAAATGCTCGCGCAGGTAAGCGCCGCCCTTGGCCTTATACGCCTGAAAGTCGCCATCCACGCACTCTTCC
>JAMFTB010000024.1 GCA_026225595.1 Terriglobus sp. | reverse complement strand
GATGCCGTAGTAGTGCGCGATCGTAACAAGATAGGCAAGGTATGCCAGACAGTAAACTAAACCGCCTATCGCCCGTGCGGATCTAAGGTCCCGTGGCGCACGCCTCAGATGCAGCCAGATATTGCGTAAATAAAGCTCCCCACGTGTCATGACTACGGAACATCCGGTGGCGGTGCGTCGCCCGCGTAGTAGTTGTGGCGTGCGCGGATGTCGGCCTGCGAATACTCCGGCACGGTGACCCTGATCTCATGCAGGCCGCCCTCTGCTCCGCTGGGCACCGTAAAGCTGAGCAGGTAGTAGTTGTGCACGCGGTTGGTCAGCTTGCCAATGCTTTCGTCAAAGCCGTTGCGATTGCCAAAGTGGAAATAGTCTCCACCGGAAAGCTCCGCCACGGACTTGGCCGTGTTCTTCCGCATCCCCTGCACCGCCATAATCAGCGTGCCAATGGGGCCACGACCGCCGGAGAAGCGCTTCAGGTCGTCCTTCGTCTCGTTCGAACCGGGCGAGTACGCCACCGCATCCACCACGGTGTTGCTGCGGCCCAGCTGTGCAATGAGGTCTTTCTCCTTCACGCTTGATCCGTGGTCAGCCGCCTCACCAATCAGCAGCACCGCATGGCGGTTGTGGCTGTCGCGGTTCTCCAGGATCGAGCTGGCATAGCTCACAGCATCGCGCGTAGCTGCGTTGCCGTCCTCGCATGGCCCCATGTGCGTCATGGCGGTGGCTACCTTGTCCAGCGAGTGCGTGAAGGGCTGCACCAGCTCCGGGTGGCTGCCGTAGCGCACCAGCGCAACCTCATGCGGAGCGCCGCCCACCAGCGACTCCACCAGGCTGGGCAGGCCCTGCATCTTCTCGTACTCCATCATGGCCATGCGCGAACACTGCAGCACCACCACCAGCGACAGGCCAAGCGAGTCGGCATCTTCATCCAGAGTTACGGGCTGCGACACACCGTTGTCGGTGATCCTGAACTGCGAAGCCTTCAGCTCGTAAAGAATCTGCCCCTTGACGCTGACGGTCGTGGGCACCAGAACGATGTTGGCGCCGGTGCGCAGGGTGTAGGGCTGATCCTGATTTGCCGCGGCGGGGTTTGCAGCATCAGCAGCAACCGGTGCCGGCGTGGGTTGATCCTGCGGCGCGGGCGTTTGTGCGTGGGCAATCGTGCCAAGCGAAAGGCACAAGGCAGCGGTGATGAACTGGGTGTGCGATAGCAATTTCATCTCTCAACTACTTTAGACGCCCTCCACGAATGCCTAGTACGTCATCCTTCGCTTCGCTCAGGATGACGGCAGGTGTCGCGACCCTTCGGGCGGCAAGTAAACTTGGATGCAGATGAGTCCCGCCATACTTCCCTACCCCAAGCCGCACAACGTTCCGCAGGTTGACGATTACTTTGGCACCGCCGTTCCCGATCCCTATCGCTGGCTGGAGGAGCTGGATTCAGCCGAGACAAAGGCGTGGGTGGAAGCAGAAAACCTCGTCACAGCAAGCTATTTTGAGCAGCTGCCCGACCGCTCCACACTGCTGCAGCGCATGGAGCAGCTCACGGATTACGAACGCTTCTCAGCGCCATCACGCTATGGCACGCGATACGTCTACGCGCACAACAGCGGGTTGCAAAACCAGGCGGTCGTCTATTGGACGGAAGGCCTTGAGGGGCAGCCGCAAGTGTTGATTGACCCCAACACGCTGGCGGCGGATGGGACAGTCGCGCTGGGCGGGCTGAGCGTGAGTGAGGATGGCACGTTAGCCGCGCTGGCGCTGTCCGAAGCAGGCAGCGACTGGAAGCGCATCCTCGTTCGTGACGTCGCCACAGGCAAAGATTTACCCGATGAGATCCGCTGGACGAAGTTTGGCAGCCCCGCCTGGCGCTTGGATGGCTCAGGCTTTTACTACGCGGGCTATGACGCGCCGCCGGACGGCGATCCGTTGAAGGCCGTCAACCACTTCCCAAAGATTTACTTTCACAAGCTGGGCACACCGCAGTCCGCGGACGCAATGGTGTTTGAACGCGCGGATGATCCGGAGATTTTTCTCCACGTGTCCGTCACAGACGATGGCCGCTACCTGGTCATCAGCCAGCACAAGGGCACCAGTCCCAACAACTCGCTGGCGTTGCTTGATCTCGACTCGCCTGCCGCGGGTGTTCAGCAATTGATTGCCGATGCAGACGCGGCCTACTCACCCATCGGTAACGACGGCACACGCTTTTGGCTTTACACCACGCTGGACGCGCCCAACGGCAAGGTCATTGCAGTGGACCTGGCGCAGCCAGCTCGCGAACACTGGACAATAGTCGTGCCTGAATCCTCGTCGAACCTGAACGGCGCGTCGCTGGTGCGCCGCACACTCATACTCGACTACCTGACCGATGCGCAGTCGCAGGTGGAGCTGTACAGCGAAGACGGCACACATCGCGGCACAGAGCCGCTGCCAGGCATCGGCTCTGTTGGTGGATTTGGCGGACGCCGCGATGACGCGGAGACCTTTTACACCTTCACCAACTTCACCACGCCGGGCGCAATCTTTCGTTTGGACATGGAGACGCTTGAGTCCGTGGTGTATCGCGCGCCGAAGTTACTTTTTGATCCGGCCACTTACATCACAGAGCAGGCATTTGTAACTTCAAAAGACGGCACACAGGTTCCGTTATTCCTCACATACAAGCGCAACCTGGAACGTGACGGCAATAACCCCACGCTGCTGTATGCCTATGGTGGATTCAACGTATCGCTGACGCCTGCATTCTCTCCTGTGACCATTGCATGGCTTGAGCGCGGCGGCATCTATGCGCAGGCATCGCTGCGCGGCGGCGGCGAATATGGCGAAGCGTGGCACGCTGCCGGCACACGTCTGCAAAAGCAGAACGTCTTTGACGACTTCATCGCATGTGCGGAGTGGCTCGTTGCGCAGCGCTACACGTCGTCTGCGAAGCTCGCCATCCAGGGCGGATCAAACGGTGGCCTGCTGGTGGGAGCCATGCTGACACAACGGCCTGAGTTATTCGGCGCGGCCAACGCAGCCGTGGGCGTGATGGACATGCTGCGCTTTGACAAGTTCACCGTGGGCTGGGGATGGAAGCAGGACTACGGCTCACCCAGCGAGGATGAGGCGGAGTTCCACGCCATCCACGCGTACTCGCCGCTGCATAACCTGCATGCAGGCACGAAGTATCCTGCAACGCTGATCACAACCGCGGATCACGATGACCGCGTGTATCCGGCACACAGCTTCAAGTTTGCCGCGGCCATGCAGGCCGCGCAGGCTGGTGCAGCGCCGGTGCTCATCCGCATTGAAACGCGCGCGGGCCACGGCGCAGGCATGCCCGTGCGCAAGCGGCTGGAGTTATCCGCAGACACCTTCGCATTCTTCCTGCATGAACTGGGCGCTGCTGCAGACTAACTCTTCAGCCGCCAGATGCCACAGTCTTCATAGCCGCTGGTCACGTACAGGCCATCCGCGTCATGCGTGATGATGGCCTTATCCGCATCGCGATCTTCGTGCGAGAGATAGATGCGGCCGCGCCACAGCTCGTGAAACTGCTTGTGGTATCCCTGCAGCAGCTCGCGCTGTTCGTCGTTGACGTAGAGCAGGTCCAGCTCGCCGGGACGATCTTTGAACTGAATGGCAAGTCGATGGAGAAAGCGATCCATCAGCACACCGTCAAACGGATTGAAGAGGAAGAACAGGCACGGCCCCACGGGCATGCGCATGCTCATCACGTCCGCTTCATTCAGACGGATGTGCGGCGCGGTGTGCGTGGCTTGATAGTGTTCTATGTTGGCTCGCGAGGCAGCTGCAAGTGCAGGATGCAGCTCCACGCCGACGATGCGGCGAAAGGGATGTTGCGCTGCCAGCAACATGGCACGGCCTTTCCCTGCGCCAATGTCCACAAAGGCTGTGCGCTCCACTGGATGCTGCGCGAGCAACTGCCAGCGCGACATCAGCTTGCCAAACAGTGACGGAGCAGCGCCATGGTACGCCGTGATGTGGCGATCATGCCGATGCCCCGTCGCCAGCTCATCTCCGGGAATGAGGCTGCCCGTGCTGGTGCCGTGCAGGGCGTCAAACGGATGCGTTGGTGCGAGGCCTTTGCGGCGTTTGCGGCGTGCAGGAATCATGCTCAAAGGCGAGTGTAATACTCGTGTCCTGCCGGACGGGCCCGCTGCGCGGCCATTCACATGGCTTTTACTGCTTTCGCGTGGCCCTTCCGATGGTCGGGATGAAAGTTTCTTGCCGGCCAACGGGAGGGCCGAGGCGAAGCGAGTAAAAAGGTGCGTGAGCACCCGCACCGCGCGTAGCGGGCCCGTCCGGCAGGACAAGTAAAAGAGGGAGCGCCGCGAAGGCGCTCCCATGTGGTTTGCTTAAAGGTGGACTTACCAGCGGTGATGGTCGTCGAAGTGGCGGCGATCAAAGTCGTGATGCTCACGGAAGTCGCGGTCGCGCCATGCCTGCTCGCGGATAAAGGCTTCGTGACGGTCGAAGTCGCGGCGGTCAACACGGTAGTCATAGCCACCGTCGAAGCGCGCAACGGGGTAGCTGGGAGCGACGCGCACGTATGCGGGCTGACCGAACTGGACGCCCACGCCGAAGGCCTGTGCGTTTGCCATGGGTGCAAGGGCGAAAGCCGTCGCCAGCGCTGCTACAGACAGGATTTTTACTCCAAGTACCTTCGTCGTGTTCATAACTACCTCCCGGGTCAGGTTCGGTGCTTTGTAACCGGCCACGCAAGATAGAACACGGGGAGTTTTCGTTAGTTGTGAAAATTTAAGTTAGTGATTTCTTTCGGAAGGGCATGGCTTCTTATGCGGAGGCTTTAGCCTCTGAGGGAGTTCTCTTGCGGCAGTAGAAGCGGACCTCAGGGGCTAAAGCCCTCCCTATAAGGGACAGTTTTCGGCATGGCTAAAGCCATGCCCTTCCGAAAGAATCCAGGGTTACGGCAATAGATCTGATGCCGACCAACGGGAGGGGCACGCGAAGCCGAGTACAAGTCACGAAGTGACCGCCCCGCGCGTAGCGGGCCCGTCCGGCAGGACAAACAAAAAGGAGCGCCCCGAAGGCGCTCCCTTTTGTTGTTATGAAACGAAGGCGAGTTAGTCGCGCTCGCGCTCATCTTCGTAGAGGCCGGTGCCGCGTACTGCCTGATCCTCTGCAAGAGCTGCTGCAGCGGCATGGGCGCCTGGGACGTAGTTGGGGTCGTCGCTCTTGACCGTGACTTTCACGTGAGCGGAAACCTCGCGGAAGAGCTTGACCGGCACGTGGAACTCGCCGATCTGTTTCAGCGGCTCATCCAGTGCAATCTTGCGACGGTCAATCTCAAAACCCTGCTCTGCGATGGCCGCGGCAATGTCTGCCGAGGTGACGGAACCGAAGAGCACGTCGTTTGCGCCGACCTTACGCTCAAAGGTGACCTCAACGCCGCTCAGCTTCTCAGCCTGCTCCAGCGCTGCTGCCTTGTCCGTAGCTGCACGACGGATGGACGATTCCTTCATCTGCACGATGACGGCCTTGTTGGATGGGGTGGCCTCAATAGCCAGCCGCTGCGGCAGCAGGTAGTTGCGGCCGTAACCGGTGGCAACCTTTACAACGTCGCCACGGTGACCGAGGCTTTCGACGTCTTCCTTCAGAATGACTTCCATGATGATCTCCTTGCGTTCCCCTCAGGGGCTAAAGCCCCGCGTGTTGGGGACGGGTTACGGCACAGCTAAAGCTGTGCCCTTCCGAAAGAACTAATACTTCGCGGCGAAGGGCAGCAGGGCGATGTTGCGCGACTGCTTGATAGCCTGCGACAGCTGGCGCTGGTGCGTGGTGCATACACCGGTCAGGCGGCGCGGCGTGATCTTGCCACGCTCTGCAATGAAGCCCTGCAGCAGACGCACGTCGCGGTAGCTGATGGCGTCAATCTTCTCAACGCAGAACTTGAAAACCTTCTTGCGACGGAAGAACTTGCGTCCGCCGCCGCCGGGGCCGCCTGCGGGACGCGGAGGGCGAGGGCCGGAGTTCTGGCCCTGGTAGCCGCCCTGTGCCGGTGCGGCAGGAGCGGAGGGTGTGGTGCTGGGTGTGCTGGTTTCGTCAGCCATGGTGCGGAATCCTTTCAGGTGTTCGGCGGCGTCATGCTCCGGGATTGCTTGGAATCCCATGGTCATTCGGAAGCAGACCGTCGCGGGTAATTGCACTTACTTGCCGGATAAGTTCATCCGGCCAGAACTTAGTACCGTCTGAGTAACTTGACCGTAACTACTCGGCTTAGACGGTTGCGGTGGCAGGCTCTGCCTCAATAGCAGCGGGAGCCTCAGCCACGGGCGCTTCCACAAGCGGAGCGGTGACTGCGGGAGCCGGGGCTGCAACAGGAGCGGGCTGCTGCTGTGCGGAGAGCTTCACCTTGCTGTCGCGGTGAGCCTTCACCTTGGCCAGGCGCTTGTTCTCCTCGTCCGTGCGGACGGTGATGAACTTGATGACCTGCTCAGTTACGCGCAGGCGGCGCTCAACCTCTGCGACCAGCGGGCCGTCAGCGGAGATGTGCAGCAGAACGAAGATGCCGTCCTGAAACTTGCGGACGACGTACGCCAGGCGACGACGGCCCAGGCGCTCAATGTTGGTGACTTCACCACCACCGTTGGTTACAACAGCATTGAAGCCTTCAACCAGCTTCTCAAGATCGGCCTCTTCGAGGTCCGGGCGAACGATGTACATCACTTCATAAGTACGAGTCATGTGTTTCTCTTTCTGCGGGCTTTTGGCTCGCACCTTCGCAGGGAAGGTTTGGAAGATACCTGTTACAGCTTTTCTTCTTTACGGTTGAACTGGTTCATTGCCGCGGCAATGCCCTGCCCCACCACCATCTCCACCGCCTGTGCTGCGCGGTCAAGTACTTCATCCATCACCGCGAGTTCGGTCTTGCGCATGGGCGTAAGTAAGTAGTCCTTACCCCCTGCCTTGATCTCGCGGCCATCCGGTAACGCGGGTTTGCCCACGCCAATCCGGATGCGAATCCAATCCTCAGTACCAAGCACACCAGTGATCGACTTCACACCGTTGTGCCCGTTGCTGCTGCCGTTGGGCCGCAGCCGGAGCTCGCCCAGCGAGAAGGCCAGTTCGTCATACAGCACGATCACGTCCTTCGCCGGGTCCAGCCCGTACTCCTGAACCAGCGGCGCAACGCTCAGTCCGCTCAGGTTCATAAACGTCTCCGGCTTTACCAGCAGGCACTCCTGGTTGGCGATGATTGCCTTCCCCGTGAGTGCCCTGCTGCGCCGGTTTGCCAGCACCGCACCGCGTTGTTCTGCGATGCGGTCAATGGCGAGAAAACCCGCGTTATGCGGCGTGAAGATGTACTCCGGGCCGGGGTTGCCGAGACCGACGATCAGCTTCACGCCGCAGTCCCGCTACTTCTTGGCTGCAGGCGCAGCAGCAGCGGCAGCATCTGCCGGCTTGCCCTTGCCCTTGGTGACTTCCGGCTCAGCAGCAGCAGGAGCTTCCACAACAGCCTCTTCCTTCATGACGGTGACGTGCGCAACCAGCGCCGTCTCGTCTGCAAGGAACTTGACCGAGCCAGTGTGCGGCAGATCCGAGACGTGGATGGAGCCGTACAGCTCCAGGTTCGAGACATCGATGTCGATGTGCGACGGAATATCGCCCGGCAGGCACTCGACTTCGATCTCACGCAGAATCTGGTCCAGAACGCCGCCGCTCAGCTTGACGCCGGCAGGAATGCCCGACAGCATGACCGGCACGGAGACCTTCATGGTCTTGTCCATGGCGATGCGCTTCAGATCGATGTGCAGCAGCGCGCCACGGATGGGCTCGTACTGCCAGTCCACAATCATGGCCTTGGCGCCTGCACCGTTCTCAATGTTCAGGTCGAAGATGGTGTTGTGGCCCGACTCCGAGTGCAGGATCTTCAGGATCGACTTGGGGTCAACCGTGATCGCCTGCGACTCAAGGCCTGCGCCGTAGATGACTGCGGGGATGAGGCCCGAGACGCGAACGCGGCGTGCCGCATTCTTGTTGAACTTGCCGCTGCGGAGTGTTGCCTTGACTGCTTCTGTGGTGTTTGCCATTTGCTTTCCTTTCGGGCACGGTAGTTAGCCGCTCCCTTCCTTTACTCTTCTGCGTTTGCTCCATACGCGCGAGCGACTGCGTCGTATATAGAAACCAACTCGGTTAGAAGCTCATCCGCCGTAGCGTTTGACATCTTTCGAGTTGTTGCCAGGGCCTTTCCTTCGCTCCCCAAAGCTTCTTCTGAAGTAACTTGCTTAAGCCACGGATCTAGTCTCTCCCATACAGGCTCAGGAATTGTTTGCCTAGGAATTCCGTGGAGACCAGAAAGCCACGCGCTATATACCCGATCTTGTAATCCACCATCGGCACGCATTGCGCTTCCTACAGCGACAAATAACTTCTGCCAAGCGTTGCTGTAGCTGTGATCCATGTTCCGTCCTCGTTAGGAGAAGAGCGAACTTACGCTCGTCTCCATGTGGATGCTTTCAATGGCGCGACCCAGCAGGCCGGCCACAGAGAGCACCTTAATCTTGTCCAGCGCGGCAGCCTCAGGCCGCAGCGGAATGGTGTTTGTCACCACCAGCTCCTTCAGGTTGCTGGCTGCGAGACGCTCCACCGCAGGGCCTGAAAGCACAGCGTGAGAGGCGCAGGCGTAAACGTCCGTCGCACCGTTCTTCAGCAACGCGTCCACCGTCTTGGTCAGCGTGCCTGCGGTGTCCACAATGTCGTCCAGAATGATGCAGGTACGTCCCTGCACATCGCCAATGACATTCATCACTTCCGTCACGTTGATGTCGGTGCGGCGCTTGTCCACAATGGCCAGCGGAGCACCCAGCTTCTGCGCAAAGAAGCGCGCGCGCTCCACGCCGCCCGCGTCCGGCGAAACCACCGTGAAGTTCGTCAGGTTCAGATCTCGGAAGTAACCCACCAGCACCGGCGATGCGAACAGGTGATCGACCGGGATGTTGAAGAAGCCCTGAATCTGCGCTGCGTGCAGGTCCACCAACAGAGCGCGGTTGGCGCCTGCCTTCTCCAGCAAGTCCGCCACAAGCTTTGACGTGATGGCCACGCGCGGACGATCCTTGCGGTCCTGACGGGCATAGCCGTAGTACGGAATCACCACCGTGATGCGGCCCGCGGACGCGCGCTTGAGCGCGTCAATCATGATGAGCAACTCCATGATGTGCGTTTCAACCGGCCACGATGTGGGCTGCACGAGAAAGACATCGGCGCCGCGAACGTTTTCCAGCAGCTGGAAATGAATCTCGCCGTCAGAGAAGCTGACGAGTTTGGTCTGGCCAAGGGGCACGCCCAGGAACTGGCAAACCTCTTCTGCAAGCGGCTTGTTTGCAGAGCCGCAGAAGATCTTGAAGCGCTTGTCTTCCGCCAGCCGGTTGGTGCGCTTGCGTTCTGCCGTGGCGGCAGGCTGCTTGACGCGCTCGGTCGCGGTAAGCGCGGCGCGGTCAGTAACTTCTAGCGTTGTGGGAGCGACGGGTGCCATGGAATTCTGGGCGGTCATTGCGGTGCGAGCCTCCAAGCCGTTTAGCGTTGGTTGGTTCTGCCGGATTGTCCTGCCTATGCCCCCTTTTCGTTCAGCCTGCAACACATTGCTGCACGCCTCAGGGAGCATCGACGTTGATGGCTGGGCGACTAGGATTCGAACCTAGACAAACGCAGTCAAAGTGCGTTGACCTACCATTAGTCGATCGCCCAACTTCGCCTGCGGCACTATGCCGCGGAGGAAGCTTACTGCCGAACCCAGTGTACTAACACCGGGTTACGGACGGCGTCTTGTTTCTCTTAAAGTCCTGCGCCTCATCCGGATTACAGGAAGAGGCCGCGCCAGTACGCTTCGCGGGTCAGGGTCTCCGTCTGGAAGGCCTGCACGCCAAGCGCGATCACGCGTTGGTGGGCCGCGCTGGCATCCGCCGGTGTCCGGTACAGGCCAAACAGGGACGATCCGGAGCCGGAGAGCAGCGCAACCAGTGCGCAGTTCTGCCCCGGGATGCCGTCTTCCGCGCCCGATAGGGCACGCCGAATGTCGCGTAAGGAGGGATGCTGCTGAAAAACAACTTCTTCAAAGTCGTTTTCAATCCCGGTACGGACAAGCGCAGGAAGAGGATTCCCGGCCAGGTCTCCAGATTCGCTGTGGCCATTTGCTGAAGTTTCCTTCAGCCCCACATCGAGTGCTCCGGAGACACCGGAGGCGCCGGTCTGTACTCCTCCTTGGCCCGCCGGTGTAAAGGCGGAGGCGTAGACACGGCTCAACTCATTGAGTCTACCCTGCGCGGCCTCAGGGGTCAATGCTGCAACGTGCTGATCCCACGCGCGAAACGCCAGCGGCGTGGACGATCCAACCGCAGGCGCAGCCACCACGCAGGGCGTCGTCGGCAGGTCAGGATAGGGCACCACCAGCTCGCCCCGGTTGTGGCCGTAGACGGTGCCTCCCAGCAGGAACAGCGGAACGTCCGAACCGACACTTTCTGCAAGGGTTAGCCGCTGCGAACCGGGCAACGACGCACCCAGCTCCCGCTCCAGCGCAATCAACGCAGAGGCGGCATTGGCGCTGCCCGCACCCAAACCACCCTGGATGGGCAGCAGCTTGTTCAGAACAATGTGTACCCGCGCCTGCACGCCCATCTGATCCAGCGCGCCGGCCACCATCTTCCACACGGTGTTGGTCGCGTCCGTGGGCACGCGCGGGTCGTTGCTCTCAAGCGTGATCGCCGTCTCAGCAGCGCGCTCAGCCGTCACCGTCAGCTCATCGTGCAGGCCGATGGTCTGGTACAGCGTTCGCAGGTCGTGAAAGCCGTCCGCGCGAGGCGGCCCAATCCGGAGGCCGAGATTGATCTTTGCAAACGAGCGTACGGTGGTTGCCATGCGTCTGTAAGTCTAATGCTGTCCTGCCGGACGGGCCTCCTGCGCGCGGGGCGGGCCCGTCCGGCAGGACATGAAGCAAAATAGATTATCGATAGTCGTTCTCCCTCAGACAGCGCGAATGCATTTAGGCTGTAGCGAAGCTAACGATGAAATCTTTGCTCCATTCTCTTTCCCGCTCGGTGGGAATTGTCTGCACTCTGTTGTGTGTTGTGTCTGCTGCGCCCGCCCTCGGCCAGGAGTCTGCGCAGCCGCAGCCCTCCATTGGCTCGCGCCAGCCAACGGAGAACTCGCAGCGCGGAGCGAACCTGCGCGTGCGTGTTCCCAGGATGGACCGCGAACCCACGCTGGATGACGTTGCCGGCATGAAGGCCGATGACTGGATGCGCACGCACATGACGCGCATCAGCAACTTTGTGCAGAGCGGGCCCATTGACGGCAAGCCCGGCACGGAGATGACTTTTGCATGGTTTGGCCGCACGGAGAGCACCTTCTATGCGGTCTTCATCTGCTACGACCACCGGCCGGACCTGCTGCGCAGCCACCTTGCTCGACGCGAGAACGTGGGTGCTGACGACACGGTGGGGCTGCTGCTGGATCCCTTCCAGGATCGTCGCAGGGGGCTGCTCTTCCAGGTAAATCCGACCGGCGTGCAGGCGGATGCCAACTGGACCGAGCCCGGCAGCGCCGACTTCAGCTATGACATGGTGTGGAACAGCGAAGCGCGCCGCACGCGGCAGGGCTGGGTTGCCATGATGTCAATTCCCTTCCGCAGCATTCGGTCGCGCGCCAAATCCGGCGAGTGGGGCGTGGTGGTAAGCCGAAACCTGCCGCGCAACAGCGAATCTGCATACTGGCCGCGCGTAACGCCATCCATCAGCGGCACGCTCACGCAGGAGGGCACTCTGCTGGGCATGGAGGGCGTCACCTCGCACAACATCCAGCTCAATCCGTATGGCCTGCTGCACAGCATCAAGCAGCTGAATGAGGACGACCCCAACAATCCCTTCTTCAGCTACCGCAAACTTAGTGGCACTGCCGGCGGCGACATCAAGGCCGTGATCAAGGACTCCATCGTGCTGGACGGCACCATCAATCCTGACTTCAGCCAGATTGAAAGTGATCAGCCGCAGTTTGATGTGAACCAGCGCTACGCCCTGTACTACCCGGAGCTGCGGCCTTTCTTCCTGGAGAACTCAAGCTACTTCGACGCGCCCATCACCATGCTGTACACGCGAACCATCAACAATCCTGAGTTTGGTGCGCGTGCCACGGGCAAAATCAAACACACCAACATTGGTTTTCTGGCCATTGATGATCGAGCGCCCGGCGTGCTGGTTGCGCCCACCGATCCACTGCACGGCAAACGCGCTGTGACCATTGCCAGTCGCGTGACGCAGGACGTTGGCAAGGACTCAACCATCAGCGCGATGTATGTGCAACGCACGTTGCACGGCAGCAGCAACCGTGTTGGCGGCGTGGATTTCTACTGGCGCAAGGATCGTCACTGGACGGTACAGGGCATCAACGTGGTCAGCCCCACCCACAACCTGGATGGCACCTACAGCGCAGGCCCTGCGCGCCGGTTCGCAGTGGTTCGCACGGGGCGAAGCCTGTTCTTCACGGTGCAATATCGAGACTTTTCGCAGGGCTTTCTGGCGCAGGCGGGCTTTGTCTCTGTACCGCAGGTGCACCAGGTGAATGAGAACCTGAACTACGCCTGGTATCCCACAAGCGCGCGCGCAAAGCGGATGCACGTGCAGTCCTACGGCGTTGAAACGAACGTGCGCCTTGCGTGGGATCGCATGTGGCGACGCGAGTTTCATTACACAACGGACGACGTGTACGTATCACTGGCAAGGCGGACGACGCTTGCAGCGGTCTATGTGGGCAACTCAGACACGCTGCAGCCAAGCGCCTACCCCGGCCTGACGCAGCAGACGAACTTTACAGAGAACAAGGGTGGGCTGGTCTTCCGCACGGCTCCGCGGCCGCAGTTTTCGTTCAGCGCGCAGGCGTATCACGGCGCGACGGTGAACTATAACCCGCTGACGAATGTGGCGCCGACACTGCTGACGGACGACACCATCAACGCGGCGCTGACCCTGCAGCCGGTTACACCTCTGACCATTGACAACACCTATCTGCTGGACCACGCGCAGGATGCGCACACACAGGACAACGTCTACCAGAGCCAGACGCTGCGGACCAAGATCAACTACCAGTTCACGCGGTCGTTCTCTCTGCGGGCCATTGTGGAGTACGACACCGTACAGCCGAACACCGCACTAAGTTCGCTAACGCGCACCAAGGATGTGAGTACGCAGGTGCTGTTTACCTGGCTACCCCACCCCGGCACGGCGATTTATGCGGGCTATAACAGCGATCTGCAGAATCTGAATCACTCGCTGTGCACGGAGCTGCCGACGGGCGGCTGCGACGCATCGCAGCCGATTCTGCCGCACGGGCCAAATTATCTAAATGACGGACGCGAACTGTTTGTAAAAGCCTCGTACCTGCTGCGCTTTTAATTGCATCCTATTGCGCAGGAGGAGTCCGAGACATGAAAGCATTTCCCTGGTTATTGGCCGGTTTGGGTATTGGTGCAGTTGCAGTTCTGGTGTTCACCACGCCCGAGGCAGAGGTTGGCGACCCCGATGTGAACCGCATTGCCCGTAAGGCCGGCACATGGGGCGCAAAGCAGCGCATGGAAGGCGTTGGCGGCAACCTGGTGGGCGCGGCCAAGCAGAAGTGGGGCGAGGCAACCGGCAACTACGACCTGGCCGACGAAGGCGCAGGCGACCAGACCATCGGCCACATCAAGGACGCAGCAGGCAAGGTTGCGGACAAGGCCAGCGACGTTCTGCGCGAGTTCAACCGCCCTTAGTTTCAACCGCCCTTAGTTTCAACCGGCCTTAGTCGTACCCGCTGGCAAAGCCCTTCAACGCGCCGTCATCCTGAGCGCAGCGAAGGATCCCGACGAAGATTTACTTACCAAATCAAAGTTGGCGCCTTTTCTGCCCCGAACATCGCGGGCTAGAAAGGCGCCAACTGCATTTGCGCTGCCCGCATCGCGGGGATTCTTCGCTGCGCTCAGGATGACAGCGATTATTTCGTTACGATCACAGCGCCCTCTTGCCTCAGGATCGCGTCACCACTCGCAGGCTTGATGGTCACGTTCTGCATCGTCACCTCAGCATTGCGGATGACGAGTCCCTTCTCGCCCTGGATGCTTACGTTCTTCAGCAGTAAGTTGCGCACGGGATACTCCGGGATGCCGGTGATCAGCGGGTCTTTCGCGCCGGTTGCAGTAATGTCCTCAAGCGTAATGTCGTGGAAGCGCGGCGTGTGCTCATCCATGGGCTTAGCCGTGTCGGTGCCGGGCTCGGGCGCCTTGGGGTAGTACTCCGTGATCTGGATGGGCTGGCCAACGCCGGTCATCCTGATGTTCTTGTAGTGCAGGTCATGGATGTCGTTGCCGCGGCCGCGATTGCTCTTGATGCGCACTCCCGCGTCGGTATTTTCCATCACAATGTTTTCCACGCGCACATCGTTGATGCCGCCGCCGAGCTCACTGCCAATGCTCAGGCCGTGTCCGTGGCGAAAGACGCTGTCGTGGATGTAGACATGCTCCACCGGCGCGAACTTGTCGTCGCGCCCGGGCAGGCCGCTCTTCAGCGCGATGTCGTCGTCGCCGGTATCAATATCAACGTTGCTGATCTCAATGTTCTTCGACGAGAAGGGATCGATGCCGTCAGTGTTCGGGCCCGTCTTCGCGGGGTTGCGGATGATGGCGTGGTCTATCTTGATGCCGTCGCAGAAGAAGAAGGTGAAGTTGTACATGGGCGAGTTCTGCAGCGTGATGTGATCAAACGTCAGGTGCTGCGACTCCGTAATGTCCAGCAGCATGGGGCGCGGCCAGCCGCTGCTGCCGCTGGTGTCGCCCACCACGCGATGCGTCCGCGCCATCTCCCAGAAGACATCGCCGCTGCCGTCGATCACGCCGCCGCCGGTGATGTGCAGGTTCGTTACGTGGTCTGCGTGGATGAGTGCGACGCGACGCCACTTGGCATCTTCGCGAATGGGGTAGTCATCCAGGTCGCGCGAGCCGAGCAGCTTTGCGCCCTCTGCAATGCTCAGCGTCAGGTTGCTGCGGAGCGTCAACGGCGCGGACACAAACGTACCGCCCTTGAGCACCACAGTCCCATGCTTGCCGCTGCCCTCGGGCGCGCAGGTATCAATCGCCTTCTGGATGGCCGCTGTGTCCTTCGTCTTGCCGTCCGCCTTGGCGCCGTAGGTGTGCGGATCGCAGGTGTTTTGCGCATGTGCTGCAGATACAAGAAGCGCGACTGCAAGGAAAGACGTGGCAATGGGACGCATGTGGTCGGACCTCCGTTGGGGACGCGTCCATCATAACCATCGCTAAAGAAATCTGCCTGCGAGGAAAGAAAGCGCAATCATGTCCTGCCGGACGGGCCCACTGCGCGTGGAGCGGGTGCTCACGCACCTTTTTACTGGCTTCGCCTCGCCCTTCCGCTGGTCGGGATTTAACGCCCACTACAAATCTTGTCATCCTGAGCGGAGCGCAGCGAAGTCGAAGGACCTGCATTTCGCTGGCACCAGCACAAAACTTCATGCCGACCAACGGGAGGCCCACCCGAAGGAGTAAAAAG
>JAMFTB010000253.1 GCA_026225595.1 Terriglobus sp. | reverse complement strand
GCGGAGCTTTTGCTGTGGAGATTGAGTCATCAAAGGTCTAGTTTATTGGATGTTGGGTGAGGGCGTGCG
Source organism: Terriglobus sp. (assembly GCA_026225595.1). Lineage (GTDB taxonomy): Bacteria > Acidobacteriota > Terriglobia > Terriglobales > Acidobacteriaceae > Terriglobus. The sequence goes on along the minus strand of JAMFTB010000253.1, from coordinate 6,507 downwards.
ATGCAGAGGGCCGTGGTGAATTTTTATCAGGATGAACAAGGGCACTGGGCGGCGCGGCTGGAGTGCGGACATGGGCAGCATGTGCGGCATGATCCGCCGTGGCAGTTGCGGCCTTGGGTTGTGAGTGAAGAAGGCCGAGCTTCGATGCTTGGCTACTTGCTGACTTGCGCGTCGTGCACAGCAGAGTCGGTCCAGTAACGGGCATTGGCCGCGAAGGGTACGGCGAGCAGCTCGCGGACCAGCAACGTCAGGCGCTCAAGGTCTGGCAGCAAGGCATTTGCGAGCGACGCGGCATCCGTGTATTCCACGGACTCGCCACCCAGAAACACAAGGTTGGTCAAACTCTGCAGAGGGTTGTTGATCTTGTGCGCCAGCCGGTCTGCCATGGCTGCTGCAGAGGCAAGCTCTGCCTGCTTGACCAGCGCTTCCTGCTGTCTCTTATTCCGCATGGCCATCGCGGCGAAGTCGGCAAGGGTCTTCATCATGCGCACGTCTTCTGAGTCGAAGGCTTCCTGCCGCGAGTGCGAGATGACGAAGATGGTGCCCTGTGTTTCGCCTTCAAACCATGGCAGCAGCAGGCCGTCTGCGACCAGCGGCGCGTCGACGCCGAGAATGTCAAAGAATCGCTGGCCCACGCGGAAGTGCTGCGCGGCGCCGCGTTCCAGGCAGATTCCGCAGGCGCTGGGATAGCGTGGCAGCATGGCGTTGAAGAAGGGTTCGTAGTTGCCTGCTGCGGCCACCCAGTTGTAGAAGCTTTCTTCGGTCGCATCGGGCTTGATGACGCTGATGCCGGCGCTATCGGCCTCGCACAGGTCAATGGCGATGTTGACCAGCTCCTGCAGGATGGTGTCCGGACTTTCTACAAAGGCGCGACTCAGACGCTGGAGACCGCTCATCTGGCGGGCAGCATCGCGTGGATGCAGCTTGCGCAACGCAAACGCAGCATCGTCCCTGAGGTCAAATACCTCCAAGCCGGTCTCCTCGGTAAAAGAAGCTGTCATGTTCATAGCTGGAACCTGGACGGTGGCTGGTTTTAGACGGGGTAAAGGGGGAGGACGCGTCGCCAGCAGGGATGGTAGATCAAGTCTCGCATTTCCTATGCCCGGTATGCAACACAATACTCGGCGGAGCACTCTGATCTTTCGATTAGCGCGGCGTAAACTATTTGCATGGGAATCACACGCCAGCAGGCCCTCGACTGCTTCGCCTCCGACGATCTGATCGGCATTGGTATGGAGGCCGACGCAGTGCGCCGACGCCTGCACCCGGAGGGCGTGGTCAGCTACATCATTGACCGCAACATCAACTACACCAACTTCTGCACGGAGTACTGCACCTTCTGCGCCTTCTACCGACCGCTAAAGGGCAAGCTGGCCGCGGAAGGCTACATCCTGGACTTTGAGACGATCTACGACAAGATCCGCGAGACCGAGGAGATGGGCGGCACCGGTGTGCTGATGCAAGGCGGGATTCACCCTGACCTGAAGATTGACTGGTTCGAGGCTCTGTTCACCGGCATCAAGCAGCGCTTTCCCAACATCTGGCTGCACTGCCTTTCCGCTTCTGAGATTCTGGCCATTGCGGAGTACAGCGAGATTTCGCTGCGCGACACAATCATGCGTCTGCGCGATGCAGGCCTGCAATCCATCCCCGGCGGCGGCGCAGAGATTCTGGATGACGATGTGCGTAAGCGCATTGCCCGGCTGAAGTGCCGCACGCAGGATTGGGTGGACGTGCACCGCACCGCGCACGAGCTTGGCATGCGCACGACTGCGACCATGATGTTTGGCGTAGGCGAGACGATGGAGCAGCGCGTAAACCACTTTGAAGTGGTCCGCCAGCTGCAGGAAGAGACAGGCGGTTTCACCGCGTTTATTCCGTGGAGCTTTCAGCCTGGTCACACCGCCCTTGGCGGCCGCGGATGGGATGAGGCAACTTCAGTTGAGTATCTGAAGACGCTCGCCATCAGCCGCATGTACCTGGACAACATTGAAAACGTGCAAAGCAGCTGGGTAACGCAGGGGCTGAAGGTGCTGCAGATGGGTCTGCGCTTTGGCGGAAATGATGTTGGTTCCGTCATGCTGGAAGAGAACGTGGTGAAGGCAGCGGGCACCGCCAACTGCACTACGGAAGAAGAGCTGCGCCGCATCATCCGTGACGCAGGCTTCAAGCCAGCCCAACGCGACACCCTCTACCGCACCATGTTCCTGAATTGAGAAAGTGAGCGGTCACTTTCCACCAGGAATAGCTCTAAAAGCAACAAGTTGTTTCTTAGTTCGGTCGAAAGTGGCTTTGGAGGCGTCCGGCGATTCTGGCGGTCCAAAGTAAACATTCGTCATATCTTCTGACAGGTCAACTTCTCCGCCGCGTTCGGATCCGAACCCAATGTTTATAAACGCTTGCTCCAGAGCTGTTGAAAAGGGGGTTACTTTTAGCCAGTGCCCCTCCCCAGCTTTCATGTTCGGATCAAAGCCAAAGTCGCTGTGCGAAAACAGCCTTATGCCTGAGTAAGGAATCCCTAGGGTTACGCGGTTTACGATACCGCCCTCCACTGTCCAGCCGGCTGTCTTGAAGATATCAATATATTGCGCTGCATATACGCAAGCGGCCTCGTCTGCGGCGGGACACGATAGCCGTACACTACCCTTCAACGTGCTGACTTTTTGCAGCCCTGCCACGAATCGCTCTGACTCGCTTGGACTCAGAGGGTGACGAGAGGCGATCGATCCCTCGCCGATAGTACTTGACGGCCTAACGCCCAAATTGCCTTTGGGGCGATTCTGTTTTGCTTCACGCTCAGTTAGCTCTGTGGTATGAACTGCTGTCCGATCAACGGCAGAGGAAGACTCCGCATCTTTCGTAGTCGCAACAGGCTTGAATTCACTCTGTGGCGAAACACGCCTGAGATCTCTCCAGCCAATGAAGCTCAGGATAAGTACCGCGATTACTGCCGATAGTATGCGTACAAATGGCTTTCCCCGGTGCAGGACACACAGCGCGATGAATGCGAGTCCAGCAACTAACAGCATTGGGATAATTACAATTGGATCGTCAGCCTTAAGAGAGCCTAAGGCGAGCGCCGTTCCAAACAGCGTAAGCAAGATTTCCTTTGGACTCAGGGAGAAATGCTTATCGTCCTCGCTAGGAATAGCCACCTATTCGCACCCACCAAATATCGTGACTCTATTCTAGATGGGAGCTTCAATTGCTGAGCGTTAGAATTTCCGCATGCGCCGCTTCGTTGCCGTTCTCCTCGCTGTCCTGTCCGCATCCACATTTGCCCATGCGCTTGAGAAAGCTCCGCCTGCGGAGTACCACGCACGGCGCGTAGCGCTTTCAACGAAGCTCAACGGCGGCGTAGCAATCCTCTTCGCGGCAGAGGAGCCGACGCTGGACTTCACACCTTTCCGCCAGGACTCCAGCTTCTTCTACCTCACCGGCTGGACGGAGCCCGGCGCAGCGCTCGTCATCGAAGCTCCGCTGCCCGAGGAAGGCAACGCCACCACAGGCGTGCAACCGGCCGAGCCCTACCGCGAAATCCTCTTCCTGCCCACGCGCAACCTGCGGCTTGAGCTCTACACCGGCCGCAAGCTTGACCCCGCAGACACCACCGCAGCCAAGGCCGCAGGCGTAGACGAGGTTCGTCCCATGACCGACCTCGTCGCCGAGCTGGACCGCGCCACGCGAGGCGACATCCGGCACAACTTCGGCCGCCGTGCGACGCGCGTCTGGTCTGAGCCGGAGACGGCACAGGCGCATCCATTGATGGCGCTGCTCGCGCAAAGCCTTGGACGCGCAGGCGAAATCGCCATGCAGGACGTGACCGTTCCGCTGACGCTGCAGCGGCAGTTCAAATCTGAGAGCGAGCTCAAGCAGATTCAGAAGGCCGCCGATGTATCCGCAGCGGCGCACCGCGAGGCGTGGAAGATGATTGGCCCCAACGTGGGCGAGAACGTGATTGAAGGCCTGATCTACTACAAGATTCGTTCGCAGGGCTGCGAGCGGCCGTCGTATGCGTCCATCGTCGGCTCCGGTCCGTTCTCCACGCGGCTGCATTACTCAGACGATGATCGCGTGATGAAGACCGGCGACCTGGTGGTAATCGACGCAGCCGCAGAGTGCAGCATGTACGCCGGCGACATTACCCGCACGGTGCCCGTGGGCGGCCACTTCTCCGCGCGCCAGCGAGAGATTTACAACATCGTTCTGGGCGCACAACAAGCGGCCATCGCGGCGTTTGTCAGCGGCAAGTCTGTGCTGGGCGGCCTGCCCATGCGTACTGGCGAACCTAACGATTCGCTGGACCGCGTCGCATTCGAGTACATCAACACGCACGGCAAAGACCTGCACGGCGAGCCGCTGGGCAAGTACTTCATCCACTCCATGGGCCACAGCGTGGGCGTGGATGTGCATGATGGCATGCTGTCCACGCAGGTGCTCACACCCGGCGTCGTCTTCACCATTGAGCCGGGCATCTACATCCCGGAAGAAAACCTGGGCGTGCGCATTGAAGACACCTTCTACGTCGACGCCAACGGCAAGCTGGTAAACACCAGCGCCAACCTGCCGCACACGGCAGAAGAAGTAGAAGCATCCATGAAGGCGAAGTAACGTAGCATTCAGCGCCGAAGGCGATTTATGCCAGCCCAGCCAGGCCTTGGGTCAGCTTGCCATTCCGCAGCTCCTCTCTTGTCATCCCGCAGCGCAGCGGAGGGATCTGCATGTGTGCCGGCCCACCGTGGCCCTTCCAGGGGGCACAAATGCGGACATGTTCGCGCTACGCGCGAACGCATGCGACGCTGTGATGACTGGCATGGTATTGGGGCGCCTGAAGCAAACAGCAGATCCCTCCGCTGCGCTGCTGGATGACAGATTCGTAGAGAGTCGTGCGACATCTTCCGCGAGATCCGTGCTGCCTCAGAGCAATCAACATTCTGCAACTACAATTCGCTCCGGTAGAATCGGTTGAGCCTGATTTCCTGCTGCGGAGAGCCTTCTGTTTACTCACATCCAGACGATTGCTCTGCTGTTGTTCGCTCAGCGGAACGGCTTCTCCACCTGGGTGGCCAACCAGACAGGCGACCGCGCCAGACGCTTCCATGGGCTGTACCACTGGAACACCTTCGACATCAGCATCCTTGTGCCGTACTTCATCGTGATGGTGATCCTTGCCTTCTACGGCGTCCATCGCTACCAGCTGGTGTGGCTGTACTACCGCAACAAGAAGCGCGAGGCCACCAGCAAGAACGCCCCCATGCAGTTTGCGGAGGGCGATCTGCCCTTCGTCACCGTGCAGCTCCCCATCTACAACGAGCAGTACGTGGTGGACCGGCTGGTGGACGCCTGCTGCCGCATTGACTATCCGCGCGATCGCTTTGAGATCCAGGTGCTGGACGACTCCACCGATGAAACGCATGACGTCGCCGCAGCCATTGTTGCGCGCTATGCGGAGGGCACCGCCGGCCTGCCACCGCAGCCTATTCATTACCTGCACCGCGAGGATCGTTACGGCTACAAGGCGGGCGCGTTGGATGCGGGCCTGAACACCGCCAAGGGTGAGCTCATCGCCATCTTTGACGCAGACTTTGTGCCGCCGACCGACTGGCTCTACAAGGTGGTGAACCACTTTGCTGAACCCGGCGTGGGCATGGTGCAAACGCGATGGACACACCTGAACCGCAACTACAGCTTCCTGACTCAGGTTGAAGCAATCCTCCTCGACGGACACTTCGTGCTGGAGCATGGAGGACGTTCGCGTGCCGGTGTGTTCTTTAACTTCAACGGCACGGCTGGCATGTGGCGGCGCACGGCGATTGATGAAGCGGGCGGATGGCAGCACGACACGCTGACGGAAGACACGGACCTGAGCTATCGCGCGCAGCTGAAGGGCTGGAAGTTTAAATACCTGCAGGACGTGGAGTGCCCCGCGGAGCTGCCCATTGAAATGACCGCGTTCAAGACGCAGCAGGCGCGCTGGGCCAAGGGCCTGATCCAGACCGGCAAGAAGATTCTGCCCACGGTGATGCGCAGCAATGTTCCCTTTCGTGTCAAGCTCGAAGCCTGGTACCACCTCACTGCGAACATCAGCTACCCGCTGATGATCGTGCTCAGCACGCTGCTGATGCCGGCGATGATCATCCGTTCCTGGCAGGGTCCCCTGCAAATGCTGCTGATCGACCTGCCGTTATTTATGGCGAGTACGATGTCCGTCTCGTCTTTCTATCTAGTCAGCCAGAAAGAACTCTTCCCGAAGACCTGGTACAAGACGTTCCTTTACCTGCCGTTTCTCATGGCGCTCGGCGTCGGCCTCACCATCACCAATACGAAGGCCGTGCTCGAAGCCCTGGTCGGCCACAAATCGGCTTTTGCGCGAACGCCGAAATACCGCGTCCTGGCCAAAGGCGAAAAGTCTCAGGCCAAGGTCTACCGGAAGCGCCTCGGTATCATTCCGTGGATAGAACTGGCCATCGGCTGCTACTTCACCTTCACGGTCTGGTATGCGCTGTC
>JAMFTB010000252.1 GCA_026225595.1 Terriglobus sp. | reverse complement strand
CGGCACATAGGGTCGAAAGTTTGATCATGGTGTTTCGCTTCTCCCGGCTTCGCCGCCGCTTCGGTCGCGGTTCGACAAGCGGTGAAAGTATCTACACGAAGACCGTGCGTACGCAACTGAAATTTTGCGCTGTGATGTTGGCGGGCAGAAGCAGTCGCCAGGCGGCAGCATGGCCGAACGAAAAGAAGAGCATAACGCCGCGATCGCCGCGAATCCGCCGCGATCGCTGCGTTCTGTTTTGGTTTTCACCCAGGCTCGCACGTTGTGGAACCCTGTAGCCGCTCACATCACGATGCTCGTCACAGTCCAATAAGCGGGGAACAGTGTATGTTTCCCCTTGGAGCCCCACCCGCATTGAACGCCGTTTCCCTAACAGTTGTTGCCGCACTTCTGCTCGCAGGCAGCCCGCTCGCGCAGCAGACGCCGGGCTCCGCGCAGGACTCCTCTGTGCCGGTGATCCGTGTGGATACGCGGCTGGTGAACGTGCCGGTCAACGTGGTGGACGCGCATGGCGTTGCGGTGTCCGGGTTGTCGCAGGATGACTTCACCGTGAAGGAAGATGGACGCACGCAGAAGATCGCCATCTTTGAGCGGGAGGCGAGCACGCCGTTGTCCATCGTAATGTCGGTGGATACGTCCGGCTCGGTCTATACGCAGTTCCGTACGGAGCGCGATGCGGCAAAGCGTTTTGCGGAACAGATTTTGCGGCCGGAAGATGAGATGGACCTGATCGGCTTCTCGTATGAGTCCCGCGAGATGGTGTCGTACACCAATGATCCGAAGCGAATTGACGATGGGTTGAAGCGGCTGGAGAAGGGTGATGACACCGCGCTGTATGACGCCGTGTACGTCGCCAGCCAGCGGCTGACCGAGGCGAAGCCGGATGCCACGCGCCGTCGCGTTCTGGTTCTTGTTACGGATGGCGGCGACAACACCAGCAAGAAAGAGATTGGTTACACCAGGGCCATTGCAGAGGCGCAGCGTGCGGGCGCGGCGATCTATCCGATCATCATCGTGCCCATCATGGCAGACGCAGGGCGCAACGTGGGCGGGGAACACGCGCTCATCCAGATGGCGGAAGACACCGGCGGCAAGTACTTCTACGTCACCGAGCAGGAAGACCTGCGCAGCGCCTTCGCACATCTGTCCGACGATCTGCGCAACCAGTACCTCATCGGCTATTACGCTCCAAAGCGTGGCGTAGATTCAAGCTTCCGCCGCATTGATGTTTCGCTGAAGGATCCGGCGAAGTCTGCCGTGGATTCGATGCGCTACCGTACCGGCTACTACGCAGACGCTCGCTGACGGCGTTTAATCGCACATGTCCTGCCGGACGGGCCTCCTTCGCGGAGGGCGTGTGCTCACGCACCTTTTTCCTGCTTCGCTTAGCCCCTCCCGATGGTCGGGATCAAATTTAACGCCGACCAGAGGGAGGCCCACTGCGAAGCCGAGTACCAGTCACGAAGTGACCGCCCCGCGCGTAGCGGGGCCGTCCGGCAGGACAAAACGGGGCTTTATATATGGGGAGTATCCTAACCTTGCCATGAGCCTCTTTGACCCCAGCCAGTTTTCCTTTGCAATGCCCGCCGCGGAGGTTGCGCGTGAAGCCGGTGCGTTGCTGCGCCAGTACTACGAACGCGGCGTGACCGCAGAGTTCAAAGGCGATGTCGACATTGTTACGGAGGCCGACCGCGCCAGCGAGAAGCTCATCGGTGAGCGGCTGCACACGCTGTTTCCCACGCACGGCATCTACGGCGAAGAGGGCACGCGCGAGAAGCTTGAGGCGGAGTATCGCTGGTACATTGATCCGCTGGATGGCACGACGAATTTTGCGCACGGCTTTCCGTACTTCTGCGTGTCGATGGGACTGGAGCACCGCCCCGCTGGCACGGCCCCGGATGCTGACGGCATCGTTGTCGCAGGCGTGATCTATGAACCGCTGCGTGATGAGCTGTTTTTGGCGGAGCGGGGCAAGGGCGCGTATCTGAATGGCCGCCGCATTCACGTCTCAAAGACGGCCATGCTGCAGGAGTCGCTGCTGGCCACGGGCTTTCCATCGCACAAGCGGCATGAGAATCCGAACGCGCATTTCTACCATGAGCTCACGCTACGCACGCACGGCCTGCGCCGCGCGGGCGCTGCGGCGATTGACTTGGCGTACACGGCGTGTGGCCGCGTGGAGGGCTACTGGGAGTTCAATCTGAATCCGTGGGATACCGCAGCGGGTGTGCTGCTGGTGGAAGAAGCGGGCGGCGAGGTTACGCGCTTTGACGGCTCTCCGTTCCTGCTGGATTCGCGCGAGATTCTGGCATCGAACGGGCTGATCGGCGGCGAGCTGAAGGCTGTCTTTGAAGACATGTTCGCAGGCCGCAACCTTGAGCCGATTCCGACTCCGGCAGAGTTCAAGCGCCGCCGCGATGCTGCAGCCAAGGCATAAGAGTTTGCAACAACAATAAAGAGGGGCTGCCTAAGCAGCCCCTCTTTCGCGTGTACGTTTCGTGATTGTCACTGACCAGTTGTGGGCTCAGCCTTCGTCTGCACGCCGATGGACGGACCGGATACGACCATCTCCACGCGGCGATTTTGTGCCTTGCCTGCAGCGGTAGCGTTGTCTGCCACCGGGTGCGACTTGCCGAAGCCGGTCGCAGTCACGTTGGTCGGCGGAACGCCGTTGTTCACCAGGAAGGCCTGCGTGGAATCTGCACGGCTCTGGCTCAGCTTCAAGTTGAGTTCATCGCTGCCCACGGAGTCCGTGTAGCCCTCAATCTGCAGCTTCAGGTCAGGGTACTGCTGCACAATGGCAGAGACCTTGGCCAGCGAGATCTGCGCGTTCTGCTTCAGGTTGCTCTTGCCGGTGTCGAACAGAACGTCGCCCAGCGTAACGATCAGGCCACGATCCGTTTCCTGCGTTGCCAGCACGGCGTTCAGCTGTGCACGCAGCTTCTCGCGCATCTCAACCACCCGCTGGCGTGCTGCCTCTGCCTGCGCGGCAGAGCTGGCAGCAGCAGCGTTCGCATCTGCTGCGGCGACATCAGCCTTGGCACGCTCCGCAGCCTGGCGATCTGCCTCAGCCTTGGCGCGGTCTGCTGCAGCCTGCTGCTGCTGTGCGTTCATGGCTGACTGTTGCGCCTGCAGCTCGGCTGCCTTGCGTGCGTCCACCTCAGCTACCTGGCGCTCCTGCTCCTTCTTGCGGATGGTGCTGACGCGCGCGTCCTCTGCACGCTGCACGGCCTCGCGAGCCATCGTGATCTCCATCTTTTCGTCACGATGCTTGCCCATGTCCGCCTGGTCCGCGTTCTGGATGTTGGTCTTCACCTGCGCAATGATGTCGGGCGCGTACTGGTCTGCGCCTGCCATCTCTGCAATCTGCAGGGCGTTGTGTGCCTCATACAGTTCCAGCGGGCTGTGCTCGTTACGCGTAACGGGCTTGAACACGGTCTTGGAGCCTTCTGTCTGCGCGTACATGCCGCGGGGCAGCAGGGTGTACTTGGCGTTTACCTTTTCAAGGACGCCGTTGGTCTTGTCTTCAATGATGTGGTTTTCCATGACCACCACATCGCTGGGGACGCGGACCGCAAAGTAAGGCTCAGCCGTCACGATGAGTCCAAAGGACTGAAGGTTCGACGTGACCTGCATATCCACGGAGTGACCGCCGCCCGTGGGCAGCACCTCGCCCAGGTTCTGCGGCGAACCGTCCGGGGTGATGGCCCACAGAACGTAGGTCAGGTATTCCGGACCAAAACCGTTTGCGGGCGTAAGGCCCTGCAGGTGAACGTTGATGGCCAGGCGGCCCTTGTCGCTCTGCACCTTGGCATCGCCCTTGGCGCCCACCAGCAGCTGCGTGCCGGTCATGTCCAGCTTTGTGGATCCGCTGCGGTGCAGGAAGTTCACTGCATCCAGATCGCGGCGCACAACATTCACGCGGTATAGCGGCACGCCGTTCAACTCGCCCACGGGATTGCCGCCATTTTGAATGCCGGCGCGGGGATTGGTCTTTGGATCGGCGGTGGGGTTTAGTTCCTGTGCGCGGGCAAAGCCGCTGCAGGCCAGAACGCTCGTCAACAACACTGCTGCGCCAAAGCGTGCAGAATTCACTTGCTTGTTCATCGTGTCCCTCGTGGACGGTCTGCCCAATCGCGCATACTGCGGCGCAGGCGTATTCGTCTCGTCATAAGGGATGCTTGCGCGGAAGGCTGAGTAGTCTAGCAGACATAGCGAAATCCGCTCGAAATTGCATTCGAAAATGGTTGCCCCAATTGAGAAAGGAAAGCGAAATAAGAAAGGGCGCGGCCGAAGCCACGCCCTTTAAAATCTTTGCTCTACAGGCAACCACCGGCTGCATGCAAACGCACTTTCTTAGATAGGCTCCACCAGCTTGTGTGAGATGGCGAAGAGAGCAAGCTCCAGCCGTGTGGAGACGCCGGTCTTATCGAAGGTGTTGGACAGGTGACGCTTCACGGTCTCTTCGCTGATGTTGAACTGCTTGGCAATGTCCTTATTGCTGCAGCCTTCCACAATGCACTGGACCACTTCCAGTTCACGCGGAGTCAAGCCAAAGGTCTTCTTCTCCGGCACGACGGCTGCCTGCGCCATCAGGCCATGCAGCGCCTGCAGCAGGTTCACCACGCGTTCGCCGCCAATCCAGTAATCGCCGGTGGTCACGGCGCGGATCGATTCCGTGAGATCACCTGCGACCGAATCCTTCAACACAATGCCGCGTGCGCCAATCTGCAGGGCTTCAATAATCTGCTGGGTTGAGATGGTGCTGGTCAGCAGGATGATCTTGACGCGCGGTGACTTGGACATGATGGCGCGCATGGCTTCCAGTCCCGGCAGGCGCGGCATCTGCAGATCCAGCAGCAGAACATCGGGCTCATACTCCAACGCCATGGTGATGGCGTCATCGCCGTCCTCGGCTTCTGCAACCACTTCAAATCCCGGCTCGCTCATCAGCATGTTCTTCACGCCAAAGCGCACAACGGGATGATCGTCTGCAACGACCAGGCGTACCGGTACTCCACTAACGGGGCGAGGTACGGGACGCGAGGCTGTGGTGGTGCCGTTTGCGCTCTTCTGCAAATCCTTACTCCGCATTCGTAGTCAGCGCTGCTTCCAGTCACAGACCTGGAGATGTCAGCCTGCGTGAAGTTTCTCCAGCATATGCCGAATATCGGCAATCGCTTCACGGAAATGCGCAAAGGGATGCAATGTGGTCAATGGCTTGGTTCCCCCTGCATCCCCTTTAGCGCCGGTCGGCAGACCTTTGGTTTCAACCGTCGCCGCCATTGCCTGCAGACGCATAGCGCCCACCATGCCGCAGCTGCCCTTCAGCGCATGGGCCTGGCTGCGCACCGTGGCATCGTCCCCTTCGCTGGCTGCAGCGGCCATGCGGGTGATGCGTTCCTCCGCGTCTGCCAGGGCGAAATCGTACAGCGCACGCAGACGATCGGCGGGCATGCTGGCCTGCAGCCGCGCCAGCACGGTTGTGTCGATGATTGGTTCTTCCTTGTCGACGATTGGCTCTGCCGCGTTTTGCTTATGGACGGCCCCGGCGCGTAGTTCCTCGCATCGGGGCCGCACCGCATCCGGCGGAAAGGGCTTGACCAGCAGAGCATCAAAGCCCTCCGGAGCCGACTCACGCACGGTTGCCGTCATGGCCAGCAGCAGCGGCACATTGTCTCCGCATGCCTCGTGCAGGGCATTTGCCATTGCGGTGCCGCACAGGCCGGGCATCTGCAGGTCGCTGAGGATGACGTGCGGTACAGATGTGCGGACGTGCTCCACGGCGGCATTGCCGCTCTCAACCGCTGTTACCTGCCAGCCCTCTGCTTCCAGCAGCAACGCCAGCAGATCGCGCGTGGTTTCGTCGTCGTCCACCAGCAGCAGGGTCTCGTCCAGGTGCATGCTCTGCACTATATCGTTTGTCCTCACAGTTTTTCGCTACGCCCACAAGTAGTTGCGATACCATTCCGCTCAATGGACGATCTTGCCCACGCCTTCGCGATCCTCGACTGGAAGTGGATCATGCTGGCAGCCTTCTTCACAGGTTGCGTTGTCGGCGTGTCGCGGCTGCTGTCGATTCGAGCGTCTCGTCGTCGTCCAGCCGTCATCGCCGATGTTGCGGCCACTTCTGTTCTCGCCATTGCTTTCCTTGTGGTGTCTTTCCTTTTCCATAAATTGACCGGGCAGTCGTTAGAGGTCACGTTCGCCTTGTGGATTGGAAACGCCTTTGGAATCGCGGTGGATTGGCTTTGGCGTTCCGTCCGAACAAAGCGGTAGAGATAGAACAAGCAGAACCAGGGACGTGGACATAGCCGAACCCTGCAGCGGGCTGCGTTGCCTTGCTGCGGCCCGGGGATCTAAGTCGCTACAATCGGCAGAACATCACAGGCACGCGTGCGTGGTGTGGCTCTCTATGCGTCTGCTTCCAACACTCTCGGCGATGATGCTGCTGGCTGTTCAAGCAGCAGTGCCTGCGCAAGCACCTATGCAGGCGCTGCGGCCACGCGGCCTGGAGACGCACTTCCGCTGGCAACGCCAGTTGATGCCCGCGACGGGGCACGCGGCTGACGAGCAGTGTGTCGTGCTGGATGCCGACCTGTACGCACACGCCGCCCCCGGCCTGCGCGATGTGCGGCTGGTGCAGGATGGCCGCCTGCTGCCGTATGCGATGGACGTTTCGTTCGATGACCGCACCGGCAACTCCGCGGAGACGCTGCCCGGTGACCGCGCGCAGTATGAGCCGTCGCTGACACTGCCGTTGCTGCCGGGGAGGGAAGCGTCGCCTGATGTGGTCCAGGAAGACCCAGCGCATACGCAGCTGTTTGCCCACGGCCTGCTGCCCGCGCATGTGCCGGTGGAGCGCATACGCGTGGACCCAGCGCCGCAGGCTCCGCAGCAGCTGACGCTGCGCGCTGCTCCAAGCGATAACCTGAGCAACGCGGAGAGCACCGTGGCGCGGCTGACTCCGCAGAGCGCAGCTGCCGCCTTCACCATAGGGGCCAATCTGCAGGACGATGCGGACATTGGTGTGGGTGTGATTGCGGATGGTACGAAGACGGCCCTGCCGCACAACGTGGTGCTGGAGATGCGGCGGCGCGAGATCTGCTACCAGCCGCTGTCGGCCTCACCGGTGCGCATGCTGCTGGGCAACATGGCGTTGCTGCCCATCCGCTACGCCTACGCGGAGCACTTCCAGCCGAAGCAGCAGCCGGTGCTGGCAACCATGGGGCTGCTGGAGGCAAACCCCGACTATCGCGCGCCTGTGATGGCAAGCTGGCACGTCACGCGTCTGCAGAAAATTGAGTTCGCGATTGCAGCCTGCCTTATAGCCCTGCTGCTGACGCTGGCACCGCTGTTGCGGCCGCGTCGCTGAACATCAAAAAAGCAGAACGCGAAGGACGCAAAGGAAAAGCCGCTAAGGTCGCGAAGGGAACAGCAAAGAATTCAAACCTGAACCTTCGCGTACTTCGCGCAACCTTAGCGGCCTTTGCGTTCTGCCTTTGTTCTTGTTTGAAAGACGGCTTACTGGCACTTACTCGCAGCATCGCCGCTGTTGATGGAATCCAGCATGTTCTTGCCCACGGTTACCAGCGGACCATATTCCGGCTTGCCGTCAGCGCGCTTTACGAAGTCTTCCAGCGTCGTCTTCGCATCCGGGATCTTGCAGTAGTAGAGCTGCGCCTGTGCCTTGGCGAAGTAGGGGTAGTAGCAGTTGGGCGCAACCTTGATGCTCATATTGGCTAGCCGTTCAACCTCGGTCCACTCGCCGCGCGCGCGCGCACCTTCAATGGGCAGGATGTACTTGATGGTGGGCGTGTGGTCGATGTAGTGCGAGCCGGAGAAGTCATCGCTGACCGTCTGCGTACCGTCGCGTTTGCACACGCTGTGGATGGTGGCGGTGTCGTTGGTCGGCTTGCCCTCGCCGCCAAACTGCGCATGGGCCAGCGCGGGAACAGAGAGCAGGGAGCACAGCAGCAGGTGACGCAGGCCGAAGTTTCGCATGGGGAACAGCCTAGCAGTCGGACACAACGATGCGAAAGTAGCGTGTGCGCCGGACGCGAATCGGCGGGCTGCCGTGTTAGCCTGAGTTCAATTCAGATGGCGATGGGGTTCCGCCAGAACCGCGCGTGCCGGTACGGACGTTGCTGATGACTCCTACGGAAGACGTAGGAGGCCCCTTGCTTAAATCACCGCTTAAAAAGCCGCTGAAAACTCACAACAGCCTGATAAAAGATACCGCCGCCATGGCGCGCTACCTGCTGCGATGGGCCCCGCTTGCGCTTGCCGCAGGTGTGCTGGCTGGCTCCGCCTCTGCATTGTTGCTGTGGTCGTTGAACGTGGCTACGGATATCCGCGAGTCGCACCGGTGGCTCATCGCTCTGCTGCCGCTTGCCGGGCTTGCAGTGGGCTGCATGTACCTGTACCTGGGCACGGCGGTGGAGCGCGGCAATAACCTCATCCTGGACGAGGTACACAGCCCGCAGCGCACCATCCCCGTGCGCATGACGCCGCTCATTCTCATCGGCACCTTCCTCACGCATCTCTTCGGCGGCTCTGCCGGGCGCGAGGGTACGGCCATCCAGACGGGCGCATCGCTGGCCGACCAGCTGGCGAAACCGTTCCGGCTGTCGCCCGCGGAACGGCGCATCCTGTTGATGTGCGGCATCAGCGCCGGCTTTGCATCAGTGTTTGGAACGCCGTTGGCAGGCGCGGTCTTCGGGTTGGAGGTGCTCTCCATCGGCTCCGTCAGCTACGCCGCGCTGGGGCCGTGCCTGGTGGCCGCCTTTGCCGGCGACCTGACCACGCGTGCGTGGGGAATCCTGCACACGGCGTACCAGGTCACTGGAACGCCACCCATCTCCGTGCGTGGCCTGCTGCTGGCGGCTGTTGCCGGAGTTGTCTTTGGACTTGTCGCAATGGCCTTTGCGCAGACGGTGCACGGCCTCTCCGCGTGGCTGCGCGCGCGCATTGCATGGGCGCCCCTGCGGCCCTTTGCAGGAGGCGTAGTCGTGGCCGCGGCGGTCTTCGTGCTGGGCACCACCAAGTACATCGGCCTGGGCATACCCGGCATCGTCGCAGCCTTCCATGGCCCGCAGCCCGCGTATGACTGGCTGGCGAAGTTCCTGTTCACCGTGGTCACGCTGGGCGCGGGCTTCAAAGGCGGCGAGGTCACACCGCTGTTCTTCATCGGAGCAACGTTGGGCAATGCGCTGTCGTACGTGCTGCCGCTGCCACCCTCGCTGCTGGCGGGCATGGGCTTTGTTGCGGTCTTTGCCGGAGCAGCCAATACGCCAGTCGCATCCACGTTCATGGCGATGGAACTCTTCGGCTCAGAGGTAGGCGCATACGCCGCAGTGGCCTGCATCTTCAGCTACCTCTTCTCCGGCCACAGCGGCATCTACCGTTCGCAACAGATCGGCAATCACAAGGGCTACGACACCACGGCGCTGGAAGAAGGCTCGCTGCCGCTGGAAGCGAAGGATGAAGTGGAGACACCTTAGACATCTGTCATCCCGCAGCGCAGGAGAGGGATCTGCATTATGCCGGTAGCGGCGAAGATGTGCGTGGCCGAGTATCGCTACTCCGCCTACGAACGCGCCAGCGGCACACGACGCAGCCGCAGAGCATTGCCAATCACACTCACAGAGCTCAAACTCATGGCCGCAGCCGCAATCATGGGGCTAAGCAACACGCCCAGCCAAGGGTAGAGCACACCCGCAGCAACCGGAACGCCGATCGCATTGTAGGCAAACGCAAAGAAAAGGTTCTGCCGAATGTTGCGGATGGTTGCGGTGCTCAGCTGCCGCGCCTGCAGCAGCGCACGGAGGTCGCCGCGCAGCAGCGTGATGCCTGCGGACTCCATCGCAATGTCAGTCCCTGTGCCCATGGCAATGCCAACGTCTGCAGCGGCCAGCGCGGGTGCATCGTTGACGCCGTCGCCCGCCATGGCCACCACGCGACTGCGCTGCTGATACAGCTTCACTGTCTCCGCCTTGCCCGCGGGCAAGACACCGGCGACATACTCAATGCCAAGCTGCGCAGCGACGGCACGCGCTGTCGCTGCGTGATCGCCTGTGAGCATCACCACTTCAACGCCTGCCTGCTTCAACGCTGCAACCGTCTCCACTGCATGTGCGCGAAGCGTATCCGCAATGGCAATGACACCCGCGGCGTGGCCATCAATTGCCACCAGCACCGCAGTCTCGCCCCGCTGCCGATGCGCATCGGCAGCGCCTTCGAGAGCATTCGCATCTATGTGCAATGACGCGAGCCACGCTGCATTGCCACATGCAACCACATGGTTGCCAATGGTGCCGGTTACGCCCAACCCCGGCTCAGCAGTGAAGTCGTTGCATTCCGCAAGCGTCAAGCCGCGATCAGCAGCAGCGCGCATCATAGCCGCGGCCAGCGGATG
>JAMFTB010000251.1 GCA_026225595.1 Terriglobus sp. | reverse complement strand
CGGCCCCGGCAAGAACGGCGGCGGCCAGCAAAAGAATCAGCCACGCCAGCCGATACTGCTGGCGAGCATTGGCAACGATCGAACGTGCTGTAACAAAAGAAGACACCTACGTATGGGACGCTGGCGGGGTATCAACGTTCTCGTCGTTGAGAAATCTTCTCGTTGATCAGAAATTTTCTCGTCAAGAATTGGGAGCAGAAATCAATGAGAAAAAACGCTCATAGCGCGCAGGAGATGCATTTGCTGCACCAATTTGGGTGCAGCCGTGCGGTTTCCGGCACAGTGTGCCGCTTTGGCTACTCGCTCCTGCTCTCCTAGTTCCCCTATAATCGTCTTTCGAGCAGATACGCACGAAAGCCAAGAGAGTGGGCGATGCCGCGGGCATCCTGTGCGGGCGAGTTTCATGCAGTGAGGGTGTTGTTATTAAAACCGTAGAGCAGGTCGGTTCCGGCCGTCCGAGTCAAGAGCAACTGAATGTGCGGTTCTCCTCACTTCATCGTCTGATCGGGGTACGTCGCGCCATTGGCGGCGGTACTTTGCTGGCGGCGCTGGCGTTTGCCGGGGCTGTGTTCCAACCAACGCGTATGGCCGCACAGGCAGTCGTGGACAGTGATCCCGATGTGGGCAAGCCACTGTGTGCGGTGCAGGTCATTAACAACCGTCGCTATCCCAAAGAATCCATCATTGCCCGCCTGTTTTCACGGCAGGGCAGCCCGTACGACAAGGCGACGATGGAGCGCGACTTCAATTCCCTGATGAACACGGGCTTCTTTGACGATGTGCGCATTGAAAAGGCGCAGGGCGACAACTGCGTTCAGCTGATCGTCATCGTGCGCGAGAAGCCGACCATTGGCGAGATCAACTACAAGGGACTTAGCTCCGTCACGCAGTCTGACGTTCTGGATCGCGACAAGAAGGAAAAAGTTGGCCTGACGGTGGAGAGCCAGTACGACCCCACCCGCATCAAGAAGGCTGAAGTCATCCTGAAGGCGCTGCTCAGCGAGCACGGCCACCAGTTTGCAACCGTCAAGACGGAAGTCCGCACCATTCCGCCCGCACGCGTAGCCGTTACCTTCGTCGTGAAGGAAGGCCCCACCGTAAAGGTGGGCAAGATCGGCTTTGAGGGCAACAACCGCATCAACAGCCGCACACTGCGCGCTGCCATGAAGAACAGCAAGCCCGTCGGCATTCCGCACTCCATCATTCTTGAGAACCTGTTTGCGCGCACCTTTGACGCAACCAAGCTGGACGAGGACGTGGAACGCGTGCGCATGGCGTACCGCGAGCGCGGCTACTTCAATGCATCGCCCGGCGAGCCCGCCACCAAGATCCGCGACTCAGGCGGCTTCAACATCTTCACCATGAAGCCCAGCGACGGTAAGCGCATTGACATCAACATCCCGATTGATGAGGGCAAGCGCTACAAGCTGGCCGCCATCAAGTTCACCGGTTACGACAAGACCGTTGTGAATGAGCGTGCGCTGCGCCTGCAGTTTGCGCAGAAGGACGGCGAATACTTCAACACCACGCTGTTCGGCAAGGGACTGGAGAACCTGCGCAAGGCCTATGGCTCGCTGGGTTTCATCAACTTTGTCGGCACGCCGCAGCCCACGTTTGACAACAAGAACGACACCATCACGCTGACCATTGATATTGACCAGGGCAAGCGCTTCTACGTGTCACGCATTGAGTTCAGCGGTAACACCATCACGCGCGATCGCGTGATCCGCCGCGAACTGATGCTGGAAGAAGGTCAGCAGTACAACAACCAGGCGTGGGAAAACTCCATCCTGCGGCTGAACCAGCTGAACTACTTTGACGCGCTGAAGGCTGACCAGGACAGCGAAACCCGCACCAATAACGACGAAGGCACCGTGGACCTGCTGCTGAAGCTGAAGGAGAAGGGTAAGAACTCCATCGGTTTGAACGGCGGCGTGTCCGGCCTGTCTGGCTCGTTCATTGGTATGAACTACGAGACCAATAACTTCCTTGGTCTGGGTGAGACGCTGAGCTTGGTAGCCAACATCGGCAGCCTGTCGCGCCACATTACCTTCGGCTTTACGGAGCCGTATCTGCGCAACAAGCCCGTCTCTCTGGGCTTCCAGGTCTTTGCCAGCAAGTATGACTTCAACCCGGCCCGCAGCTACAGCACCACCGGCGCGAATCCCAACCTGAGCAATGCGCAGCAGTCACTGCTGACGAACTATAACCAGTCCAGCACGGGCCTTAACCTGTCAGCCTCTACGCCTCTGCGCCATCTGATCAAGAGTGCTTCAGGCGTCACCCGCGTGGGCATCTCCTATGGCCTGACACGTTCCAACGTGACCACCTTCAACGACAACACCCGCAACGTGTTTGAGACGCTGAACTTCCGCAGCGGCATTGCGCAGAACAACGCGCTGAACGGCATTGTGTCGTCTGTGATCACGCCGTCGTTCACCTACTCATCGGTGGATCGTGCGGCAGGCCCGCACCGTGGCCGCGACGTGAGCATCGCTGTGCAGGTCGCCGGCGCAGGCGGCAACGTGAAGTACATTGAGCCGGTCGCCAGCTTCCGGCAGTTCTACCCCATGAAGGGGCTGCGCATTAACTCCGATGGCCGCAACGTGCTTGGCATGCGTATGCAGCTGGCCCACTCGCAGGGCTTTGGCGGCGAAGTGGCTCCGCCCTTCAACCGCGTGTACGGCGGTGGTGAAAACGATATCCGCGGCTTTGATATCCGTTCGGCCACGCCGTACAGCTTCATCCCGACGAAGATCGCGTTCAACCTCACGAACCCGGATGGATCACTGGTTCCGCGCGACCCCACGAACAACACGCTGGGCAATCTGCAGATTCCGCTGCCGGTCTACCGCCTGGTTACCGTCGGCGGCGACACCTCGTTCACGGCTAACCTGGAGTACCGCATCCCGATCGTGTCGCAGGTGACTTTCGCCTTCTTCACCGACTTCAACCTGACAGGCAACCTGGTTGATTCACAGGTGCGGATGAGCGTGCTGGGTGCGGCTTCGCTCTCAAGCCCGCTGTATGGCTGCCCCACGTACATCAACGGCGCCTGCTCCGGCGGCAAACAGGTTCAGTTCCCTGTGCAGCTGATGACGGCACCGCACACCAACTTTGTTCCGCGCATGTCCAACGGTGCGGAGCTGCAGGTGATTCTGCCCATCGTGAACGCGCCCTTCCGGCTGTTCTACGCGTACAACCCGCTGCGTCTGTATGAGACGATTCCGCAGCAGCTGGCTGTAAGCAACTCAGAGTTCGCGGGATTCTTCCCCAACTCAGCCGCGGGACGCTACAGCTATGCACAGGCCATCCAGTACTACGGCGCAGATTACATCCTGCGCGAACCGCGTAAGACACTGCGCCTGTCCGTCAGCACCACGTTCTAGTCTTCGTACCGTTCTCAACAATATAAAAGGCGCTCACTGTGTGAGCGCCTTTTATGTTGCTCCGTTCTACTCCAAAGAGTAGTCATCCTGAGCGGAGCGCAGCGCAGTCGAAGGACCTGCATTCTGTAGGGAGGGGCGAGGATGACAAGTCTGTAGGTTAATACTCGCGCAGGTACATGCGTGAGATGCGGTCGTGCCAGCCCAGGCCATCTTCATCCAGGCAGGCCCACAGCAGACCCAGGCCCAGCGGGATGCATGCCAGCATCAGCGCCAGCACGCGGCGGCGCATACCGCTGCGTGTGGGGTTTTCATCGCTGAAGGTACACAGCCCCACACGCGCATAGCGCATGCCAGGCGTAGCTCCGGCCAGCGTGAAGAACAGCAGCTGGTAACCCACCGTAAACGCCACCAGTGCACCGCCTGCGGCAGCGGCCGCATACACGCCCGTGGGCAACACCGGCGACGTATAGGCGGCAACGCCCACGGCCATCAGCAGGCTTGCCACAATGCAGCATGCGTCCACAGCAGCGGCCATGGTGCGCACACCCAGTGGCGCAACCTGCAACGGCGTGGCAAAGGAGATCTGCGCGTCGGTATGCGTGGCTGTGCGCGGTTCCGCATGCGCGTCCAGGCGGATGTCAGACCACTCCGGCAGAACGCTCTCCACCGCGGGCTCAACCGAGACGGCGCTTGCGTCCACCTCAAATATGCGCAGCTGCGCGCGATCCGGCGCAGCATCTGCCTCGTCGCGCAGAGGACCTTCCGCATGGCGCGGACGCGCACGTCGCGCGGCGATCAGCTGACGGGGAAATTCAATAAGATTGGTGGGCAGCAGTGTGGCTGGCTCTGCAGTCTCAAGCATGGTGCGGATACGCAGCGCATCCACCGCAGAAAGCTCAGGGACCGGCTCTGCGAATACGGGCGCGGGAGCAGCAGCTTGTGCAGGCATGGCAGCGGCAATAGGCGACTGCTCAACCGCGTGCGATTCTTGAATCTCCGGCTGCAGATCTATAAAGAGCGAGGCTGCCGACTCAATCGGAGGCGCAGTGGCTCGTGCTGAAGGACGCGACTGCGCAACAGGCTCAGAAATGGCCGCAACCGGCGGATGGCTCTCCACCAGCTCTGGCGCAAACAGCATCTCGGCTTCCGGAGCGAAGTGCAGCACATCGGCCGGCCCAACATTTTCCGCGTGCTCGTTCCAGTGATCTATTTCGTCCAATAGCTGTTGCTGTACGGCGGCAACGGCATGCGCGGTGCGCACGGCCACCTCTGCCGCTGCTTCAGCCTGCCGGATGGCCGTCTCGGCCTCCTCCTGCAGAAAGTCACGGTAGCTCTGGCTGCGGGCAAAGCGAGCCGTAACGGAGTCCACAATATGGCGCTGCCGTCCGTTGGCGTGCGTTTCCACCGGCTGGGCGGTTTGCGCCGCACTGCCGCTTTGCCGGGCGAGAAGCGGCCGGCGCTGGCGATGCTCTGCCAGGCGGTTGGCCACCTGCTGTTTCAGCTCCAGGCTCTCAGCTTCTGAGACGGTGCTGGACGGCAATGGCTGCAACGGAAGAGGACTGGCAGTGCTCAAGGGAACTCGCTTTCGTAGAATAGAAACTTCAGTGAGCGGG
>JAMFTB010000250.1 GCA_026225595.1 Terriglobus sp. | reverse complement strand
CGCTTCAATAGAAGATTTGTCCTGCCGGACGGCCCCACTGCGCGTGGGGCGGGCGTTTGCACGCTTTTTTACTCCTTTGGGTGGCCCTTCCGTTGGTCGGGATCAGGTTTCGTCATGACGCAATAACAAGCAGGTCCCTCCACTTCGCTTCGCTTCGGTCGGGATGACAGTTCATGGGTTTTGGCTATCCCGGTGGCTAAAGCCACACCGGACAATGATGATGTGTTCTATCTCGGCGGCTAAAGCCGCGCCTATGCGTTTCATCCCGACCATCGGGAGGAGTGAGGCGGAGCCAGTAAAAGGTGCGTGAGCACCCGCCCTCCGCGCAGGAGGCCCGTCCGGCAGGACATGGCCTTTGCGAAGGCCGAAGGTGAAAAGCAGGTCAACGGCGGTGCGGAGTGCGCACAATTGTGGCGGTTGGGTCTAGAATTGAGACGTCTCACGCTTCCCGCCGGGGCGGCTGCCAGTTGCAACCTCGCTATGCAATAATTCCGGCGGAATACAGCTAAGACAATTCACCCGCCACCGTACGGACATAGCGCCGTCTTGGCTCCAAATCAGAAGGGATTCCATGGCAAGCACTGCTAAGTTGAAGTTTCTGGAAGATCGCTGGGATGACGCTGTTGCGTCGAAGCTTGATGCTCCGGAACTGCTCCGTTACCGCTCGAACCTGCTGGGTTCTGACCTCCGCCTGACCAACTTCGGCGGCGGCAACACCAGCTCAAAGCTTGATGAGGTTGACCCGCTGACTGGCGAGTCCGTCAAGGTGATGTGGGTGAAGGGCTCCGGTGGCGATCTTGGCTCCATCAAGCGCTCTGGCTTTGCCACCCTGTATCTCGACAAGCTGCTGTCGCTGATCAAGCGCTATCGCGGTGTTGAGCATGAGGATGAGATGGTGGCCATGTACACCCTCTGTACCTTCAACAACAACCCGACCGCTGCGTCGATCGATACGCCGCTGCACGGTTTTCTGCCCTTTCCGCATGTTGACCACCTGCACCCGGACTGGGGTATCGCTCTGGCTGCTTCGGCCAACGGCCTGGAGAAGATGGAGCAGTTCAACAAGGAGTTTGGCCACAAGATCGTTTGGGTTCCCTGGCAGCGCCCCGGCTTTGAGCTGGGCATGATGCTGAAGAAGGCTGTTGAAGACAATCCCGGCTGCGACGGTATCGTTCTGGGCGGCCACGGCCTGTTTACGTGGGGCGAGACCCAGCGTGAGAGCTACCTGAACACCGTAACGATCATTGACCAGATCGGTCAGTTCATTGAGAAGCACCACCTGGATAAGAAGTCGCCTGCTGCATTTGGTGGCGCCAAGTACACCAGCCATGCAGAGCGCGCGTCGTTTGCAGCGCAGCTGATGCCGATCATCCGTGGCGGTGTGAGCCAGAAGCTGCGCCTCATCGGTACGTTTAGCGATCACGCGGATGTGCTGGAGTTTGTGAACAGCAACTTCGCCAAGAAGCTGGCGCACCTGGGCACCAGCTGCCCGGATCACTTCATCCGCACGAAGATCCGCCCCATGTACGTGGAGTGGGATCCGGCAAGCGGCGATGTGGAGACGCTGAAGAAGTCGATCACTTCTTCGCTGGCCACCTACCGCGATGAGTATGCCGTGTACTACAACAACCACGCGCTGCCGGAGTCGCCGAAGATGCGCGACGCAAACCCGACCGTGGTTCTGATCCCCGGCGTGGGCATGTTCAGCTTTGGCAAGAACAAGGCTGAGAGCCGCATCACGGGCGAGTTCTACACGAACGCAATCCACGTGATGGACGGCGCCGGTAAGCTAGGCGGCGGTACCTGCCCGGCAGAGCTGCCGCAGGCTGGTCCTGCTGCACCGACGTCGGCATTTGCAACGGAAGAGAACTACGTTGCACTGCCGCCCAGCGAGGCATTCCGCATTGAATACTGGGCGCTGGAAGAGGCCAAGATTCAGCGTCAGCCAGCGGAGAAGGAGCTGAGCCGCCGCATCGTAATGGTTGTGGGTGGAGCTTCCGGCATTGGCCGCGAGACGGTTCTGCTGGCAGCACAGCGCGGCGCACACATCATGGTTGCCGATCTGAACCAGGCAAACATTGATGCGGTTGTGGCTGAGGCGCAGGCCATTGCAGGCAAGGAAGCGGTTGTTGGCACCACCATCGACATCCGCGACCGCGAGAAGATCAAGGCTGCGCTTGCCAAGTGTGTTGCTGCCTACGGCGGTCTGGACATCCTGGTGAACACTGCTGCAATCTTCCCGACTTCGCCGACTGGCTTGATCAGCGATGCGCAGTGGGCTACGACGCTTGAGATCAACGTGACCGCGAACTGGCTGCTGAGCGACGAAGGCAACAACATCTTCGCCGCGCAAGCTCTGCCCGGATCGTCGATTGTGCTGACGAGCTCTGCGAACGCCGTTGTGCCCAAGAAGGGCACAGAGGTGTACGACATCTCGAAGGCGGCGCTGAGCCACCTGGTGCGTGAGCTTGCGATTACGTTCTCACCCAATGTGCGCGTGAACGGCATCAGCCCGGCAACGGTTGTGAAGGGTTCCACGATGTTCCCGCGCGACCGCGTGAAGGCATCGCTGAGCAAGTACAACCTGCCGTTTGAGGAGAGCGAGAGCGACGATGAGCTGCGCAACAAGCTGGCTCACTTCTACGCGAAGCGCACCCTGACGCATGTGCCGATTGACCCGAAGGACAATGCCGAGGCGATTCTGTTCATCGGCGGACCGAAGGCTCCTGTGACCAGCGGACATTTGATTCCGGTGGACGGCGGCTTGCCTGAGGCGTTCCTGCGGTAGTTCTGCAACGTGAATGGCGATGGGCGCGGCTTTGGCTGCGCCCATCGTTGATTCAGGACGATTGCTTTGAAAGGGCCGGACTTTAGTCCGGCCGGTTTGATCCAAGTATGAGCAAGGGGCTTTAGCCCCAGAGGGAAGCGAGTTTCCCTCAGCGGCTAAAGCCGCTAATCGTATGCAGGTTTGTTGGCGTGGCTGAAGCCACGCCCTTTCAAAAAAACATTCCACGCGATTATTTGAATTTGCATCAGGAGATACACCTTTGACACCGACTGATACACGCGCGCTGGTTGCGATTGATCTTGGAGCGGAGAGCTGCCGCGTTTCGTTGTTGCGCTGGACGCCCGCTGGCCCGCACAGCACGCTGGAGCATCGCTTTCTGAACAACGCGGTCGAGACGGCCGACGGTCTGCGCTGGCCCATGGGCACCATTGAGGTCGGGCTGATGGAAGGCCTGCACAAGTGCGCGGCCATCGCGACAGAGGGCATCCGCTCCATCGCGGTTGACGGCTGGGCCGTGGACTACGCGCGCCTGGGCGAAGACGGCAAGGCGCTTGAAGATCCGTACTGCTATCGCGATGTGCGCAACATTGAGTCGGAGGCGAAGGTGCACCAGACGCTGAGCGCAACGCAGATGCGTGTGCTGACGGCGATTGGCATCATGCGCATCAACACGCTGTACCAGCTGTATGCGGATAAGCTTGCGGGTCGTCCGCAGGCTCCGTGGCTCAACCTGCCGGAGTACATTTTGTCGCGCTTGGGTGGCCGTCGCGTGAGCGAGTACACCAACGCAACGCATACGCAGTTGATCGACATGCACACGGGCAACTGGGCTGTGCCGATCTTCGAGCGGCTGGATCTGGACCCGGAGATGGCTGCACCGCTGGTGCTGCCGGGAACGATTGTGGGTAAGGTGACGGGCGAGTTGGCATCGCTGCCTGCGTTTGCAGATACGCAACTGGTGGCTCCGTGCTGCCATGACACGGCTTCGGCTATCGCGGGTATTCCTGATGCGGCGGATGACTGGGCTTACATCAGCAGCGGCACGTGGTCGCTGGTGGGCACTCTGCTTGAGGAGCCCATCAACACGCAGCCTGCGCGTGATGAGAACCTGACGAACTTTGGTGGAGCGGGCGGACGCATCCTCTTCCACAAGAACGTGAATGGCATGTGGTTGCTGCGCGGCTGCCTGGATGAGTGGCGCGCGGCGGGCAAGGACTGGGAGTTCGACCAGCTGCTGCCGCTGGCTGAGGCAGAGCCCACGCCGCTGCATCTGCTGGATGTGGATGATGCGGATCTGCTGCTGCCGGGCGATATGCCCAATCGCATCAATCGCCAGTTGCACGACCGTGGCTTTGGGGAGATCTCCATCAAGCCAGAGGACGCGCCGAAGATGACGGCGCTGATCCTGCATAGCCTGGCTGCGCGGTATGCGCAGGTGCTGAACGCGATCAGCGAGATTACGGGCAAGAAGCTGAAGAAGCTTTACATTGTGGGCGGCGGCAGCCGTAACGAAGTGCTGAACCGTTTGACTGCGAAGGCTACCGGGCTTGAGGTGGTGCGCGGAGCTACGGAGTCATCGACGCTGGGCAACTTTGCAGTGCAGATGGCTGCCGTTGAAAGCAGCGCGGATGCAGAGACGATTGCGGAGTGGGCCGGGGCTTTGCGGTCGGCGTTCTAGGCATCATCGATATACAGGGTGCCCCATGTCTCTTCGAGACATGGGTTTTTCTTTGTGACTGAAAGGTGCCAGCTGCTGCGGCGCTGCGGGAGTGCGTCGGGATCCTTCGCTTTGCTCAGGATGACAGCCAAAGCTGCAGCGAAATTTATTCGATTTCTGTTTCGGCGATGGTGGAGTCTGCGGACTCGACCCATGGGCGCGCGCGGAGGGCTTCGAGTAGTTCGCGCATGATGGCGTCGTCGTGCGCTGCGGATTCGACCACGGCCTGCAGCAGTGATGTATCGGTGCCTTCGATGGGTTCGCTCTTCATCTCACGCAGCTTGAGCGAGTAGTAGGCGATGACTTCTGTCAGCTGGCGCTCGGCCTCTGTGGCGGTTACTGTGTCGCAGACAACGCGCAGGCGATAGAGCGTCTGCGGCTGTACGTTGGCCAGCGAGCGGCGGTCGATGAAGCGCGAGAGCGGCCTGAGGAATGAGTTGATGCTGATGAGCAGGATTGCAACGAAGACGGCGTCCAGCATCTCGCCGGCGCCGGCGCATGCACCTACAGCGGCGGAACACCACAGGGTTGCGGCGGTGTTCAGGCCGCGCACGCTGCCGCCGTCTTTCATGATGGCGCCTGCGCCCAGGAAGCCGACGCCGGAGACGACGTAGGCGATAACCTGCGTGGTGTTGGGCGCTATGGTCAGTCCCAGATCGACAAACGCGGCGGCACCCATGCAGACCAGCGTGTTGGTGCGCAGGCCGGCGGCGCGCTGCCGCCACTGCCGCTCCGCGCCAATGCAGACGCCGAGCACCAGCGCGAGCAGCAGCCGCGGAAAGGTGGACTGGTGCAGAAGTGGCACGGCGTCTGTCCACCAGCCGCTCGTATGAATGAAGTCCAACATCGATACCTATCTTGTCATAGCGGTGTGAACACAAATGTCCATGCAAAAGCAGAACGCTGAGGACGCTAAGGTTACACGAAGGCCGCTAAGGGATATTTTGTGGCTGAAAGGTGCGGACGCCCGATGTGCTGCCGAGTGCGTTGGGATCCTTCGCTTTGCTCAGGATGACAACAAATAAAGTAACGGGAGGTCGGAGCTTTGATTATTGATAATTTGCGGCGGTGAGGATGTTTGGGCGCGAGTGTGTTGGTTGCCGCTACAATCATCTGCACTATGGCACCTACCCAAAAGGAACTCGCGAAACTTGCCGGCGTGTCGGCGGGTACGGTTTCAAATGTGGTGAATGGTGTGCCGGGTGTGAGTGAGGCTGCGCGGCAGAAGGTGCTGGCTGCTATCCGCCAGCTGAACTACCGGCCCAACCTGATTGCACGCAGCCTGCGCACGAACCGCACGCAGACGCTGGGCATTGTGGTGCCTGATATTACGATTCCGTTCTTTCCCAAGATCATTCGCGGAGCAGAGCAGGCGGCGCGTGAGGCCGGCTATTTCCTGATGGTGCTGGACAGCGAGAACGACCACACGCGCGAGACGGCCATGCTGGAGCTGCTGCGGTCGCAGCGCAGCGAGGGCACGCTGCTGGTGGCGGCGGGTGGACATGGGTGGAGCAAGGAAGCTGCAGCGTCGGTGACGGCGCAGTCGCCGCTGGTGTGTCTTGATCGTTTGCCGGAGGGGCTTGCCGTGGATAGCGTGTGCGTGGACGATGCGCGAGCTGCGGCCATGGCGGTGTCGCATCTGGTGGAGCGCGGGCATCGTGAGATTGCGGTAGTGACCGGGCCGCTGACGCTGCGCAATGAGCAGGCGCGGCTGCGTGGGTATCGCACGGCCATGCAGCACCACGGCCTGCAGGTGCGCGAGCGGCTGGTGTGGCAAGGGGGCTTTCTGCCGGCAGAGATTGATCGCGTGTGCCAGGAGGGGATGCTGGGTGCGCGTGAGCGGCCGACGGCGATCTTTGCGACCAACGGCGTTACCGGCCTGAGCACGTTGAAGAGCCTGGCAGCGCTGGGCTTGGAGACTCCGCGCGACGTGGCGTTTGTTTGTTTTGATGAACTGAATGCGGAGGAACTCTTCCGCCCGGGCATTACCACCGTGGTGCAGCCTGCGTTTGAGATTGGATCGCGCGCGGTGCAGGTGTTGCTGCGGCGCGTCCGCGCAGGTGTTGAAAATACGGGACCGCTGGAGACGGTGCGGCTGCCGGCGACGCTGGTGGTGCGCGAGTCGTCCAGTGCGCAGATTGGTTCTGGCGGCGGTGGTGCTGCAGGTAAACGCAAGCGCTGATGCTGCATGGGATGTGACTCAGGGAATCTTTGAGCCGCTGCCAGCAGAATGCAGGTCCTTCGACTGCACTTCGCTTACGCTCCGTTTCGCTCAGGATGACAAATCTTTAAGTGGGACCACTGCGCGATGATCGCCCGCGGTGACGCGGGTGCAGGCTTTATACTTGACGGAAACTGCGGGGTGCTTTGCTGTACGCGCCAGACGCACAACTCTCTTTGCATAAATGGGTTTATCCCACCAGTGCATGGCAGGTAGATACGACATGAGACACGCGAAACAGATGCTGGCTTCACTTTCGATTGGGTTTGGACTGCTGATGTTCAGCGCGGCTGCTGCGCCTGCCGCTTATGCGCAGGATGCGACCGCGACCATGCCCAATGCACCGGGTAAGGATGTCACCATCCGCACCTGCACCAAGTGCCATGCCATTACCAACATCACGGGCCAGCACAAGGACAGCGACGGCTGGACAGCGACCATCACCAAGATGGTGGGCTATGGTGCGTCTGCATCGGATGATGAGTTTCAGCAGATCCTGGATTACGTGACGAAGTACTACGGCGTGAATCCGCCGCCGGCCGATGCTGCCGGTGCGGCGCACGCGAAGATCGTCGTCAACAAGGAGACTGCTGCGCAGCTGACCACGGACCTTGGCCTGACCGACGCAGAGGCTGCCGCTGTGGTGGACTATCGCACGAAGAATGGCGACTTCAAGACGATTGATGATCTAAAGAAAGTGCCCAGCGTGGATGGCAAGAAGTTCGACGCGCACTCGGCTGATCTGCAGTTCTCTTAGTAAGCCAGCAAGTCAAAAAGCAAAAGGGGATGCGTATTCACGCATCCCCTTTGCTTTTGCCGAACTGCTTCCATGCATGTCCTGCTGGACAGGCCTCCTGCGCGGAGGGCGGGCGTTTCACGCGCCTTTTTACTGCTTCGCGTGGCCTTCCCGTTGGTCAGGATGTGGTTCTGTGTCAACTGGACCCACGTATCAGAATCGATACGTGGGGCACCCGGTCTGGTCGAGATGAAATTCTTTTGCCGACCAACGGGAGGCGCACCGCGAAGCCAAGTACAAGTCACGAAGTGACCGCTCCGCGCGTAGCGGGCCCGTCCGGCAGGACGATGCTGTTAGAGCGTTTCCGGGATGGAGTCGGTGACTACGGTGCGGATCCAGTAGGTGGCTGTGAGTTGGCCGAGTGCTGGCAGCCATTTGTAGGTGGGTGTGTCCAGCAGGCGGACTCGTTCGGTCATCTCGCGGCGCGATTCGGGGAAGGGCGATGTGCCGAACTCCATGCCGCGGGTGACGGCTGCGTTGTTCCACGGTGATTGCGGTCGGCTGCAGTTCTCTTCCCAGATGCCGAGCCAGGGGAAGTCTGCGGGCTGCCACGCGTAACTGAATGCGAGCTTGTATTGCGGCGACCATGCCGTCCAACCCACGGCTGCTGCCTGCGGAATCATGCGTAGTGCGGCGTAGCTGCTTGCGGGTGCGTCCGGGTTCATGCTCTGCAGGTTGTGCGTGCCTGTGCCGTTGGCGAGCGGTGCGTGCGGCCATGCGAACTTTTTGCCCAGCTCAAGGTATGGCGAGTTGCCGGGGTCGACTTCTGCGACGGTGGCGCGGTCTGCGGTCATGCGGAACTGCGTCGTCTTTGGGTCGAGGAAGGGCGGGCTGAGTGTGACGTGCTGCGTCCATGCGAGGGGGCGGTCAAAAGCAGTTAGGTTGGTTACCTTTTCTGCGATCTCGATGTCTGCGCCGCGTAGTGTGAGTGTGCGCTTGAACTCGAGCTGGGCGAGCGGCATGATGAGGCTGCAGGTGATGGTGTCGCCGTCGTCGGTGATGGTGTATTCGAGCAGTGAGGCTTCGCCGTGGGCCGTCATGCCTGCGGCGAATTCCTCTGTGCTGGGGCCGCCGAAGAGGTCGAGGCAGGTGTTGTGGCCGAGGATGCCGAAGAGGAGTTTTGATCCGGCGTCGTTGCCGAAGATGGCTTCTTGCGCGGGGCCTAACTTTGAGGGTTCGCCGCTGATCCAGTTGGGTGTCCACAGCGGGTTTATGCCTGCGGCTTTGCTGAAGACTTCAGCGATGTGGCCACCCTCTTCTGTGACGGTGAGACGGATGTGTTCGTTCTCGATGCTGACGGCTTTGCGGTTCAGGTAGGTCGTCTTCGGCATGTGTTGAGTTTAGCTTTTTTCAGCGAGTCAGCGAGTCAGCGAGTCAGCGAGTCAGCGAGTCAGTAGTCAGTAGTCAGTGAGTCAGTGAGTCAGTGAGTTAGTGAGTTAGCGAGTTAGCGAAAGCGGCCCTCAGGGGCTAAAGCCCACTGGCACCTATAGCTCTATTGGCATGGCTGAAGCCATGCCCCTCCGAAAGAAATCGCTTCGCGATGGAGCGCGCTTTGCACGCGGTTCGGTGACCGAAGGGGATTGAATGCAGTGGTGCTGCCTGCTTCGTCGGGATCCTTCGCTTTGCTCAGGATGACAGCATAAATATTTGTGGCAAAGCAAAGGGGATGCGACGAATCGCATCCCCTTTG
>JAMFTB010000249.1 GCA_026225595.1 Terriglobus sp. | reverse complement strand
CATTTTTCTGGCGCGGGTCATTTTTGCGGTGCCGTTGAAGAGCCGCTTCCCATTGCAAACAAACCTCTCGCTATTGCGCCGATGATGCGTATGCCGCATCCAGCATATGTCGAAGCGGTCGAGCAGATTCAGCAATGGATAGCCGCAGGCGAAACCTACCAGGTCAACCTCACCAGCAGCATGGTCACGCCCTGTCCCGCGCCTGCAGCAGACGTCTACGAATCGCTCCGCGCGCAGCAACCATGCGGTTACGGAGCCGTGGTGCGGCTGCAACCATCGCAGACCATCCTCTCGTTTTCGCCGGAACTCTTCTTCCGTGTGGCTGCTGACGGCACCATCACCACCCGGCCCATGAAAGGCACCACGAAGCGTGGCGCTACACCGAAAGAAGACCTGCAGCAGGCAGAACTGCTTCGCAACGACGAGAAGAATCGCGCCGAGCATGTCATGATCGTCGACCTGCTTCGCAACGATCTTGGCCGCATCTGCACCATGGGCAGTGTGCGTGTGGACGAGCTCTTTGCCGTGGAGCGGTACGCGAGTCTGCTGCAGATGACCTCAACCATTCGCGGCACGCTGCCGCAGGACCTGCCGTGGTATGACGTCTTCCGCGCGCTGTTTCCATGTGGCTCCATCACCGGCGCGCCCAAGCGGCATACGGTTACGTTAATTAACCAGTTGGAGAGGGATCCACGCGGCATCTACACGGGCGCCATCGGCTACTTCGCCCCTGATCGCACGGCCTGCTTCAACGTAGCCATTCGCACGGCGGTGCTTGAGAACGGCCAGTTGACGCTTGGCGTTGGTGGCGCCATCGTTGCCGACTCTGTTGCACAGGATGAGTATGCCGAGTGCCTGTTGAAGGCTGCCTTCCTGCAGCGCGCCTGCCAGCCGTTGCGGCTGATTGAAACCATGCGCTGGAACGGTAATGGATTCCCTCTGCTGGATCGCCACATGCAGCGCCTCACACAATCCGCAGAGGCATTGGGCATCCCGCTTGAGGTGCCGGAGATCATCAAGCTGCTGCACAACACAAGTACGCAGTGGAGTGCGGCACCGCGTCGCGTACGCCTCACGGTGGACCAGCACGGTCAGCCGTCAATCGAAGTTGCCGATGCTCCGGTGTGGCGCGATGGCTTGCGTCTACGCCTTGCTACGCAGCGTGTCAGCCGTGATGCCGCTCACATGCGGCATAAGACGACCTTCCGCCCGGAGTACGACGCGGCGTTTCAAGCAGCGACCGCCGAGGGTTACGACGAGGCCATCTTCTGCAACGAACGGGACGAGCTAACAGAAGGCTGCATTAGTTCCCTGCTTGTACGCATCGACGGTCGCTGGTACACGCCACCTCTTGCAGCAGGCGTGTTGCCTGGCATCTATCGCGGTCTTCTGTTGGATCGATCTCTTGTGCGTGAGCGTCCAATAGCTCTTGCCGATCTGGCAGCTGCGGAACACGTCGCCGTCTGCAATGCAGTGCGCGGTGTTGGCTGGGTTGCGTCTCTGCATATAAAGAATGGCCAGAGCCTTCACTGGCCTGCGCCGCTGGATACAGATGCATTGGCCGCATGGTAGAACCGGAGAGTCGCATCTGCGGCATGGAGTAGCGGAACGGTGGAAGCAGTTGCAGCGGTAGCGGCGATCCAGGCAGTGGCAGTGGCCGCGGCGCTGTGGCTTAGCGCACGTCAGCGCCTGCTGGAGCGTGGCCTGCACTACCTGGTCAGTCTGGCTGTGGGTGTGCTGCTGGCAACGGCCCTGCTGCACATACTGCCTGAAGCGGTTGAGACGCTGGGCAACCGTCAACTGCTGTGGATACTCTTCTCCGGCACCATCTTTGTGCTCTTTTGCTTTGAGCGAATCTTCGCCACGGTCACAGGTCATCCGGTAGAAACACCCGCGAAGGGCGAGCCTGATTGCGGGCCGCACCAGCATCATCATGACGCGCGACCGCTGCCGCTTATCTTTGGCGGCATGCTGCACAGCTTTGTGGATGGTGTAAGCGTGGCTGCAGCCTTCGGAGCGGGCCGCCGTATTGGCTGGCTGACGGCCGTGGCCATCACGCTGCATGAAGTGCCGCATCGCATGGGCGACTATGCCCTGCTGACGCACCTGCATGTGCGCCGCGCACGCGCGCTGCAGATGATTGTGCTCATCGGCCTGGCTGCCATGGTTGGCGTGGTGCTGGTGCTTGCTGCTGGACACGTCTTTGCCGCCACGGGCCTGCTGCTGCCCATTTCTGCGGCCAGCTTTGTCTACATTGCGCTGGTCAACCTGATGCCGGAACTGGGAGGCGACCACAGCCTGGGGAGCGTTTGCGGCCAGCTCGCCTGCATGCTGGCAGGAGCGGTGCTGGTTGCGCTGGTGCTACGCCTGCCCGGAGCCTGATTTTAGCGGCCAGCCGCAGGCGAACCAAGGCAGATTCCCAGCAGACGAGCGTGCCTTTTCTGCCAAATCGTGGCACAATAGTAGGGTTGGCCTGAAACATCAGGCCCGGCATCAGGAGATTGGTATGGCGAAGGTATGTCCCATCACGGGTAAGCGGCCCATGGCCGGCAATAAAGTGTCGCACGCGAACAACAAGACGCGTCGCCGCTGGGAGCCGAATCTGCAGTGGAAGCGCATCTGGGTTCCAAGCGAGAAGAAGTTTGTGCGTATGCGCGTGTCGGCACGCGGTCTGCGCACCATCAACAAGATGGGCGTTGAAGCTGCCCTTCTGGCTGCGAAGGGATAACGACACATGCGCACCATTATCAAGCTCGTTTCAAGCGCCGGCACCGGCCATTTCTACACCACCACGAAGAACCCCAAGAAAACCAGCGCCAAGCTGGAATTCAAGAAGTATGACCCGGTGGTCCGCAAGCACGTTTCGTATCGCGAAGCGAAGATCTAACTTCGCCTCCGAACTTAAAGTAAGAATGCCGCGACCGGCTCTCCGATCGCGGCATTCTTGTTTGTGTTTGCAGTTCCGCACGAATCAGAAAGCGTTGGCGCTTCGGATTGCTTTCATCTCGCGGCCCAATGGTAAAACGTTCATCACCATCTGGGTTGCGATTGCGAACAAGCTGCCCGTTAGCGCATAGAGCGCCAGTCCAGACGCGTAGTGCCAGCTTACATAGCCGAAGCCCACAGTCATCACGCACGCCATCACCTTCTGCTGCCTGGCATCGGTCCCTGGAGATGGTGTGTACAACTGTACGAGCAATTGAAACAGACACATGAGTACCGGCAAAATGTGACTTGGGTCAGCAGACGACAGGTCGTGCAGCCAAAGCCATGTTGCTCCATGCAGTGGCGCGGCCTTACGCAGCATGCCGAAAAATGCGAACAGCAGCGGCATCTGAATTAGCAATGGCAGGCAGCCACCAAACATGTTGACGCCGTTGTCCTTCTGCAGCTGTTCAATCTCAGCTGCCATCTCGTTATGCCGCGGGTCAGTGAGCTTGACGTTCTTGTAACGCGATCGAATGGCGCTGATCGCTGGCTGGATACGCTGCATCTTCATGCCGCTTCGCATGCCGGCAATGCGTAATGGCAACAACATGAAATTGATTGCGAGTGTGAGTGCCACAATCGCCCAACCCCATGTGCCCGCCGAACGCGCAGGCATGTGTGCCTGAACGACGGATAGAGCAGCGAAAAGCTGGCGCTCGATGATGTTCATTGAGCCGGAAGTGTTTGCCTCTCCTCCATGAGAGGCAATCGCCGCAGGTAAATGCGCTAATCCATGTGCTCCCGTAAACAGCCGTAAACCAAAAAATGTGCATGCCATAACAACGGCCAATGCCACGAGTAGTTGCCTGCTGTCACCATTTTGCTGGGATGGATTTCTGAACTCTGCCATAGATATCTCCGCTCGATGACAAACACGGAGCCGTGTGTGCACACAACGGCCTGTGATTGCAGCATCGATTTTGCTGTTAGGAATGGCTACCGTAGGCGGGGTCAAGGCACAAAGACCCATGAGCCCGCCCGGCTCGCGCCGCGGATCAGCCGTGCGAGATTACTAGCGCTGCGATCCAACGGCGACAGCTAGCGAATCAGAGCTGGAGGAGGAAGCTGAAATCGGAAAGGAAGAACGAGTGTGCTTGTAGGCAAACACACTACGACGGCACGGCGAGTAAGACGGCGGAAGAACCCTGGAGCAAAGACTACGCCGCTAAACCAGTTCAGGGCGGAGGCTACAGCCTCATGCACGGTTGAGGGCGAACTGACGATGAAGAGTACGAGGCTCGAAAAAATGAGAACGGCGGCAAACGCTGCTAATCCACTGGCCAAAGTTCCTGAGCATCGGCTCGTAAGGCAACCGACGAACACCGACAAACTCAGCGCGATATGCAGCCGCTGATATCGATGGAAGTCCATGGTCACCCTCCGGAACAAGTCTGAGAATAATGGTACGCGCTATGGCTCGATGAGGAAGACGCCGTCGCGCATGATCTGCTCTTCACCGTCCGCATCGCCCAGCCAGATGTTGAAGCCCAGGCCCACCACATCAATGTGCGTGGACGACTTCCACGGCGCGCCGGTGTGTGCGCCATACGGATCGCCAAAGGCGATGTGAATGCCTGGGAACTTCTCGTCCTGCAGGATGTTGCCGATCACGTGGTCCACGCCGATGTTGGTGCCAATGGCAAACTCACCCACGCGGTCTGAGTTTTCGTCGGTATGGGTGTAGGCCCAGAAGTCGCGCTCAAGCTGCTTGTTCTCGCAGGAGATGCGGACGATGCGGTTGCCCTCAATCGCAATGGTGAGCGGCGTATCACGCAGAATGCCGTAACGAGCGCAGAGATAATCGCCTACTACCCCGTCCACGACGAAGACACCGTTCACCTCGCCGGGCGCGGTGAAGCACTCGCCGCCGGGCAAATTTCCCCACTTCTCCGTGGAGATGATGCCGGAGGTTTTGAACCACTTGTACGCCGGGTTTAGCTGCGCGTGGATGTCCGTGCCGGCCGCCGTGGTGGCGCGCACATAGGTTGCAGTGCGGACACGGTCCAGTACCGCCTGCGAGAGCATGTCGACCGCGTTGAAATCCGCGCGCATGCCCTGAACCATAATCTCTGGCGTGATGTTGACCATGTGCGCGTGACGCATGCGCCGCCGGTTGACGATGTCGGTCATCTCCATGCGGCTGCGCAGCTCGTTTGGCTGCACCTGCACGGCAAAGATGCTTACCTGGCTGCTCTCCATGTCTTCCAGCACCGCGGCAGGCATGCCGTTCAGCGGCCGCGGAGCAAGATCTTCCAGCACGAAGCCGTTCCACTCGCAGCCCAGCGCGTCGAGCTCTGCCGCGATGGAAGCTGCAATGGGCAGCGTCGCCTCGTCGGTGATGACAGTGACCTTCTCGTCCGGCTGGATACGCAGACAGGTGGTGACTGCGTTCTGTGCGCCCTTTTGAAATGACGGCGGGTACGGAACAGCGGAGAGGCGCGTGGCGACGGTAGCGGTTGTCATCGTTACTCCCTTGGTACTAGCAGATTATCGTGCGACGCCGGTTCCGTGAATACGATGTTGCAGATCAAACGAGCAGAATCGCAGGAAAAGCCGGGATAAATCACGGGATGTGCAAGCGCGTGATGGAAGTGCCGTAAAAAGCAGAACCCCGGCGAACGAGTCGCCGGGGTTCCGGGTGTTTGTGTGCCGCGGATTTCTACGCGGAGTATCCACGGTGCAGTTCGTTCGGGATGTCGTAGTCCAGGTGAGCCGACGCGGGAAGCGACGGTGCATTCAGGACCTTGACGATCGCCGTGTTGAACTTCGCCATCTCGTCCGGGGTACCGACGGTGACGCGGACCATGGTCGGGTAGATGGGCCAGACGCGTCCGATGGCAACCTTCTGCGCCATCATGGCATTCTTGATCTCGCCGCCAGGACGCTTGCAATCGATCATGAACATGTTTGCCTGAGCTCCGGGAATGAACGGAATGTTGTTCTTCTGGAGGAAGGCAAGCGTGTTGTCGAGGGTGTCGCGGTTGATCTTGCGGCGGAGCGGAACCAGCTGAGGATCGTTCAGAGCGGCAGCAGCAGCAGCAGCCGAGGTGAGCGAGATGGAACCGATCTGACGGTTGTTGACCGTTACGGTCTCGAACTTGGCGAGCAGGTCAGGACGACCGAAGGCGAAGCCGGCGCGAATGCCTGCCATGCCGTAGATCTTCGAGAACGTGCGGAGAACGATGATGTCCTTGTCCGCTGCAACCAGGTCAATGACCGACTCTTCGTTGGAGAAGTGGTGGTAGGCTTCGTCAACGATGACGACCGAACCAGCCGGCTTGTTGTTCACGAGCCAGACGATGTCTTCCTTCGGGGTGATGGTGCCCGTCGGGTTGTTCGGGTTCACGATGTAGTAAGCACCAGGATTCGTGTGAGCAGCCAGCATGGCCTTGACGTCATACTTGTAGGTCTTCTTGTCGAGAGGAACCTGGATGTACTTCGCCTTCATGGTCTGCGCAGCGCGGTAGCCCTGCTCGTAGGAAGGGTCGCCCAGAACGAGTGCCTTGTCGGGGCCGATGTTGGAGTACAGTGCCAGATCCAGAGGACCACCCGAACCCGGGTAGATGCGGACATAGCCGGGCTTCAGCTGGAATTGGTCGCTGATTGCCTTGGTCATTGCCGTCGAGTACTCGCTGTCGTAACGGCCACCCTTTTTGGCTGCGGTGTTGATCGCTTCCAGGGAGACGGCCGACGGTCCAAGCGGGTTCTCGTTCGAACCGATGCGGACCATGTCAGCTGGCATAGCTGCACGGCCACCGCCGGCGCCACGCTGGCGGCCTGCTGCTGCTGCGTCAGGAGCTGCCGGAGCAGCCTGCTGGATGCCGCCGCTGGCGAATGCCGGCATGGCTGCAATAGCTGCCGAAGCAATACCAGCGGACCGCACGAACGAACGACGGGAAAAATACTGCTGGGCGGAAGCGAAGTTCTTCAAATCCATACGGCTCTCCTCGAGTGATGCTGCTGGTGACGGGTACGCGTCTGCGCTGCGACGCGGCAATGCGGTGCTGGGCAAGGAAAATCTAAAATTAAAGCTTGGCTACTCGCTGTGCGGGACGTCTGTTGCACAGCGATTTGTAATCACAATAGCGTGAAATACGATGAAATGCGCAATCAGGTATACATTTTTTTGCGGAAAACGATGGGAAGATTCATTTTTCTTACAACCCGACGCGCGTTTCCTGTGCCATGTAATCCACCACGGCCCGCAAATCGCCCGTCTCCCGCCAGACCTTCAGCTGCCGGTCCGCACCGCTGCCCTGTTTCAGCATCGTCCGTATGTAGTTGATTTCATTGCGTGAATCCAGCTCGTCGACGACGTCATCGACAAACTGCAGGTACTCCTCAATCAACTCCGGCTCCGGAACTTCTGTCTCTTTTCCGAAATCGATTAGTTTTCCTTCCAAACCATAGCGGACTGCGCGGAATTTATTTTCCATGAGTAACGCCCGTGAGTACTGGCGGAAATCGATGTTGCGTTCATGCAGGGTGAACAGCTTCAGCGCGGTCGCCTGGATGAGCGCTGCAATGGCCACCGACTCCTCCGCGCGCATGGGAATGTCGCAGATGCGCACCTCAATCGTGTTGAAGAACGGATGCGGACGCACATCCCACCACAGCTTCTTTGCGTTATCGATGCTTTTGGTCTTGATGAGCAGGTTTACGTAGTTCTCAAACTCCGAATAGGAAGCAAAACTATCCGGTAGGTTGGTCCGAGGAAAGTTCTCGAAAACTTTGGCGCGGTAACTCTTGTAGCCCGTCTCCATGCCCAGCCAGAAGGGCGAGTTGGTGCTGAGCGCAAGGATGTGCGGCAGAAAGTACCGCAGCGAATTCATAATGCGGATGGCGGCTTCCCTGTCTTCAATGCCGACATGCACGTGAAGGCCAAAGATGAGGTTGGCGCGCGCCACCAGCTGCAGATCTTCAACTACCTGGTCGTAGCGTGGGTCGGGATAGATCTTCTGGTCGCGCCAGTCCGCAAAGGGATGCGTTGCCCCTGCAACCAGGACAAGGCCGTTTTCTTTTGCCAGGCGAATCATGTTGCGGCGTAGGTCGTAGAGGTCTTCCTTCGCCTCCTGAATGTTGTGGCAGACGCGCGTTCCTACTTCAATGACGGACTGATGCATCTCTGCCTTGACGCGTTCTTCCAGCCGCAGCTTGCCGTGCTCCAGCATCTCCGTCGCCACGTGTGATCGCAGGTCGCGCGTCTCAGGATCGACGGTCTGGTATTCCTCTTCAATGCCGAGCGTGAAGGATGGACGCATGAGGCTGGCTCCGGTGCGGGTGAGAGAGTTTCACGAGACTAGCACGTAGATGAAGAAGGCAAGGCTTTTAGCTGCCTGTGTCCTGCCGGACGGGCCCGCTACGCGCGGGGCGGGTGCTAACGCACCTATTTACTGGCTTCGCGTTGCCGGTCGGGATCAAGTTTCTATTGATTGCGGTTGATGCTCTCGTACCAGCGTGAGGGCCGCACAAACAGCACTAGCTCACCGGGCTGAGTGCGAACTGCAACAGCGCCGCAGCTGTTTTGCGCTGCCGTGCCATCCTTTGCAATCGTTGCCATGTTGTAGCCAACAGGTGGTGCGTCACGTTCAGGTTTGCGGCAGTCAATCCAGTCCACAATGCTGGCCAGCACACGTACCGGCTCACCTACGGGGGCAGGCATCAGCGCGATGCCGTGCGCGTCCGTTGCAACGGAATAGCCTTGGCCTGCGGGCTCGTCGTACCACAGCTGCAGATGCGCGTTGCTTATAGCTGCACCATTGCGGCCATCGACGACATGCACGCGGAATGAAAGCTGCTGTGGCGATTGTTCAGTTGATGACATCTGCGCGTGCATGAAGACGGGCAGTAGCAGCGCAGCAGTAAGGATGATCCGCTTACTCACTTCGCTTCGTGTCCCTTTGATTCATGCCCCAGCAGCGTGCTCCAGCGCAGTTCCGGCGGAGTGCCGTCGTTGGCCTGCGCACGTTCGATTGCAAGCGCGGCTACCTTCTCCACGATCCAGTTGAAGTTCTCTTCGCCTACGGAGACGCGGTCGGCGTCCGGCGCGGGGTTCATAAAGTCAATGGCGTAGGGAATGCCGTCTTCCACGGCAAACTCCACCGTATTCAGGTCGTAGCCAAGTGCCTTGCACAGTGTGAGCGCATCACGCTCCACACGTGCGAGTAACTCCGCGTCGTATGCGGGTGGGTTCATCACATAGCGTTCCGCGGGTGGCCGCGATGGATCGTAGGGCATGATGCGCACATCACGCTGACCAACCACGTAGCAGCGGAAGTATTCGCGAAATTTGACCGCTGCCTGCAGCGTCATGCACAGGTCGCGTGACTGGTCATACGCCTCAAAGAACTCGCGCTCATCGTGTACGTGAAAGACGTCCTTCCATCCGCCGCCGTCGTGCGGCTTTAGAAATGCCGGGAAGCCCACGTAGTCAAACACGCTCTGCCAGTCATACGGATACGGCAGGTTGAGAAAGGATGCGTCGTTGGTATCGGGCGGCATGATCTTGCTGGGTATGATGACGGTCTTCGGCACCGCAACGCCAAGCTTGGCTGCCAGCGCGTAGTTGAAAAACTTGTCATCGGCGCTCCACCAGAAGGGATTGTTGATGACATGCGTGCCCGTGAGCACGGCGTTCTTGAGATAGGCACGGTAGAACGGCACGTCATGCGAGATGCGGTCCACGATGACGGAATAGCCGCAGGGCACAGCCTCTTTCACTGTGCCAATGCTGGCGAACTCTGCCGTGATCCCATCCACGTTCATGGAGTTAATTTTGTCCACGAACGCTTCCGGGAAGCTCCGTTCTTGCCCGAACAGGATGCCGATCTTCTTCATGCGCGAATCTCCATTGTGGTTGATGCAGAAATCTCGTGTTGTGGCGAACATCTCTTTGAACACAAAGTGCACAAAGTCTCCACTGATTGCACAGTGAACTCTGTGCAGACTTTGTGAACTTTGTGTTCAGAGTTTAGAGATACGTCTGCAGCATGCGACGCCACCAGGGCCAGTCGTGGCCTGTGTTGTCTCCCCACACATCCAGCCGCACTGGGATGCCCTTAGACCGCATCACCGAGGCCAGCCGCTCATTCTCGTTCCAGCACTGGTAATGCTGCCCTGTGGCAAGTATGTAGTTGTTGTGACGATATCGATCCAGGTACCAGTGATCGCGCATGTTGGGCAAAAAATCCATGGGCAGGGTGAAGTAGCAATCATCGTCATAGTGGCCACGGAGAAAGCCGCGGACATCAAACGCTCCGCCCATGGAGAGCATGGCGTTGATCTTGTCCGGATGCCGCAGAGCCATGCTGGCCGCGTGAAATCCGCCAAAGGAACAGCCCGCCATGGCCACATGCTG
>JAMFTB010000248.1 GCA_026225595.1 Terriglobus sp. | reverse complement strand
CGCTTCGCGTTTGATGTAACGCGAATGGTGTCGATGCCGTGGTCGAGTGTCCACTGCTCTGCGCGTTGGCATAGCATGCGCCCAATGCCGAGGCCGCGTGTGCCGTCTTTCACTACCAGGCCGCCGATGAGTGTGTGCCGGTCTGACTGCAGGTGGCTGACGATGGAGACTTCAATCCAGCCAAGGACTTCCTCTCCGCGGCATGCAACGTAGACAGCTTGCGTTGCAGCATCGTGCGCGGTGATCCAGGCAGCGACCTGCGCGTTCGTTCGTTCGTAGCCAAGTTGATGCGTAAGCGCCGCGACCTGCTCAGCATCGTGCGGCTGTAACTCGCGGATTTGCAGGGCAATACTCATAGAGAAAATCGGAGAAAGCAGTGGGCTTTAGCCCACTGAATCAGCCGCAGATCATGAAGGGGGCTTTAGCCCTGGTCTTATCGCACATGCCAGGGCTAAAGCCCTTCTTTCATCCCAGGGGATTCAAGGGCCTAAAGGCCCCTGCTTTCTCCTTTTCTAAATCTGCATGGGGCCAGCACCTAAATCTGCGATGAGGGTAGCGGGCTTAGGTAGAGGTTCGTGATGTTGTTGACGATCTCGGCGTCGCTGTAGCCGGGGCGGTGGCTGATTTCTTTCCACTCCGGGCTGCTGCCAAAGACGGCCCAGTGCGCGGTGAGTTCTGCCACATCTGCAAACGTGAGCATGTAGGTGAGCGAGGGCAGCCGCGTGCCGGCGAGGTTGTGCGCGAAGAAGACGGGTGTGAGGCCGCTCTTCTGGAAGATGGCGATCTCGCCCTTCTCAAACATCTCTACCTTGGTGGCGTGCGCGGCGTAGCTGGGGCTTTCATAGGTGCGCAGTTGGAAGATGCGTTTGCCGGGCTTTGGTGTAACCAATTTGGGAAAACCTGCGAAGGCCTGCATCATTGACGTCTCTGTGCGGACGAATGCGGGTGCCGTTGCTGGTGCATTCCAGAACGGCGCGGCGACGCTTACGAATTCCTTATCAGTGGTCAGCGCAAGGTCCAGCGTCAGCAGCGTCTCTGCAGAGGACGACGGGATGAGTACGTAGTAGCTGGGTGTCTCCGGCCCAACGTCCACCTTGAAGGTGCCAATGTGCGGCATGCCCATGCGGTTGAGCGCGGGGATGAGTGCCTTTGCGAAGTAATCCTGCGCCATTGCGGTCTGCGGACCGTTGCGCAGGTCGTAACGGCGCAGCTGGTAAAACTCGCGCGGATTGGCGTTTGCTGTCTGTGCCTTCATCTCACCTTTCACTGCAATGGCCGTGCCCAGCGCAGCCGCGCCGCGCAGCAACTGTCGCCGATCCAACATAGAATCCTGCTTCAAGATAAACCTCGCCTTAACCAGAAATCTTTCGCGCCGTCATACGCCACACACGGCATGTTGCGCAAGTGTAACGGGTTGGGTAACGCCTTGTGGCGGTCATCAGCTTTTCACGCTCCACGGGATGACAAATGGACGTCTCAAGCATCAAAATGCGTGTGGCTGGTTTGCGGGTCTTTGTCTTTGTGGCAGGGTGTTCGCCTGGGGTTCAGCTGTGGAGGGTAGTCGAAGTGGCAATTGCAAAGGCAACGTTTGGTGCAGGGTGCTTCTGGGGTGTGGAAGCAAAGTTGGGAGAGCTATCCGGTGTGTTGGATACGGCTGTCGGATATCAAGGTGGAACGCTCGAGAACCCCACGTACAAGGATGTATGTACGGACCAGACTGGACATGCCGAAGTGGTGCAGGTCACGTTCGATCCATCGCGGCTGAGCTATGACGAACTGCTCGAACAGTTTTTTGCATTGCACGATCCAACGCAGGTGAACCGGCAGGGTCCGGACCTGGGCTCGCAGTATCGCAGCGTGGTCTTTGCACAGGATGACGCACAGCTGCGCGAGGCGCAGGCGAAGATTGCAGAGTTGAATGCTTCAGGCGTATTCCGCAACCCCATTGCAACCGTGGTGGAACCGGCAACGACATTCTGGAAGGCGGAAGAACATCACCAGCGCTACCTGGAAAAGCGCGGCATGGTGGCCTGCCACATTTAAAAGGGAACTGTCCTGCCGGACGGGCCTCCTTCGCGGAGGGCGGGTGCTCACGCACCTTTTTACTGGCTTCGCTTCATTCCTCCCGATGGTCGGCAAGGGAATTTCATTCCCGACTATCGGGAGGGCCACGCGAAGCAGTAAAAAGGCGTGCAAACGCCCGCCCCACGCGCAGTGGGCCCGTCCGGCAGGACAACTAGCTGCGAAGAATGTCAGCGATTGCAACCAGCTTGCGTGAAGTGCCGCTGCGCCACAGGTCATAGCGTTGCATGGTGCGTATACGCTCCATGCGGGGCATCTCTTCCAGACGAATGAAGGCTTCTACTGTTGACCGCGCCACCGGCTTCATTGCTGTTCCGTGGAGTTCAAGCAGTGCCTGCGCTTGTGCGCGGTCTTTGCGATGCTGCAGCGCGCGATCTCCTACACCTTCGCGGCTGAGGAGCCGTTGCAGCTTCTGCAGCGGCGAACGGGAAGCAATAGCTCCCACGACGTTGGAGCTGTGCTGACGATAGAGGATGGTTGCTTCCTCCACGCCCGCGAGCGCGCCAGTGCTGGCAGCAATTAACGCTGCCCAGTGATCGTGCATGAGTACGGCAGCCGACATCTCACGCATGCGGTCCACTAGGGCACGGTTCAGCAATGCGGTGCAGCCGGTGACTGTGTTGTCTGAGAGCAGCCGGCCCAGCGGAGGGTTGGTTGCATTCGCCAGACCGTTCTGTTGCCACAGCGATGCAGCGATCGCTTGCAACGCCTCATCCACAACAAGCAAATCCGTTGAAACAAGCAACGGCACGTGTGAGCCGTGCTGCACCTCAAGCTGTTGCATGCGTTTGAATGTGCGCTGCAGCTTGTGAGGGAGCCATACGTCGTCCTGATCGCAGAAGGCTACGTACTCTGCCTGCGATGCGAGTAGAAGCTGACCGAAGTTGCGTTGTGCGGAGCCTGTGGGGACGTCTGTTGGAAGTACGCGGAAGCGCTCGGGATGCATTGAGGCGTACTTGGCGAGAATGGCCGGCGTGTCGTCGCGGGAGCCGTCGTCGCGTGCGAGTATGCAAACGTCAATTGCTTCCTGAGCCAGCACTGAGTCGATCTGTTCGCTGAGGAAGCGAGCGCCGTTATAAGTCGCCAACAGCGCTTCAATCACAGGCACGGGCGCGGTCACGGTTGCAGCCCCATCGCTGCGCGCAGCAACATGCGGGCATGGCGCAGGTCACGCTTGTGTACGGCAACGCTCACGGCGCGACGCAGCAGATGCAGCCACAGCAATCTGCGCTGAGCAGGTGTGCCATAGCGAAGCCAGAAGCGGCGCTCGCCAGCCAGTATGTCGCGTTCACGGCGTAGCGCAGCGTCCG
Source organism: Terriglobus sp. (assembly GCA_026225595.1). Lineage (GTDB taxonomy): Bacteria > Acidobacteriota > Terriglobia > Terriglobales > Acidobacteriaceae > Terriglobus. Next base: position 25,249 of record JAMFTB010000248.1, on the reverse strand, counting down.
TCATGGGCCCCGGGATTTGAGAGGCCAACTCATGTTCCAGCTGTGCCTGCAGAACGTAGATGCTCTCGCCCGCTGCCGCAATCCGCGCAAAGCTGGTGTGGTCCAGGTAATCGATTGGGAAGTCCAGGTCAAAGCCGCCGCGCTGCCGCAACTGTTCCACGGCAAAAACTGCGCCGGAGTTGAAGGCTTGTAGCGGTGTCGTCCACGCGCCCTGCACATGCGGAGGCAGCTCGTTGGGCGGGTGCAGAAATGCCGGCTCAAACGGGCTGACGACACGGCCGCGGCATGTGAGTCGCGGGACAAGAACCGCTGCGTCAGAAGTTTGCGTGAGTGTGAGCACTTCCTGCAGATAATCGCTGGTGAGTGTGGTGTCCTGGTCCAGCAGCATCAGCCAGCCTGCGCCCAGCGCCTCGGCGTGTTGCAGCGCCGCGTCATAGGCTGCGGCAAGGCCGGGGTTGGTGACGTCATGGTGGTAGATGCCGTCAAAGCCTGCCGGTGCGGCACGACCGGTGGCGGGTGTGTTGTCCCAGATCATGGGTTCAATGACCGCCGCTGCGGCTGCTGAGGAGTGGCGAAAGCTCTGGAGCGCTGCCAGCGCCGGACTCTCCTCCGCCGTCATGCGATAGAGCACCACCACCGCGACAACCTGCGGTGAGGTATGTATCTGCGAACCTGTCTGTAGACCTGTCTGCGGCACAGGTCACATCTTACGAGCAGGCTGGCGAGGAGCGTAATTCGCATTGCAGAACGATTGTGGTAAACTGTTTTCCAGAGCAAAGAAAGTGAAACGCTGCTCTGTACGTCGCGGGAACGGCCCGAAGTGGATTTGGGCTGGCCAGAGACTGCGATGTTCTGCCCCACCGCTGTATGCCATCCCTTGAACAGATGAGAGGGAAGCGTTGGTTGCTCTGGCTTGACTGGTCGGTAGTTGGACTGAACACATATTCAGTGCTTCTGCCAGAAGACCTCGCCGTGCAGCAGCTCAGCGCCCATCCAGGACCTTCCGGTCCAATCCGGGCTCAAAGCTGAATAGCGATCCATGATGCACCAACCCCCGCCAAGGGAGCTGTGCATACCTGCATCAACCTAACGATTTGGCAGGCAGGCCGCCCAAAGATGGAGCGAGCCGCTTACACAAACGAAAGATCACACTTTGAATAACAGCAACACTGCTGTCGCCGAGGCTACGAGCCCGGCCACCACTGAAAATCCCCAGGTTCTTTTCAACGACTTCAACATTTCACAGCGTCTCAAGGACCGTTTGGCCCAGGCCAAGTACAGCGTTCCCACGCCTGTGCAGGCTCGTGCCATTCCGCCCGCGCTGGAAGGCCATGACGTGCTTGCCACCGCCGCAACCGGCACCGGCAAAACGCTCAGCTTCCTGATCCCGATGATTGAGCGCATGGACCGCGCTCCGCTGGACGCTCCGGCACCCGGCAAGAAGCAGCTCAAGCCCATCCGTTCGCTCATCCTGCTGCCCACGCGCGAGCTGGCGATGCAGGTGCTCGAGAACTACTCCAAGATCCAGCCCCAGGCGAAGCACGAGTCGGTGCTCGTTTGCGGCGGACTCAGCGAAGGCGCGCAGCTGGATGCTCTGCGCCGCGGACCGCGCCTGGTGGTTGCAACGCCCGGCCGTCTTGAGGATTACCTGAAGCGCGGCGAGATCAGCCTGCGCCACGTTGAAATGCTTGTTCTGGACGAAGTGGATCGCATGTTGGACATGGGCTTCCTGCCCGCCATCCGTCGCATCGTCGGCGCTCTGCCCAAGACGCGCCAGACCATGTGCTACTCCGCCACGCTGGACGCAAACATTGGCGAGATTGTGTGTGACTACGTGCAGAAGCCGGTGCGCATTGAAGTGGGCAGCACCAGCAAGCCGAACGAGCGTGTTGAGCTGCGCGCATACATGGTCATGCAGGATCAGAAGCTGGGCCTGCTGGAGAAGATGCTGAATGAGGACGCAGGTACGTACCTGGTCTTCAGCCGCACCAAGCATGGCGCAGACCGTATCGGCCGCAAGCTTGAGAAGCTGGGCTATGAGACCAGCATCATCCACGGCGACCGCTCGCAGAGCCAGCGCACCGCTGCTCTGAAGGCGTTTGCTACCGGCAAGAGCCGCATCCTGGTTGCGACTGACGTTGCTGCACGCGGCATCGACATCTCCCACATTGCGCACGTTGTGAACTACGACCTGCCCAATGCCAGCGATGACTTTGTTCACCGCATTGGCCGTACCGGCCGCGCGTCGGCAACCGGCGTGGCGACCACGTTTGTGATGCCGCAGGAACGCAGCGACGCGCGCAAGATGGAGCGCGAACTGAAGATCAGCTTTGACTGGCGCGAGACCGACAAGAACATCGCAAAGGAAGAGCGCAACTCGCCCATTGACCTGGGCAAGGCGGGCGACCTGATGCAGCTTGAGACACGCGCCTGGAAGACCAATCCTGAGGGCACCAACCTTGAGGACACGGCTGTACCTTCACGCCCGCGTTCGGGTGGTGGTGGTCACTCCAATGGTGGCGGCTTTGGCCGTCGTCGGCCGGGTGGTGGCGGTGGTGGAGCACGCAGTGGTAGCGGCGGTGGTCGTAGTGGTGGCGGCGCTGGCCGTCGTGGCCGCTAAGCACTCCGCTTAAAAAGATTCATCGCGCCGACCCTGCGTAGGCGGCGACGATGTGAAGCACACTGTAGAGCTTTGTCTCTTCGTACCCGAGGTCTTTGGTTCTTGCTGTAAAGAAAGGGGCGCCCACGGGCGCCCCTTCGGTCGTTTATGCTGTCCTGCCGGACGGGCCCGCTACGCGCGGTGCGGGTGCTCACGCACCTCTTTACTGGCTTCGCCTCGCCCCACCACAAATTCTTGTCATCCTGAGCGAGCGCAGCGAAGTCGAAGGACCTGCTTTTCATTCCGCACGCCCCAAACGTATCCATGTGGCACGAATCGTAAGGCACGGCTTTAGCCGTGCCGCAAACCCACCACGCTCAATTCTTTCGGAAGGGCATGGCTTTAGCCATGCCGTAAAGCCGCCTCAATGGAAGGGGGCTTTAGCCCCTGAGGGTCTGTTACCGAAAGACTTCATCCCGACCAACGGGAGGGCCACCCGAAGGAGTAAAAAGGCGTGCAAACGCCCGCCCTCAGCGCAGGAGATCATTTGTTTTTTCGTCAGCGGGAGTACAGAAAGGTGCCGCACAGCGCGGTTGAGTTTGCCAGCGCATCCGGTGTGAAGTCCGGCATCTTCGATCCGGAGAAGAAGGCTACCTGCAGCTCTTTGCCGGAGGCGTAGGTTGCCATGTACTGCGTATCTTCCGCGCCGCACAGGGTGTTCTTGTGCTGGAAATACTTCTTGGCCGGGATGCTCAGTGCATACACGTTGCCGTGCATGGCACCGCTTGCGTCCGCGTTGAACAGAGCGTTGACTTCTGCTGCCTTCAGCGTTCGAACCTGCGCAATCGTATAGGTGCTGAAGCTGATCATCACCTTGTCGCCGCCGAAGGAGATGTCGCCGGTGATGGAGCGAGCCGTATTGCTCGTAGCCTTCCAGAAGCCGGCGTCCTGCGCGGTTGCGGGAAGAGTTGCGGCAAGCAGCAGAGCAGCGGTTGCGATGCGGAGTCGAAGCATGGGTTTAAGCATGACACCTTCCGTGACGCGTCTGCAAACGCACAAGCTTAACGAACGTCGAAGGTGATCTCACGGACCAGGCCGTCGCCTGTGGTGGTCCACATTACGCTTGTCTCCACGGGGTCGCTCTGGCCGCCGCGGATGACGACTGTATCGGTCTGGCGCACCGGGCATGTCGCCACGGAAAGCACCCCGGTCTCGTCGACGTGCAGTGTCGTCTGACGATCCTCCGTCAGGCCGGTGCAGATAACCTGCACATGGCCGTGGAAGCTGGCCGGTACCTCAATCTGCACCTTGCGCGCGCAGCCCAGCAGCAGCACGCTGGCTACGGCCAGGGCGATGCCGCTGTATCGGATTGGGAAGCTGGCAGATGCGGAGCTCATGGGTTTCACTACGCTATCACGCGATGATTGATGCGGGGCGTGACAGAGGTGCTAGCCTACGGCTCTGCAGTGGTTGTTGAGCCCGCTGCCACAGGAGGCGATCGAATGGCTGGTCCCGGACGTGTCACCGGCGTTGGTGGTGTGTTTCTGCGTGCGCGCGATCCCAAGCTGCTGACGGACTGGTATGCGGAGCACCTTGGCCTGCCCGTGAGCGAACACGGCACCATGTTCATGTGGACAGACGAAGGCCCCAAGGGCACCGGCATGACCATATGGAGCGCCTTTCCAGACAACACGGATTACTTTGGCAAAGGCAGCCGCCAGCCGGTGATGATCAACTATCGCGTGGACGATCTGGACGCGCTGCTCAAGAAGCTGGAGGCCGTGAAGATAACGATCGATCCGCACCGCGAGGATGCAAGCTTTGGTAAGTTCGCTTGGATCACCGATCCTGAGGGCAACCGTGTGGAGCTTTGGCAGCCGCTGGAAGACAAGGGGAAGTAGACGATGAAGTTTGGATATTCAGCACTGCTGTTTGCACTGGCTGTTTCGCTTGCAGCGCAACAGCCGCCGCCAAGCCAGATGCTTGACGCAAAGACGCTGCGCGCCACCGGCGACGATATGCTGCGGCAGGCGAAGGTCGCCAAGGATGGCATCGCCTACAAAGTTCTGCTGAACCGGCCGGATGGCAATGAGCAGATCGCCGTCCGCGTAAAGAGCGGCCAGGGCGAGTGGCACCACGACTTTGCGGACGTGTTGATTGTGCTGGAGGGTCATGCACGCATTGTGACCGGCGGCGAAATCATCAACGGCAAGCAGACCGCGCCCGGCGAGATTCGCGGCGACGGCGTGAAGGGCGGCACCACGCAGGAGTTTGGCCCCGGTGACACAATCCGCATTGAGGCGCAGGTGCCGCACCAGATCCTGCTGGCGCCGGGCGGCATGCTTCGCTACTTTGTGGTGAAGCTCAAGGATCACTAAACGACATTGAACCGCCTGAAATTGCGACAGCTTTTTCACAACCGCAATGCGGTTACGATAGCCCAATGCATCAGGCAGCAGACACCGCACGGCCACCCCAAACTGCTCCCGGCGTGCTGGAAGTCATTACCGGCCCCATGTTCTCCGGCAAGAGCGAAGAGCTCATCCGTCGGCTGAAGCGCGCACGCATTGCGCGGCAGCGCGTGGCCTGCTTCAAGCCCGACATTGATCTGCGCTACCATCGCACCGCCATCGCCTCACACTCTGAGCAGACACACGAAGCCGCGGTGGTTACACCAAACGCGGAGCGGTTACGTGAGGCGCTGTTTGATACACGCCAGGTGGATGAGGTGGAGGTCGTCGGCATCGACGAGGTGCAGTTTTTTGATGAAGGGATTCTGCAGTTGGCGCTGGAGCTGGTGGCGCTGGGCAAGCGCGTCATCCTTGCGGGGTTGGATACCACATTTGCCAACGAACCCTTTGGACCTGTGCCCGCGTTGATGGCGCTGGCCGATAAGGTGACCAAGCTGAACGCGGTCTGCATGACCTGCGGCGCTCCGGCGATTCATACGCAACGGCTGGGTCAGTCGCAGGAACTGGTGGTGGTGGGCGCAGCAGGCATGTATGAGGCACGCTGCCGCGCACACTTTCAGCCCTATGTGGAGCAGTCCGCAGAGCAGATGGATTTGCCCGTGGTTGCCCAGGCTTAGGGCTTTGCGCTGGTGAGCGGTGTGCTGAAGCGATAGTTCAGTTCCAGAAAACCAAACTGTGCCTGCGTGGTGCGGGGAAAGATGGCAGAGATAACTCCGCCGCCCCAGACGTGTGCGTAATAGGCAGTCAACGCCAGCCTTTGCGTTAGTTGATAATCCGCACTGATGTCATAGAGATTGGCGAAGTTGTTGTGGTTGTTGGCGGGTCGTCCAACGTAACCGAAAGCCGTTGGATCGAACGCTCCGCCGCCCTGGTACCAGAGATCCTGCGCAGAGGTGAGACGGAGGAAGTGCAGGTCGGTACGGATGTCCAGCCTGGGAGTGGGTTTGTCGACTAGTTGTACGAAGCTTTCCGTGAGATTCATCATGTTGAAGAATGGAAAGCGCGCATAATTCCGCGGTGTGGGCAGTACCTGGAAGAACGTGCCGTGGGTCTTGTCGGTGGAGTTGTTGTCGCCAGAGGTGCGCGTAAAACCACCACGCAGCCACGGCTGTGTTGTGACCTTTGGCAGCTGGATGCCGCCCTCAACTGCGACGGCCCCTGCACGATGATCTTGTATGCCCCAGCGGCCGTTTTGCAGCACTCCCCAGAACATGAAGTCGAGATTGGTCTTACCCGCGGGCAGTGAAGCAATTGCACTCGCGCCGTAGGTGCCGATGCGAATATTTGCGTGATCGGCCTCGCGGACGGCAAGGGGGCGATTGTCCGTTTTGACGGAACCGGTACGGCCATCGTGATAACCGATGGCGAAGCCGCGCAGCAGCAGATGTTTTTGCGCAGCGTAGCGCGTGTAGGCAAGGTACTGCACGTCTGTGTTGAGCTCTGGGTTGGCGTTCATGCGGAAGACACCCTGCACGGCTCGGGCTCCCATGGCGGTCACATCCCAGTTGGCGCCGGTCATGTGAGCATCCACGCCATCAAAGCTGCGCTGGCCGTTGCTGAAACCAAAGTTGCCGATGAGACGCTGCGCCATGCGGTTGTTCTGAATCCAGAGAAGAGTCTTGTCAGAGGGAGTGGTCTCCGCACCGTCCATAAATTCGAAGCGGCCCAGCCGGACAGAAGCACGTTCCTGTGAGGAGTGGTAACGAACGAAACCTTGTTTAAACGACACAGCTGCAGGGAAGCGATTGTTGTTGTTGGAGGCGTAGTAGGTGCCACCGAGGCCGAGTTGATGCTCTGCGGGAATCCGCGAAACGGCATCTTCTGGCAACCAGAGTTCGCTGTTCTGTGAGAGCTCAGCGAGCCAGTCAATTTGGCGAATGCGCTGCTGCACCGAGATGCGGAGGAGGCTATCCACGTGCCCGTATTGGACGGCGGTAGGCGTGGACGCGAAAAACTGGGTGGCGTTGACACGCTGACGGTCCCACACATTCAGCGTCAGTGCATCGGGCTTTGCCTGTGCTGTTACCGACGCACAGGATGTTGCCGCGAGTGCAACCAGGAAGAGCTTTCGGGAAACCTTCACCATCAGCTACTTAGACGCGGCGGCGCGATTTGGCGGTAGCCGCTGAAAGCGGTGCAGGCGGCCGATTATCAGAATCCTTGGGAGATTAACGAGGCTTCAGTAATGGTTTCGTTCTGCACTTTGGCGCGCGATTCCGCATATTTTGCAAGTACATCCACTTCCAGATTCACCGGGTCGCCGGGTTTGAGTGCGTGCAGGTTGGTGGCGGCATAGGTGTGCGGAATGATGGCGACGCGGATTTCGACGCCCTCATCAGTCAATAACCGCACGCCAGCTACTGTGAGCGAGATGCCATTGATGGCGATCGAACCCTTCTCTACGATGTAGCGCGCCAATGCGGGCGGAGCCGCGATGCGCAGGTCCCAGTCTGTTTTGTCGATTGGCGCTGCGGCGTCGACAGCGGTTAGGGAAGTTAATCGCCCCACGCCATCCACATGGCCCTGCACCACATGGCCGCCCAGCGGAGTGCCTGCTGGTGTGGGTAGCTCAAGATTCACGCTGGTGCCTGCTGCAAGGCCGCCCAGTGAGGTGCGTTGCAGAGTCTCCTCCAGCAGGTCCGCTTCGAAGCCCGCATCTGTAATGGCCAGAGCGGTAAGGCACACGCCGGATACGGCGATGGAGTCGCCCGTGTGCAGCGAGCGCGCCAGCGTGGGTACGGCCACGCGCAACCGCGCTGCTCCCGCTGTTTTTTCAAACGAAAGGATGGTGCCGGTTTCCGCAATCAGACCTGTAAACATCGCTCCTCAATTCTATGTCCTGCGTTGTCCTGCCGGACGGGCCCGCTGCGCGCGGAGCGGGTGCTCCCGCACCTTTTTACTGGCTTCGCTTCGGCACAAATTCTTGTCATCCTGAGCGAAGCGCAGCGAAGTCGAAGGACCTGCATCTCGCTGGCGGCGGCACAAATATCAAATCCTGACCAACGGGAAGGCCACGCGAAGCAGTAAAAAGGTGCGTGAGCACCCGCCCTCCGCGCAGGAGGCCAGTCCGGCAGGACAAAGAGGAATTCAATTACGCAGCGGAAGTTGGCGTGAGTGCGAAGGTCTCTGCCCAGGGATCGTGCAGCGTGCCGCGTACGCAGGCGTCCACCTGGCGCGAGCCGCTGGTCAGGTCGCTGGCAAAGTCGCAGCGATCAACGTCTGTTAGCTGTTCCACCAGAGCAAATGGCGACGGACCTCAGGTGGCAAATGGAACTGCGTCCTCGCCCAGCTCTGTCTCGGAAAAAAAGAGCACGACCTTATCCACCAGCCCTGCTGCGAGGAATGCGCCGTTCAGGCCAGGGCCGCTCTCCAGCAGGACACTCAGCAAATCCATCTCGCCCAGGCGCTTCAGCACGGCACGCAGATCAATCTGCGTGCGCGCATTATCTCCGTAGCCCGTGCCGCGTTGTGCGGGTGTCAGCACGGGCATGGTCTCCACCACGACGCCGCGCTGGCGCAGCGCACGCTGGCGATCATTCGATGCGGAGCGCGCGCAGAAGACGATGAGGTCTTCATTCGCGCTCTCCACCAGCCGCGACGTTAGCGGTAGCCGGCACTTCGTATCCAGCACCACGCGCATCAGCCTGCGCCTTCGTTGCAGGTTGCTGCGGTCCGTCATCAGCGGATCGTCCGCCAATACCGTGCCAATGCCGGAGAGGATGGCGTCGCTCGCGTGACGGAAGCGATGCACCTCCTCGCGCGCGGCAGTGCCGGTAAGCCAGAAGGGAGCGTTGGCGCTGCGCTGCACGGGCAGCGGCGCAAGCATGCTGTCCACGCTTAACGCGGATTTGAGCGTGACCAGCGGCATGCCGGTGAGGATGTGGCGCGCGAAGGCGTCGTTCATGGCGCGTGCTTCCGCCTGCAGCAGGCCATGCTCTGCTTCAACGCCACCGTTCTGCAGAATGGCCATGCCGCGGCCTGCGACCAGCGGGTTGGGATCAAGCGTGGCGGCGACGACTCGCGTCACGCCCGCTTCAAGCAGTGCGGTGGCACATGGCCCAGTGCGGCCGTGGTGACTGCACGGCTCCAGCGTGACGTATGCGGTGGCGCCGCGTGCGTCATCGCCTGCCTGCTTCAGCGCGACAACCTCTGCGTGATCGCGCAGGTCATAGCGGTGCGCGCCTTCGCCCACAATCACGTTGTCCTTTGCCAGCACGCAGCCTACCTGCGGATTGGGCGAGGCAACACCCAGCGTGGCGCGTGCCAGTTCCAGCGCACGCTGCATCAGGGCCGTATCTGTGATGGAGAAGGGCATTGTGGATTCAGATGCACGTTGAAGCAAATCAACTCGCAAAAGCGAAGAAGAAACCTTGCGTGCTCTGCTAGTGGATGAGGAAACCCATCGCAGCGAAGATGAGGCCGCCGAAGCCCAGGACGAGGCCGAAGAGCCAGTAGATGCGCTGGCGCGTGAGCAGCGTTACGGAGCTCAGGACGACGGCGATCTGCAGCAGGGCTTCGCCGCTGTCGTAGCGGCTGGCGCGGTGTTCTGCGGAGATGACGTCGCCTTCGTAGTCGCGGGCCTTCTCGTCTTCTTCCTTCAGATCGTCATCCCACTTGGCGGTGTGCGTCTTGTAGTCACTCAGCTTGGCAGCGGCGGCTGGATTGTTGGGTGCAAGCACGGTAAGCAGGTCGCTGGTGGTGGCAATGTTGCTCTGCCGTATCTTCTTTGCCTGGTAGAGATTCCACTGGTCGGTGGCGCGGGCCTGCTGCAACACGGCTTCTGTGTGTGCGCGGTGCGACAGAACGGTGGCGAGTGCGACGAGGACAGCGAGCACACTGATGGAGAACGAAACGGCGTACTGGTGGGTTTCGCTGCCCTTTTCCAGGTCTTCTACAAATTCGTTGATTTCGTTGGCTTCCATGTGGTCCTACCCTAGCAGCGAATCGAGAAATGCATCCGGATCAAAGGGCACGATGTCTTCCATCTTTTCGCCGACGCCGGCAAAGACCACGGGCAGCCCCAGCTCACGCGCAATGGCGATGACAATACCGCCCTTGGCCGTGCCGTCCAGCTTGGTGAGCACGATGCCGGTGACGCCTGCAGATTCCGTAAACAGGCGCGCCTGCTGCATGCCGTTCTGACCGGTGGTCGCGTCCAGCACCAGGAAGACCTGGTGCGGCGCGCTGGGGATGAGCTTCTGCGCGGTGCGCCGCATCTTATCCAGCTCTGCCATCAGGCCTGCCTTGTTGTGCAGGCGGCCTGCGGTGTCCACAATGACCACGTCCGCGTTACGCGCCTTGCCCGCGGCCAGCGCGTCATACAGCGCGGCAGATGGGTCGCCGCCCTGGCGCGTCTTGATGATGTCCACGTTGCTGCGCTGCGCCCACACCTCAAGCTGCTCAATGGCAGCGGCGCGGAAGGTGTCGGCTGCGCACAGCAGTGCCTTGCGCCCGTGCGTGCCATACAGCGCCGCCAGCTTGCCGCTGGTGGTGGTTTTGCCGGTGCCGTTCACGCCCACCATCATGATGACTTCAGGCCCCTGCGCAGGATGATTCGCTGGCTGCTGCACCGAGTGAAGAATGCCGCTGAGCTCTTGCTTCAGTATCGCCTTCAGCTCCGCCGTGGTGGACTTCTCGCGCAGCGCACGCTGCCGCAGCGTGCGCATTACATCTGCAGTGGTGGCTGAGCCGATGTCGGCTGTAAGCAGAACAGCTTCCAGGTCGTCCAGCGTGTCTTCATCGACGGTGCGGCCGAGGGCCAGCACAGAGTCCAGCGATGAACCCAGCTGGTCGCGCGTGCGGCTGACTGCATCACGCATCTTGCCCAGGAAGCCTTCTTCCTCTTCCTGCGCTGTGGCGTAGCCACCGAAGGAGAAGCTGGATGTCATGGGCCGCAGGCCGAACTCATTTGCAGGTGGTGTGGTCGTGGCTGGCGCAGGCGCCGCTACAACGGGAGCGGCAACGCCTTCGCGGTCCGCAAGCTCCTGGGTGTTCTGCGGAGCGGCTGTCTCTGTTACAGCGGTCTCGGGCGCTGCGGTCTCAGGCGCGTCTCCGCGCAGGCGCTGGAAGAAGCTTTGCTTTTTCGGCTTGTCGTCATCCGTTTTGAACAGCGAAATCGGCATCGTCTACTAGTTTACGTCCCGTGGCTATTCGTCACGCCCGGGGCGCGTCATCAGCAGGCGGATGGCGTCCTGCGGTGCGCGGCCTTCGTTCAGGATGGCGTGCATCTCGCGCGTGATGGGCATTTCAATGCCGTGGCGCGCGGCCAGCCCCAGCGCTGCGGTGGTGCAGCGCACGCCCTCGGCAACCTTGCCGTTCAGCGACGCCAGAATGTCCGGTAGAGTACGTCCGCGACCCAGCTCCACGCCCACGGTGCGGTTGCGGCTTAGCGATCCGGTGCAGGTCAGCACCAGGTCGCCATAGCCTGCCAGGCCGGCCATCGTCTCTGTGCGGCCGCCGCAGGCCACCGCCAGCCGCGTAATCTCTGCCATGCCGCGTGTCATGAGCGCAGCGGAGGCATTGTGCCCCAGCTCCAGCCCTGCGACCACGCCTGCTGCCAGCGCGATCACGTTCTTCAGCGCGCCGCCAAGCTCCACGCCCACCACGTCGTCATTGGTGTAGACGCGCAAGGACTCCGACGAGAAATCGCGTTGCAGCTGTCGAGCTACATCAGAGTGGTGGGTGGCCAGCGTTACCGCTGTGGGCAGCGCGGCGGCGACTTCGCGCGCAAAGGTGGGACCGCCCAACGTGGCAAAGCGGACAGGTGAAGCAGCCGCAACCACCTGGCTCATCAGCCGGAAGGTGTCATCCTCAATGCCCTTGGCGGCAGAGACGAAGATGTGCTCCGGCCGCAAGCGCGGTGCTATGGCGGCAATGGTTTCGCCCATGAATTCGCTGGGCGTAACCGCCAGCAGGATGTCGGCGTTGTCGACAGCATCGTGCAACGACGAGGTGATTTCAATCTCACGAGGCAGAGCAAAGCCGGGCAAGAACTGCGTGTTCTCTCGCGTGGCTTGCATCGCATCTGCATGGGTAGCGGTGTGGGCCCACAGCGTCACCGTGTGTTGCTGCGATGACCTCTGCAACGACAACGCAAGCGCCGTGCCCCAAGCTCCAGCACCCAGAACTGCAATCCGGCTCATGCGGGGTCCGCGCTCTTTTTGCTGCCGAACTTCGGCTCTGTTCCAGACATCAACCGGCTGATGTTGGCATGATGCTTCGCAATCACCAGCAGCGGTATGACGATGTAGACAAGGTCCACCAGCGGCTGGCGTCGCGTGTCGTTGATGATGCAGAGCAACGAAATGCCCGCGGCCGCAATGATGGATGCCAGCGAGACGAATCGCGTGATGGCGAAGATCACAGCGAAGATGAGTACGGCAATCACCGTCGACAGCGGCATCAGCGCCAGGAAGACGCCGAGCGCGGTGGCCACGCCCTTGCCTCCGCGAAAGCTGAGCCACACCGGGAACATGTGCCCCAGCACGGCAAACAGGCCTGCGATGGCGGCCAGGTTGTAGCCATTAGGAAAGCCTGACCATTGCGCCATGTGCTGCGCAAACATCACTGCGACCAGACCCTTCAGCGCATCCAGCACCAGCGTGGCAATGCCCAGACCCTTAGAACCGGTGCGCGCAACATTGGTGGCGCCAATGTTGCCGGAGCCGGTATCGCGGATGTCTTCGCCGCGGAAGACGCGCACCAGTACATAGCCCGTGGGAATGGACCCCAGCAGGTAAGCGACGACGAGCGTAATGGCCCACAGAAGAATCGGTGTCATGGCGAAGTTGAGTCTATCAAGTCGCGGTGCGGTTGCCTGTTATGAAGGAGATTTACTGCAGGCGACGCCGCAACATTGCGAGCGCGTGCTGCGATGAAAACCAGCGGATGCGTTCGCGGTCTCCGTTTAGATTCAGCTCCTGCGCGGTGGTGCCGTCCGGCCCTGCCAGCGCCAGATACACGCGGCCTACGGGCTTGTTCAGCGTCGCTCCGCCGGGCCCTGCAATGCCGGTAATGCCCAGTCCCAGGTCCGCGCCGGTGCGCGTGCGGATGCCCTCCGCAATGGCGCGCGCGACTTCTTCGCTGACGGCGCCATGCTGCTGGATCAACTCGCGCGGCACGTCCATGAATGCGGTTTTCAGCTCGTCCGCATAGGCGACCACTCCGCCGGCAAATGATCTCGACGACCCCGGCACAGCCGTCAGCCGCTGTGCCACAAGGCCGCCTGTGCAGCTCTCTGCCGTGGCCAGCCGCATATTGCGCATGCCCATCATCAGCAGCACCACCTGCTCCAGCGATTCGCCATTGGAGGAGAAGACAAAGTCGATCATCTCCCTCTCGCAGCGTCCGGCAACTTCGTCCACACGCTCCTGCGCCTCGTCCAGCGTGCGGGCAGAAGTTTGAAAGTGCAGCTGAATCTCACCCTGCGTGCTCAGGATGGTCGTTTGCACATCGGCGTACGTGGTGTAGATGGGTGATGTACGCGCGTCCACCTCACTCTCTGGCACCACGGCCATGCGCAGCTGCGCGGTGGCAATGTAGCGCTTGGGCGCGACCATCTGCAGCCGTGGCTGCACCTGCTCCGCGTAGAGCGCGGTCAGCTCACGCGGAGGGCCGGGCAGCAGCACGATGAAGCGTTCGTTGCCCTCAAACTCCGTTGCCAGCCACTGGCCGGGCGCGGTGCCGTTGGCGTTGGGCAGCAGGTCTGCTCCGTCAATCACGTCGCCCTGTTTGAAGTTGATCTCGCGGACCGCAATGCCGCGTTTCGCGAAGCGCAGTTTCAGCGCGTCCACCACGGCTGCATCGCGCGTCATGCCCACGCCAAGCGCAGCCGCAACGGCCTCGCGCGTCAGGTCATCTTCGGTCGGGCCCAGCCCGCCGGAGATCATTACCAGGTCCGCCCGGCGCAGCGCAATGCGAACGGCGTCCACAAGGTGGTCAAAGGTGTCGCCAAGGATGGTTTTGAAGGCGACCGTGACGCCCAGCTTGTTCAGCTCCGCCGTCAAAGCAAGCGAGTTCGTGTCCTGCCGGTAGGGCGTCAGCATCTCGCTGCCCACGGCAATAATTTCAGCAATCATGATGTTCTTTGGATGCGCTTAGATACGCCCACGTAGCGATATGTCAATCAAACAGTTCGCTATGTGTACCCATACGAACGAACACAACTTCCGTCTCGCTTTCTTCGCGCCGAATCAGAACCAGGTCGGGGTATAGATGGCAATCCCGATGGCCTTTCCAGTTACCGCTCAATGGGTGGTCGTGAAACTCCGCGGGAAGTGGTTCGCCATTGCTGAGGATCGTTGCAATACGCTCCAGAATCGAATCCGCGTTACCGAAGCGATGGGAGCGCATGGTGCGTTTGAAGTCCGCCTTGAAGGCGGACGTCCACCTAATTGTCTTCACGCAGCGATCTCATGAATTCAGACACGGAAGAGGCATTATGCAACTTGCCCTCTTCGGCATCTTTCATGGCTGCCAGCGTCGCAGCGTTCGGGGTGCGATATACCTCTGGCATGGCTCCGTCGTGCACGACGGAGCGCAGGAACATGGAGAAGGCTTCCGGAATGGTGAGGCCTTCCTCGGCAAGCACCTGCTGGGCGCTCTCGCGCAAGGTTCCATCGACGGTAAATTCGATCGTCTCCATGCTGATTTCCTCAGCTTTAGTATGCCACTACGAACGTACCAGCCGTCCCTGTGCCTGCATATCCACGTGGTACAGAGCGCTGTTGGTGGCCAGCACGGCTGCTCCATCCTCGGTGAATGCGAGTCCCACCAGGCCGCTGCCACTCACGGCCACGCTGGCTTCCTTTGCCGGAGATATGCGGATGATGCCGCGTTCGCCGCGCAGCGATCCCGCCACGTAGACGTTGCCTTCGGTGTCCAGCGCCATGCCCTGCGGCCGGCCCAGCCCGCGGAACCACGTGGTCACCTCGCCGTCCGGCGAGATGGCGTGGATGGCCTCGTTGCTGCTGGTGGTGGGGCCCGTAACCAGCAACGTGCCTGCGTCGTTAAATGCCAGGTGGTACGCGCTGACCGACGGCTCAAGCGTGGCGAAGACGAAGACTGCGCCCTCCGTATTCAGCTTGAAGACGGTGCCGCTGCGGTCGCCCACGTACAGGTTGCCCTCTGCATCAAAGGCCAGTCCAGTCGCAATGCCCATGCCCTCAGCCCACTGCGAGACCACGCCGTCCGGGTTAATGCGGTAGACCGTGCCCTCCGCGCGCGAGGAGCAGTAGAGGTAGCCGTCCGGCCCAAAGGCCACGCCGCTGGCGTTCTGCAGGCCGCGCACAAAGGGGCGCATCTGCATGTCGCGATCAATGCGAAAGATGGAGACAGGTACATCCTGCCCGCGCGATCCGCTGAAGGTGACGTAGAGGTTGCCCTCGGCGTCAACGGCAGGGTTGGCAATGGGATGCAGGTTGTCTGCCAGTGGCACAGCCACGCTTAGCGGCAGGGCATTGCTGTGGTGCTCGCCCAGCGAGAGGACGACATCGCCGGAGATGGAACCCTCCGGCACACGCAGCGTCACGCGTCCGGCAGAGGTGAAGGCCAGGTCTGCGGGTGTGTCGCCAATGAGCGCGGTGGGCCGCAATCCGTCGGACAGGTGTGGGCCGGTCAGGTGCGTGCCGTGCACGTCGACCATGCCATCTGGCATGGCCGCCTGCGGCGACAACGAAACAAGGTGCGGTGTGGTGTGATCCGCATGGCCACGCAGTTGATCAAGCAGCGTCATCAGGCTTGAGGGTATGCCTGCGCCTCACGTTACCGCAACTTAGAGAATGTCCTGCCGGACGGGCCCGCTGCGCGCGGAGCGGGCGCTCACGCGCCTTTTTACTGGCTTCGCCTTCCCACAAAGATTTGTCATCCTGAGCGAAGTCGAAGGACCTGCATTTGGTTCGATGTGCCCCAAACGCATCCATGTGGCAAGAATCGTAAGGGTACGGCTTCAGTCGTGCCGCAAACTAACCACTCTCGATTCTTTTGGAAGGGCATGGCTGAAGCCATGCCGGAAAGCTGCTTCGATAAAAAGGGGCTTTAGCCGCGGAGGGGCAGTCGGCACGAGAGTTTCATCCCGACCATCGAGAGGCCCACGCGAAGCAGTAAAAAGGCGTGCAAACGCCCACCCCGCGCGTAGCGGGCTCGTCCAGCAGGACAGGCTTTCATCGTTGTTGTGGAGGGATTGTCTTAGTGCGGTAGCTTTGCGCCGCTGTGTATTAACTGAAACACCAGCACAAGTTGCTGCAGCACGGCCTGAGCGATCAGCGCGTAGACGCCTGCGCCCAGGTCGTCCACCACAATGCCGGTGCCGGCGGGCAGGCGTTCCAGCCGGCGGATGGGTGGCGGCTTGAGAATGTCAAAGAAGCGGAAGCACACCAGCCCCAGGATGGCGAAGGGCATGGAGGGCAGGCACAGGGTCAGCGCCAGCCACTGGCCCGCGACCTCGTCAATCACGACGATCTGCGGGTCTTTGCGGCCGCTCTCTTTGGCTACGCGCGTCGCTGCCGGAATGCCGATGGCAGTGGCCCCAGCGGCCATCGCCAGCGTGATCCATTTCACGAGGTGGAAGGGCACGTGGCGCGCCATAACAAACCACAACATCACCGCGCAGATCGATCCGTAAGTGCCCGGCCCCGGCTTGAGAAGGCCCGCTCCAAAGAAGGTGCCCACGGCCCACGCCCAAACGGTGCGGCGCATGCCCGGCAATATTTTCAACGGTGAAACTGGCGGTGCAGCTGTCTTAACAGCGGGCACAGCTTCTGCGCCGCTGATCAGCTCTGCCTCGTGCGGAGTGTCTTGTTCGTCGGCGCTAGAGGTCACCCGTTGTCCTCATCGCGGTTGCGCCGGCTCTGCTCGCGCAACAGGTCTTCCAGCACATCGGGGTCGTTGATGGGCGCGCTAATTTTGTAGTCGCCACTGGCCCACTTGCCCAGGTCAATGCGGCGGCAGCGGTCGCTGCAGAAGGGGAAGTCCGCATCCGTGGACGTGACAATCGTTTTGCATGTGGGGCAGCGCAGCACTGTGTTTGGCATGGTTCGTTCCTAAAGAACTACAGGCTCCACGGGAATCCAAAGTTCCCATGCGCCGGTTTTGGTCTCGGGATCGTAGCGCTTGTCATAGCGCTCAAACGCGGGGGTTGCAGCCAGCCTGTGACCAGACGTTGGCAGCCACACGGTGTACACATCCGCCCAGTTTTTCTGCACGTTCGCGATGCCCTGGATGGTGAAGACGGCGTAGTGCGCCGCGGGAATCGTCAACGTGTGCGGCGCGTTCACGCCATCGAAACTCGGCACCGCAATGGCGACCATGTAGTCCATGCTCTCCATGCTGGCGCGCGTCATCACGCCGTAGGTGACCTCTGCCGTGTGAATCTCCGGGATGTCCAGTGCAAAGAAGTCGCCCCACTGCAGCGGGATCAGCTTTGGCGCTTCGCCTGTGGCGTTGTCGTAGGTGCGCAGTGTGCCGGCCAGCAGCAGGGGCGCACCATCATGAAACTTCGGCCTGGGCAGTGTCTCTGACATGGCGGCTCCTTACGCGTTTGCCTTCGCTGCAAGTGTTGCTGCGCCCATCTGCGCGCGGCGTGCGGCAAGGTTCTTCACCATGCCTTCGAACTGTGTCCTGGTCTTCTCACTGCTATCCACAAGCTTCTTGGTGTTGGGCATGAAGGTGTTGCCGGTGGCCTCTTCGCTCAGCTCGGCAAACTTGGCGCGGATGAACATGCCTTCGCCCTGCGTGGCGAGAAAGAGCTCGGTGTCAACAGCGCCGTGGAGCGGGAACTGCGCGACCATCTCCCAGAAGCTGACAACCTGCCGCCAGTAGACGTTGTTCGGGTTCGTCGGCTTGTGGATCTCTTTGAACTCGTCTGCTGTCTGCGGCCAGAACTCAAAGCCGACGAAGTTGCGCGCCTTGCGCATCACTTCTTCGCGGCGAAGCTCGTAAATCTTCAGCATGATCTCTGCATCTGCGGGCGTTGCCATGTGTGGTCGTTCCTCGAAGCGATGATAGCGCGGGCCTCAGCCCGCATAGCGTTATGGGTGCATTCTACCTAGGGATTCGCCCTAGGCTAAGATAGCTCGCGCCTTCAGCGCGATATTAGTCTTCGCCACTCAAGCGCTTGTTTAGAAGGGCACGCAAGGTCAGTTCGTATGGAACGATCAGGATAGCGACATACAGGATGGCGGCAAGGATGTCCGCGATAAGGAGACCACCCACGTGCTTTCCGCCGCTGTAGTAACTAAAGGCGTGGGCTTGGCGAGCGAGTGCGATTTCCCGTGGTCGGTTGTAACGGTAAGTTGCCAAAAGAAAATTGACCGCTCCCAAAATTGCGGCTGAAACCGCTCCGGCGGCCAACCGTTGCTTCCAGCTATTTTGCATGCAAGCAGCTTACTCGATGATTCTTGCGACGACGTCGTAGTCGTGGGCTTCTGTGATCTCAGCGCGGTAGAACGTTCCCGGAACGAGACTGTCGTGTGAGCCGAAGTCGTTGATGAGTACGTGGCCGTCGATCTCCGGCGCCTGCTGCAGGGTGCGTCCCTGCCATAGCAAGTCGGTTTCTTCGCTTGGGCCTTCGATCAGGACTTCCACCTCGCGGCCGATCTGCGCTGCGCGCGCCTTTGCGCTGATCTTCAGCTGCGTACGCATCAGCCTGCGCCGCCGAGCCTCAATGGTGCGCTTGGGAACTTTCTCGCCCAGGTCGAATGCTGCTGCGCCTTCTTCGTCGGAGTAGCTGAAGACGCCGAGCCAATCGATCTTTGCAGCCTTGATGAAGCTCTCAAGCTCCTCAAACTCCGCATCCGTCTCACCGGGGAAGCCGACGATAAAGCTGGTGCGAATCGCAATGCCGGGTACCGTCGCGCGCGCCTTGTCGATCATCTTGAGGAAGATGTCGCCGGAGCCGCCGCGCTTCATGCGCTTGAGCGTTGCAGCAGATGCGTGCTGCAGCGGAACGTCGAGGTACTTCGCAATGTTGTCATGCGCTGCAATGGTTTGCAGCAGCTTTGTCGTCACCTTGTTCGGGTACGCGTAGAGGAAGCGCAGCCACTTGATGCTGCCGATCCCCTCAACCTGTAAAGCTGCGAGCGACTCCAACAGCATCGCAAGGCCGTCCTTCATGCCAAGGTCTTCGCCGTAGCATGTGGTGTCCTGGCCAATCAGCGTGATCTCGCGCACGCCCTGCCGCATCAGGTTCTCCGCCTCGTTCAGGATCGAAGAGATGCGGCGCGAGCGGAACTTACCGCGCAGCTGCGGAATGATGCAGAAGCCGCAGGGATGATCGCAGCCCTCGGCAATTTTGATGTAGGCCGACGCGCGCGGTGTGGAGAGGATGCGCGGTGTGTCATCGCTGTACAGGTAGCTGGGCAGCTCGGCGGTCGCGCCGTCCCACTGGTCGCGGCTGAAGCGGCCAGCCTTCTCGCGCAGGTCGCCCTCAGGGCGCGATGTCTGCTGCGGCACATCCATCTGCGAGTGTTTGCGCACGGCGCTTGAGGCGCGGTCGATCAATGTTGCTTCTGTGGCGGATTCGCTCGTGGCTGAAGGGGCACGAGCGGCTTGCTGATCTGTGGGTTCGCTGGGATCCTTCGCTTCGCTCAGGATGACGGTGCTCTGAGAGGACGTGCTCAGGATGTTGAATGGTCCGGTTTGCGGCACGGGCCTCGGTGTGAGTCCGGCTGCCAGCAGGATGCCCTCAAGCTCGCCGGTGCCCAGCACTGCGTCCACTTCAGGAATGTTCTTCTGAATCTCGTCGCGGTATCGCTCTACCAGGCAGCCGGTCACGATGAGCTTCGTGGCGCGGCCAGCGGTCTTGTGCTGCACCATCTCAAGGATGGTGTTCACGCTCTCCTGCTTGGCACTGTCGATGAAGCTGCAGGTGTTCACCACGATGATGTCGGCGTCGCCCGCGTCCTGCGTCAGGTGCGCGCCCGCGGCGTTCACCATGCCCATCATCACTTCGCTGTCGACAAGGTTCTTCGGGCATCCAAGAGACACAAAACCGATACGCGGCAGCGCCCTGGTGGCGGCGGTCGCGGCGGTGTTGGTTGGAGCTTGCGTGTTGTCGATCAGCGTGGAAGTCACAACCTCTAGGATACCGCAGTTTCGCCCGATTTACGGTAGTTTCGCTGCCTCCGCCTCCGCGTCCCAACCGTCTGCGCCGCGCAGAAACTGGCGTGGCGCAAAGGATCGTATCTGCTGCGAAGTAAGGTGTTTCATCCCTGCTGCGCGAGTGCCTGGGCTCGCTCCCGCGCCGGTTGAGCCTGCTTCAGCGTAAAAGGATTGCGCCATGGTGGTGTTGCTGTTCCAGTCAATGAAGCCCAGAGGGCTCAGGCCTGCGTCAATCTCCGTGTTCAGGTAGACCACGCGCGAGAATGGCCTCCACGGCCGGCCTAGCGCAACGCCTTTGCCATCCGTCGCACCCGGCGCAAAGGTCAGGTGGCTATTGCGGATCACAAAGCCCGTTGGCTCCGCGGCGCTCAGGCGGCTCTGCGCGGTGATGTAGCCGTTGGTCAACGTATGGAACTCCACGCGGTCAAAGATGGCGGCGGCGTTGCCAAAAACGTAGTCCACCGTGCCCTCAACGTAGCTGTCCACGTAGTACTGGCGGCCCCAGTTGGCGAACAGCGTGTCCTGGTTGCCAAGAAAACGGCAGTGCTTAAAGATCGCGCGATCGCTCAACACGGAGATCGCCAGCGCCTGGCCCACGCGTCCCGCTGTGTTGGCAAAGGTAAGGTTGTCGGCTTCAAAGGCGTCGCCGTTTACCTCCACCGTTTCGGTGAAGAAGGTGCCGCCCTGTTGCGATGCGAAGTGGTCGCTGGTGATGACGGTATCTTCCGGCTTCGAACCCAGCCCCAGCAGCGTCATGCGCGGGCGGTTGCGTGGGATCCATAGCCGTTCCTTGTAGACGCCGGGCGTAATGCGGATGACCACGCGCGCTCCATCCGCGGGTTCGGGTGCATGATCAATGGCGTTCTGGATGGTGGGGAAGACGTCCGGCCCGTTGGGTGTCGTGCCGGGGCGGACGAGGACGACGACGTCCGTTGCATGTGCTGTTGCAGCGAAGCACACAACAAAGATGCAGCGAAGCATGACACGGCAGAGCATGGCAGCCAGCGTATCAGCCGCTCCGCATCACTTCCCAGCAGCAGTGGTAAACTCAAGCAGTGCCGGGTCCTACGCGACTCATTCTTGCAAATCCCGCCAGGTCCGGAAGGAAGCAACGGTAGCGAGCTCTTGAGTGCGCAGTGGGTCACCCGGCGCTTTTTCTTTTTCCCCTTTTTTAAAAAACCAGAAGTAGTCCCTGAGTGTGCCTGCGGAGGGTGCCGGGTTGCGCCGCATGCTTGCCTTGCAACTTTTCCCGGCTCAAAGCAGTATGCTCAACAGGTATATTCATGCGCCCGCAAGTTCGGCGCGGAGGGATGCACGTTGAGTTTGCAGTTGAAGCCGCGGGTCGCGGTCCGAGCCAAGATTTCGTCCGTTGGAACCTATCTTCCGCCCCGTCTGCTGACCAATGCCGATCTGGAAAAGACAGTTGACACCACGGACCAGTGGATTCTGGAGCGCACCGGCATCCGTGAGCGCCACATTGTGGAGCCCGGACAGGCCACCAGCGACATGGCAACCGAAGCCGCGCGCGACTGCCTGGCCAAGCGCGGCGTAGACCCGTCGGAAGTGGATTGCATCATCGTCGGCACCGTCACGCCCGACATGCTCTTCCCATCCACCGCATGCCTGGTGCAGGACAAGCTGGGCGCCAGCAAGGCGTGGGGATTTGATCTGTCGGCGGCGTGCTCGGCCTTTACGTACTCGCTGCAGGTGGGCGCAAAGCTGGTTGAAAGTGGAGCGCACAAGAAGGTGCTGGTTATTGGCGGCGACACGATGAGCTCCATCGTGGACTACACCGACCGCTCGACCTGCATCCTGTTTGGCGACGGCGCGGGCGCTGTTCTGCTGGAGCCGTGCGAAGAGGGCGAGGTCGGCCTGATCGACTTTTACCATGAGGTCGACGGCTCAGGTGGTTCGGCGCTGTGCATGCCTGCCGGTGGCAGCCTGCATCCGCCAAGCCTTGAGACGGTGACCAACCGCCAGCACTACATCAAGCAGGATGGTCAGACCGTCTACAAATTTGCGGTGCGCAAGATGATGGAGGCCAGCGAGCGTGTGCTGACAGCCAACGGCATCACCGGAGCAGACATTGCCGCGTTCATTCCGCACCAGGCCAACAAGCGCATCATCCTGTCCACGGCAGAGCGGCTGGGTCTGCCGGAGGATCGCGTGGTCATCAACATTGACCGTTACGGCAACACCACCGGCGGCACCATTCCGCTGGCCATGGGAACGGCCATTGAAGAGGGCCGCCTGAAGA
Organism: Terriglobus sp.; assembly: GCA_026225595.1. Taxonomy (GTDB): domain Bacteria; phylum Acidobacteriota; class Terriglobia; order Terriglobales; family Acidobacteriaceae; genus Terriglobus. Next base: position 2,826 of record JAMFTB010000248.1, on the reverse strand, counting down.
AGGGCGACCTGGTGCTGCTGGCCAGCGTCGGTGCCGGATTTACCGTGGGCGCAACGCTGCTTCGCTGGGAGTTCTAAGTACTTCGTGCGGCTCGACGCATCGCGTTGCTGGCTCTTTCAGTCCGTCATCCTGAGCGAAGCGAAGGATCCCAGCGACATTTCCGGATGTCGAGCCGCTTCTGTCTTTCCGTTGCACGAATGCCGGGGCTGAAAGACTTCAAACGCGTTCGCTGGTTCCAAACGCGTGGAGATCCTTCGCTGCGCTCAGGATGACAACCGGCGAATCTACGCCGCAGCGACTGCGGATGTGACTTGTTGCTGCTGCTTCCTGCGGTTGCGCAGCTTCACGATGGCGTAGATCACTCCGAACACAACGGATCCCCACACCAGCACCAGCAGAATCCATCCATACTTGTCGGCGAAGCGCAGGTACACGGGCATGATGTGCCTGCCGTAGTGAATGCCCAGCCATGCAAAAAACGCGTGCCGCGCAAAGCGGCTGATGCCAAAGCTCCAGTAGTAGCTGCGGCGCGGCATCTTCAGCGCTCCGGCTGCGATGAGGAAGGGCATGAGCGGAGCGGGCGGCGGCAGGATGGCGGGCAGAGCCACGCTGAGCAGCGCGTGCTCCTGGCTCCAGCGGCGCATGCGGTCGCGGAAGGGCGGCGGGGTGTACTTGTCCAGCAGCGTCAGGCCGCCCACGGCGCCGGCCTGGTAGCTGATGGCTGCGCCCGCCAGCGATCCCAGCGTGGCCACCACGGTCACCAGCAGCCATGCGTGGCGTTGTGCTGCCAGCAGCACCACAAGAATGTCGCTGGATCCCGGGATGGGTAAAGGGATGGGCGACGAATCGATGACGCAGATGAGGAACAGGCCAAGCAGGCCCAGCTTGAAAAAGTAGCGGACCAAGGCGCGACCCGTGCTGGGCGCGCGATGGGGCGTGGCCGCTGTACCGGCTGCGGGTGCTGCGGTCTCGGCCGTTTCCGTTGCGGCCTGCTGAAGCAGGGAGAGCAGCATAGGTAATCCGTAGGACGCTGGTTTGGCGCTATGAAGCTACGTAATTCGTGCTTTGGCGTTTCGGGTGCCGGGAGAAATTGCGTGAGACATGAACGGCTCGGCATCAGCAGTGTTCATAGTGTAGGTACGAATCGGAAGGGCACGGCTTTAGCCGTGCCGAAAAGCGTTCTTTTGAGAGATGGGCTTTAGCCCCTGAGGTTAGCGTTTAGGAGCTAAACCTCAGTGGCTAAAGCCGCGAGAGATGCAATTGTTATTGGCACAGCTAAAGCTGTGCCCTTCCACACAAGGAGAGCGGTGTCCTTCATGCAGGGAAAGGCGTGAGAATTTCAGACGGTTAGAGCAGCTGCAGCTTGTACTCCGGCAGAACGCCGGCTGCGGCGGCCAGTGTGTAGAAGTGCTCGATCGCCTGCAGGCACGGCGCATCCAGCGTGTAGTGGATGTTCTCTGCAAGGTAGTGACGCAGGGTGATCTCTGAAAGCGGCAGGCGTGGCAGCCACTCCGCCACAATGGTTTCGCGATTCGCCAGGCCTGCGTCACGTGAGCGTTCCAGGTCGTCAATCAGTTCTTCGCGCGACACGCCGCAGCGCTCCAACGCGTCCGGCCGCACGGCCCACACGGCCGCCACCCACGGCAGACCGGTGTGCTGCTCCCACAGCTCGGCAACGTCGATCCATGTGCAGTCGACAAAGGTGCTTGCCTGTTCGTGCTCTTCAATTGCCAGCAGCGCGGGGTCGCCAATGAGCAGGGCAGCGTCGCAGTGGGCCAGCATGGCGGGCAGGTCGGCCGTTTGCTCGTGGAAGGTGGGGTCGTTGCCATAGAAGGTGCGCAGCAGCGTCTGCACGTATGCCACGGACGAGCGCGAAGCCGCGTCTGCTGCTACGGTTCGCACGGTGGCAGGCGTCAGGCCGGGGCGCAGTACCAGCTGGATAGACCGCACGCTGGCAAGCGATGCGATGACGCAGCCGGGGACGGCGGCCATCTGCGGCGCTACCTGCGACATGGCCGCAAGCGATGCAATGGGGATCAGTCCCAGGTCAGCCTCGCCGCTGGCCAGCTGCGCCGCGCACTGCGAGGGCAGCGTGTAGCGCACGTCGTAACGCGCAGCAAGCGCGGATGCTGCAGGCTCATGCTCAAAGTTGTAGAGCAGCGGTGCAGGATTCAGAAAGCTGATGGCAGCAATGCGCAGACGGTTCGGGTTGGTGCTCTGTGTCGACAAGTCAGTTGATTCGATGTGGAAGATGCCGTCGTAGGTGCATCGTGATTTTCGGGGCCTTGCGGGAGAAAGCAGAACGCGGTGATTCGCGGAGTACACCCGCGGAGTTCGCAGAGTTCAATCCCGCGTACTTCGCGAGAAACACCGCGCACTCCGCGTTCCGTTTTGGATCGCCCCGGTTCGTCATGGCGTATGGATTTCGCCACGGCTCTGGGCGTGTTGTATAACCATCGCACCGGAGAAACCAGTGGCCACTGTGACCTCAAATGTGAGTTCAGCAGACACCTCAAACGCGTCGGTGCAAACCGTCGCAGGCGGCGGTGCGGACGCGCTGAATAGGCTGGCGTATCTGTCGCTGGTGCTGACGCCCGCCATGGGCGCAACGCGCACGTTGCGGGCTATTGAAAAACTTCCGTCGCCAAGTGATCTGTTCAGCCTTTCGCTCACGCAGCTTGAAGGGTTGCAGATGCCCGCGGTGTCGGCGCGATTTGTCTTTGAGGGCAAAGCACGCGCAGCGGCACAAGCGGAGATCCAGCGGCTGGAGGAGCAGGGAGCAGGCTTTTTGACGCATAGCTGCCCGCATTACCCGGACCGTCTGCG
>JAMFTB010000247.1 GCA_026225595.1 Terriglobus sp. | reverse complement strand
TTACGAAGCAATCCATCTAGCATTTTCCAGGCTCTACCCTGCGTCGGGTAAGAGAGTGGCAGCGTTGGGAGCTGGTGCAGTGAAAGACAGACCTGATGAGCTGCCGGTCAAACCTCATGACACTGAGGAATTCGAAAATCAAATAGAGAACACCGGCGGCGTGCAACTGCTTCAACAGTCACGCACGGCCCGCATCATGCGCGCGCTAACTGGCTTTCTTCTTGGTCAAGGAGCATCACAGGCTATCAGCGTGATTGCCGGTCTATTTCTTGTTCGCCTTCTCAGCGTTGAAGCGTACGCGCAATTTGGTGTGGCTACCGGCTATCAAACCGTTTTTTCCATCTTGATGGACTCTGGGCTGAGTGCAACCATCATTCCACTGGTGGGTGATCGGATTCATGACCGCGCAGTTATTGGGCGGTATGTTCGTGCTGCGCGTCATCTCCGAAATATTATCTTCTGGACGCTGGCTCCAGTCGCCTCGATCGCCTTTTTTATGACGATTTACAAGTACCACTGGAGCTGGACGGTTCAAGTTGCCCTTCTTGTTTCCATCCTGTTGACCTTGTATTCGGGAGGAGTAGTTTCGATATACTCAGCGCCCCTGCTACTGTTTGGCAAAATGCGCGAGTATTATGTGCCCCAGATCGTCTCCAGCGGAAGTCGGCTTCTGGCCTATGTCGGTCTGGGCTACATCGGCTCACTGAATGCAATTACCGCTGCCGGGCTTGGCGCACTCAATGTAACCCTGAATGGAAAACTCATTCAGAATTCTAGTGTTCAACACTTCGACTGGCCTGAGAAGGACGATCCCGAAGCTGACCGCGAACTTCTGCGTTACGTTCTTCCCGCCACTCCGGCCATACTTTTCTCTGCGTTTCAATCACAGTTGACCTTGTTTCTTGTCAGCATTTTTGGCAGCACGGCTTATATTGCGCAGGTTACCGCGCTCGGCCGCATTGGTCTGTTGTTCACCGTGCTGATGACGTTCAACTCAATTTTGGTCGAACCGTTTATTGCGCGCATTAGCCGGAATCGGCTTCCCAGATATTTTGGCGGCTTTATTCTGCTTGAGATTGTGGCCTGCTCTCCGCTCGCCATCATGGCTTTCCTAACTCCAGGAATCTTCATGCTGATTCTGGGACCAAAGTATGAAAGCGTACGTCCTTTAATGGGTTGGTATGTTTTATCTGCTTACATGAATTTTATTTCCGGCTTAATCTGGGTTATGAACAGGGCCAGGAAGTGGGTGTTTTGGAGTGGCTCAATTCTTGAGGTAGTTCTTCTGCTGGTTGTTCAAATCGCTTTCCTCGCATTCATTGGAGTGCACACGACAAAACAGGCGGTCTTTTTCGCAGTAGCTTCCAGTGCGTGCTATATGATCGCGCACGGTTATGTGTCTATTCGTGGTTTCGTTAAGGGAGCCTAGTAGCCAGGCAGACTGTCTTGTAAATAAACATTCATTTCGATGCTCAACAAGCGCTTTTGTCAGACCTAAAACATTTCCTATAGAACATTCAATGGAGCGAAAGTTTAATCGATGAAGGTATTCAGCAAACAATTGAGCGGCCTTGGCAATCAGCTCTTCCAATATGCCGCCGGGCTCTATTTTGCTGACAGGTATAAAGGCCAGTTGACCGTGCTGCAGGAGCCGACAGTGGGTACGCTCTCACACGGTGCGTACCACCGGCCATTTCTCCTCTCGCACTTCCAAATTACGTCTCCCACCCGCATGCTGAACCGATTCGATGCGCTGATGCTCGCACAAGGCCGCAACCTGCAGATATCCGCGCCAGTGAAGAAGTTTGCGCGCATCGCTGCGCTGCATGAGTCCCAGGAACAGCGGTATCACTTCATCCAGAACATGCAGCTGCCTTCTGGTACGCGAACGCTTTACATCTCCGGCTATTGGCAGGCATACCAATATGCGGATGCTGTCGCTCCACAGCTCCGCACAGAGTTGCGGCTACGCGAGCCTGCCCAAAAAAATAATGAGAGGGTGCTCGAGCAGATTCATAGAGCTCCCGTCTCTGTGTCGCTGCACGTTCGACGCGGAGACTATACCCTGGCTGCTGAAGGAAACATTGCGCTTCCTTTGAGCTACTATCATCGCGCCATCGACCTCATCCGTCAGCGGTTTGAGAATCCGATCTTCTTCATCTTCTCCGATGACATCGAATTTGCCCGCAACAACCTGCCCACCGACATCCAGCGGGTATTTGTGGAAGGCAACGACGACTTTTCATCCCACGAGGATCTGCGCCTGATGTCCTCGTGCCAGCACCACATCATCGCCAACAGCAGCTTCTCGTGGTGGGGAGCGTGGCTGAACCCAAGCCCGGAGAAGATCGTGGTTGCTCCACGTCACTGGCACCTTTCCGCAGAGTCGTCCTACCCGGATCTGCTGCCGCCGACTTGGCATACGCTGGATTCGCTCCGCGACGGCTAACAGTTTCTCGGACGCACCAGGATGCAACCGCGGCGTTGATATGGCAGGTTTAGCGGACGCGGTGTAGGCTTGTCTTCCGTATGAAGATCATCAAGATTCTCGCCTTCGTCTCCGCCGCGTTTCTGGCCGTTTTCACGGCATCTGCACAAACGCCGCTTGCAACGTCCACCCAGCAGTCGATCAAGTACACCAGCACGTTTCCGCCCCCGGCTGGGTCGACGATGATCGCGCCGCCGGATGGTCATGCGTGGATGCCGTTGTGGCCCAATGGCGCTCCCGGCGCGCAGGGCAATGGTGAAGAAGATACTCCCGCGCTGAGCCTCTACCTGCCTCGCGCCAACCCGACGAAGACCATCGTGGTCGTGGCTCCCGGTGGCGGCTACGTTCACCTGTCCATGGAGTATGAGGGCTTTCAGATTGGCGAATGGCTTGCCGAACACGGCGTTGCGGCTGTCGTTCTGCGCTACCGGCTGGGCCCCAAGTATCACCACCCCATAGAGCAGGGAGATGCTGCGCGCGCGATTCGCTACACGCGCACGCATGCGGCAGAGTGGGGTGCAGACCCGGCGCATGTTGGCATGTGGGGCTTCTCCGCGGGTGGCCACCTTACGGCAACTGCGGGTACGCACTTTGACGCGGGGAATCCTTCAGCCGCTGATCCCATCGACAAGGCATCCAGCCGGCCGGACTTCCTTATCCTCGCCTACCCGGTCATCACATTCGACCCCACCGAGATGCACGCGGGATCGCGGCAGTATCTGCTGGGCGACAAGCAGAATGATCCGGAACTGATCAAGCTGCTGTCAGACGAGCTGCAGGTCACACCGCAGACGCCGCCCACATTCCTGTTCAGCACCACGGACGATGGAACGGTGCCGGTGATGAACACGGTCCTGTTTTACTCTGCGCTGGTGAAGAACAAGGTGCCGGCAGAAATGCACATTTATCGCCACGGAGCGCACGGCGCAGGCCTTGCGCTGCAAAACCCTGAATTGCGTTCGTGGACGGAAAACCTGATGGGATGGATGCGGGCAAACGGCTGGGCGCAGTAGCCCGCTTACTCGTACCGCACAGCGCGGCTATTCGTATCTCAGCGCTTCGGCGGGCAGAATTGCTGCCGCCGAGCCGCTGGGGTACAGCGTTGCCAGCAGCGATACCGCAAGCGACACCGCAGCCACCAGCACGCCATCCATCACGCGCGGCGCAAAGGGCAGGTAGTCAATGGAGTAGACTGCGGCCGACAGCGGGAAGTGGTAATGCCCGCCAAGCCACGAAATTCCATAGCCAAGCACCAAACCAATGACTGTGCCGCTCAGCGAGATGAGCAGACCCTGAGCCAGGAAGATGCGACGGACTTGATCGGGCCGAACGCCAAAGCTCATCAGCACGGCAATGTCGCGTGTCTTTTCCATCACCAACATGGTCAGCGCGATGAGAATGTTCAACGCAGCCACGCATACGATGAGCGCGATGACAATGAACGTGACGACGCGCTCAAGGTTCAGCGCGCGGAAGAGTTCGCGGTTCTGGTCCATCCAGTTAGTTGCTTGAAAGGCCGGTCCGGCGGCCTGTTCAATGCTGCGGCCAATTGCGTCCGCGTGGTACATGTCATCCACCTTGAAGCTGATGATGGAAATCATGTCCGGCTCGGAGAAGAGTCGCTGCGCATCCGCGAGCCGCACATAGCCGTAGCTGGAGTCGTACTGGTAAAAACCGGAATGGAAGATGCCCACCAGCGAAAAGCGCTGGTACTTGGGAATGATGCCCATGGGCGTCAACGATCCCTGCGGACTGGTGACCTGCACCGAATCGCCTACCGATGCGCCCAAGGTCTCCGCCAGGTCTGATCCCAGAACAACCGGTGGCAGCGCCGCAGGATTGCCGGGAGGCTGGTACAGCGCATCAGCCGAACCCTGCTTGATGGATTGCAGCAGGTCGCTCACCGTGCGTTCTTCCGCAGGCACAATGCCTTTCAGCAGGCCGCCACCGCTGCGTGCACCGCGTGAGACCAGCACCTGCCCATACATACCCGGAGCAGCCGCAGTTACGTGCGGCAACTGCCGCAACCGCACCACCAGCGGCCGCCAGTTGCTCATGCCGTCGCCTGCGGTCTTCATCAGGTCCACATGCGCGGTCGATCCAAGCAGACGCGATTGCAAATCGCGACGCATGCCGTTGGTGATGGCCAGGGCAATAATCAACGACGCAACGCCCGCGGCAACACCGGCAACGGAGATGGCCGTGATGACACCGATGACAGCCTGCCGCCGTTTGGCACGGAGGTAGCGGGCGGCGATGAAGAGTTCAAAGCGCATGGTTACTTTGCCAGCGCCTTCGCGCTTACAGCGTTTTCGTTTCGATCAAAGACGCGGATCGCAACCGTGTGCGGGCCTTCGCCCGTGACGGCAGCGGTGAAATCGTAGTGCTCGCTCTTTGAATCGCTCAGCGCGCCTGCAGGCTCCAGGTACTGCCACGGACCTGCGTCTACTGAAAACTCCGCGTGGGCGATTGGGCTGGTGCTGTCAGTCGCGTCAAACGTAGCGTGCAGGTTGCCGTTGCGTACGGTTGCAGCAAGCGTGCCAAGCACGGGCGGCGTGGTGTCTACCGTGAAGGGTGGCGAGATGCGTTCTGCCGTCAGTGCCTCTGCCGTCGTGTGCGAGGGCGCGTCGCTGGCGGTGATGCGCAGCTCATACTCGCCGTCGGGCAGCAGGCCGCTGTCAAAGGAATAGGCATGCTCGATGATCTTGTCCTTCAGCAGATGCCACGTCTGTTCGTGCACGTCGCGGAAGTCCACGGTGTAGGTCAGCTTGTCGTCGTTGGGATCGTGCGAGAGCCAGCGCGCGGTAACAGCCGTGCGGTCGCGCTGTGCGATGAGTGGCGGAGCTACGCGCTCTTCAACGGAAAGTGCAGGAGCATTGGAGGCTGCATTGCGAAAGCCAATCGCAACCGTACCCGAACCGCCACCGCTGCCGCCGGGCGGTGTCCAGCGCGCGCCGGGCTGTACAACAACGTCATCCACCTGTGGAGGCAGGTTGCGCGGCAGATAGTTCACCGTTACAGATCGCAGCTGCGCACCGGGATGCAGCACCGCCTTCCATTGCAGATAACGCGCGGCGGGCACGGGCAGCGGTGTCTGGTCCGGCTTGACGGGCGACCAGTCTGACCACAGATTGGAAAGGCTGTCGTGCGGATTTTCCACGTTGCCGGAGCGTACGAAAATCTCCACGCCAGAGGTTGATCCAACCACCTCTGTGCGGCCCCAGCGCGTGGCCGTCTCACCATCAAACACATCGGAGACGTAGTTAGCATTTGCCGCAACAACATCAGAAATCATCAGCAGCTTGCCGCTGTTGGCTGTGGCAAGCGCAATACCACTTGCAGTCTGCGTCATGGCGGTTACCTGGCTGGCCTCTGCGTGCGCCACGTCTGTGTAGACGCCTGCATTCGTAGGGTCCACGCGATAGACGCGGCCACGGTTGCCGCTGCCCGCATACAGCGCGCCGTTGCGGAAGGTAAGCGCGTAGACCACGTCCATGGGCAGCGCCAGCAGCCGCAGTGGCGTGCCGTCGGGCGCAATGCGGTAGATCTCTGAGCCTTCGGGCACAAGATTGTTGTTGGTCGCAGCGAGAGCGGAGCCCGCCTGTAAGACTGCGATGGACACAGCAGGCTGGCCCGACGTGGACAGCGGTGGCAGTGGCGGCGGACGACGGTCGCCCACACCCGCGGCATACAGGTTGCCCGCGGCATCCAGCGCCAGCGATGTGATCTCGTGCTTCGGCGCGGCGTACAACGCAAAGGGCTTGCCATCGGGACTGATGCGGTAGATGATACCCGCACCGTCAGAGCCCGCGTAGATCGTTCCATCCGGCGCCACCAGCAGGCAGCGGATGTGCTGATCGCCTGAGCGGAACAGAATCGTTGGCTTGGCCGCAGGGTTCTTCAGCGAGACGCGATAGATGACTGCAGGCGCGCCCGTGGCCACCAGCAGATCTCCATCTTTTGCCAGCGCCATGCTCCACAGATACTTCGGTTTCTCTGCGGTTGTTGCCGAGTCAAACGCCACCTGCGGCGCGCCTGTGCCCGCAACACCCGCGCCCAAGCTGCGATAGACCTTGCCGTCCGGTGAAGTGGCGGCAAGCAGGCCACCATCGGGCAGCGGCAGCAGAGCCTGCACGTTTAGTTCCTTGAAACTCGCTGCGGTAGTGATCACACCCTTCGAGTCAATGCGGAAGAGCTGCGATCCACCCGATGCAGCACCGGAGCCTGCGTACAGGTCAGCACCCACCGACGTCAGCGACCACAGGAACGATGCCTGCGTGGTGGTGATGGGCCGCAGCGCGGGCGCAGCCTCCATGCGGCCATCATTGCGCAGCGCAATGTTGGTTGGTGTGCCGCGCTCAAACTCGTCGTAACGACTCACCGTCCACTGCCGCGTGCCGCCTTGCGGCGTAGCCTGTGCCGTGGCAGTTTCCACCGCACACAGCGATGTGGCAGCAAGCAGCGTAAGGAAGGCGAGACGGCGGCGATGGTGAAGAGCGTTCAAAGGGCCTCAGAATCGTTTAACGGATGCGGATGGTGAGCACCTCGGAGCCGGTAACCTCGGCGTCCGCGGTTGCAGATCCGGCCTCGGCGGCCGTCTCTGACGTGAAGGTAATTTCGCGGGTGCCACGCAGTGACTGCATCACGTTGGCAACGGAGGGCGGCAGCGAAGGCAACGACGCAGCAGAGGTGACGGCCTGCGTCTGGTGATCCAGCAGTGTGACGTAGACGCGATTGTTGCTGTGTGCGCGGTTCAGCTGCGCGACGGTATCCGCCAGGCCCAGGTTGCGTGTGGCGCTCTGCGGCCCCGGCGTCAGCAGCCGGTCCAGCGAAGCGCCATCGCTCACGAAGATGCGTAGCGGACCATCCTGCAACGTGGCCGGCAGCACCACCGGTATGCGGATGGTACGAGGCGCGCTCTGGAACGGACGCAGCGTGGCCTCAACCATGATGGTGTCGCCGGGATGCGCTTCGTTGGTGCTCAGCCGCGCCGTCTCCAGCTGCGCAGACTCACGCCGCGGCACGGCAACCGCGGTGATCTTTACGGAGTCCACATGTGGCTGCGCCAGGTCATTGCCGTAGACGGCAAGGAAGCGCTGCGCCACATATTGCGTGGCGGCTGCTGCGGCAGGCGCGCCGTCGGCTGCGGCAAAGGTATCTGCAAGGTGGATGGTGCCCGCGTCGCCCAGGGCAATCTCACCCGTAAGGCGCAGGCTCATCTGGTTGGCGGCGGTGTTGTTCGTGCTCAGCGACTGGAAGATGCTGGCCAGCATGACCTGCGGCGTCAGCTGCCGGTTGTCTAGTACCTCAAAATGCACGGACTGTGCGGGCAGTCCGCTGCCGGGCTCCGGAGTGATCTCCACCGAGACGGGAATCATTCGCGCCGCCAGTCCAAACGTGCCCGCGACGGCATTGGCGCGGTCCTGGGTAAAGCTGCCCACGGTCTCCGTGGTGTTCACAATCTTGAAAGCGTTCATGGGTGAGGGCAGCGTCGCCAGCACCTCAGCCTTGGTCATGGGGATGGAGATGGCTCCGTACTGCGTGATGGGATGTCCGCAGGCCAGCAGCTGCTTCGCGTCCACGTAGGTGACGGTGCAGGTGGCAGCCACGTTCAGGTCGCCGCGCGCAAGCACTGCGCTCACGGCTGATCCGGGCACAATGGCCTCAGGCTGCGCAGTCTCCGGCGCTGCCGATCCAATGCCGCTGACCGGCTCCATGCCCATGGACCGGAAGCCGCCGCCGTAGCGCTGAAGCGCATCCGCAGAGAAGCCGTTGAAGACCAGCGGCGTATCAATCGCGCGAATCTCAGGCGAGGCTACATCGCCGGGCTGCAGTGCAAGATTGTTCTGCTGCAGATCGGTATCGCTTGCCACTGCATGCGTGCCCAGCGGCACAGCTACAGACGGATCAACCGCGCCCGGCAGATCGCGCACCTGCAACATGCTGCCAATGGGCGTAATGCCGCAGATGGGTTCTTTGCTGAACTGGCCAATGCGGTACGACAACGCGCCCAGCAGCTTGCCGTCCACGTATACGGGCGATCCGCTCATGCCTGCGACCACGCCGGTAAACTCCGGCTTGGTGCCGTGCAGGCGAGCCAGGATCATGTCCTGACCGGGGCCTATGGCGTCCTTCAAACGGCCCAGAATCTCCACATCCATGGGTTCCGGCTGCGTGCCTTCAAAGACCGTCCACGCAACCCCATGCAGGCCGCGGCGCACCTCGCCCAGGGGGAATGGCTCCGCGTTTTGAGGTGGTGCGGCGTTCTGTGCGAGCGCTGCGGATGACAGCAACATCAGCAGCGACAGCGCCGTAGCCTTTTGTGGGGATTTCACGTCTACCAGAGTAGGGTTCAAAGGCACCTTGTGCCAAGTTCGACTCCGTTTCTCGAACTTTGTCATCCCCGGCGCAGGGGTGGTCTACTGGAACCAGCAAGCAGCTTTGGAGATGACAGCCTTGAATGCAAGAATCCGATTCCTGGTGGCTGCCCCATTGGCAGCACTGGTGTTCACGCTGGGCATGGCGGCGCAGCAAAAGCCCGCGGACCCCACGGACGACGGCGGTCCCACACAGGACAATGGCCCCGTCATCCTGAAAAAGAAGAACCCCACGCAGGACGACACACCGCCCCCGCCCGCACCGGACCAGGAGAAGGTCGTCAACCCCAAGGGGCTTGAGAACTACTCCATCCGCGTGGACGTGCCGATCGTAACGGTAGACGTGAGCGTGCAGCTGCAGAAGAACGGCCAGTTTGTGCCCGGCCTGCATGCAGACAATTTTCTTGTAACGGAAGACGGCAAGGAGCAGCGCATTACCGACGTGCGCATGCAGCAGAAGCCCATTACCGCAGTGCTGCTTCTGGAGTTTGCGGCGAACAGCTGGGCGTTCATTCAAGACATGCAGCAGTCGTCGTACGTCTTCTTCCGGCAGCTGCGGCCAGAGGATTACATCGCCGTCATCACCTACGATCTGCGCACGCGCATCCTCACAGACTTTACGCAGGACAAGGGAATTACAGAGCAGGCGCTTCGTTCATTGACGCTGCCCGGCTTCAGCGACACCAACGAATTTGACGCACTGTATGAAACGCTGGACCGCGTCACACGCATTGACGGACGCAAGTACATCATCCTCGTCTCCAGCGGTCGCGACACGTTCTCAAAGATCACGCTCGATACCATCCTCAAGAAGATCCGCTCCACGCAGGACGTGACCATCTACACGGTGAGCACGGGCGGCATGGCACGTGAGATGGCAGACCCGCGCATGGGCGGCATCGCCCGCATGAACTACCTGCAGGCCGACAACCAGATGCGCACCTTCTCCTCGCTCACCGGCGGCCAATCGTACTTCCCCATCTTTCAGGGAGCGCTGCCTGAGGTGTTCAATTCCATCAACGCATCCATTCGCAACCAGTACGTGCTGAGCTACCGGCCGACGAACGTGGCGCAGGACGGCACCTACCGCAAGATCCACGTGGAGCTGGTGGACAAGGAAGGCCAGCCGCTGGCGATGGTGGATGAAAAGGGTAAGAAGGTGAAGTACTCCATCATGGCCCGCGACGGATATCGTGCACGCCTGCCTGTGGAGTAAATCCTTTCTTTTGTTCTCTCTTGATTTGTCATCCTGAGCGAAATGAAGCGAAGCGAAATGAAGTCGAAGGACCTGCATTTCGTTGGTTTGCCATGAAGTTTCTGGGCCAGCCAACAGAATGCAGGTCCTTCGACTGCGCACTTCGTGCTCCGCTCAGGATGACAAAGTTTTGAGATAGCTAAGCGTCGTCCTCAGACAGATCGAACACCTTACGCGGAGGCGCAGTCGTAATGCGCTCGCGCAAGCCAGCCTCAAAGCCAATCAGCACCGCCAGCGCAAGGCCGCAGAACAGCACGCCACCCTCAACGCGCGTGGACCACGCATGCCGCGCATCAAAATCCTCCCGGATGGGTGAGCCCGTGAGCAACACGCTGATGTTGCCGCCAGCCAGCGCGCGATCATGCTCCATGGGTAGGATGATGAGCTTGTTTGAGGCGAAGGTGAGTACCAGCATCAGCAGGATGAGCACGCCCTGTGCCATGGGTTTGTAGGCGCGGTCATAGACCAGCCGCAGCGACACCATCATGGCAATGCCGCACCACATGCCAATGGCGTGCAGCATCAGGATGGAGTAGCCGATGAAGTCGGCAAAGCGCTCCGTTGTGCCAAAGACACGCGCTGCCGCAGGCGCAACGACCACACCAAAGAAGACGATGCCGCCAATCCAAACAGCAAGCGCCAGCAGCCGCAGCGTGCGCCCAAAGATGTAGCGCGCCATTACGATGCCTCCGTGCGGGCCTTGCGTTCCAGCGCGTTCTGCAGCACGATCTCAAGCGCAGGCTTCACGCGCGCGTACTGCTCTTCGGTGATCTTGCCCGTCAACTTGTCGCTCTCCAGCGTGAACAGCTCATCGCGCAGCACACTCATCAACGAAGCCGGAGCGATGTTTGCATGCGAGGGAATAACTGCGGCTGTTGTTGGGCCTGTGAGCGCATCCGCTGCACCTGCCTCAGTGGCAACAGCATTCTGCGGCCGCGACAGCATGAAGCCAGCGCCACCCGCCAGCAACAGGACAACGCCCGCAATGATCCACAACTTGTACTTCGTCAGCGGATCGGGAGTGTCAATGGGATTGCCAAGGCCACCACCGGGACGCGGCTGTGCCTCAGGGCCTGCCGCAGCTGCGCCTTCAGCACCACCTGCCGCGGCTGCACCACCCGCAGCCGCCATCGGACCTTGCGCTCCATCGCTTGTGCCACCACCAGCAGCGCCACCGCTGGCGGCGTCCGTGGTCGTCTGCTTGGGCAGCTGTCCTGTGCCGCTCAGCGTGAACACTGCAGCATCATTCGCAGCAATGTTCCGCGCCACCAGGGTCTGCGCGTCCACCTCATCCTGCACGGGCACCCAGGGCGTCTTGCCGCCGTCAAACTTCATCGTCTTCGGCATCATGACAATCACGTTGTCCGCGGCCATCGCCGTGGTGGGCGACATCGCGAGGCTGCAGCTGTAGGGAACGCGGTAGCTCACCTGGAACTGTGTCTGACCGCCCGGCCGGATGGCGAAGTTGAACGTGTAGTGATTCCTCTTTGTGGTGGCGATCGGCTGCTGCTGCACCGTCATGCCGCCCGGACCCTGCGCCGCGCCGCCCTCAATGGCTGCGCCTTCCGGCAGAGTGAACTCAAAGGTGTTGTCAGAGAACTGCGTCTTCGGCGGGGTGGAATCGTTCTTCAGAAAGAAGTGCTGCACCACGCGCAGGCTCTTGCCATCGCTCTCGGTTTGCAGGCGCATCACGTCCGCCTCAAGCTTTACGCCGGGCACCTTCGCCGCCACGTTGTACACATCAATGTCAACGCTCTGCGTGCCCGGAGGCGCGGGCTTGAAGTAGTTGGCGCCCTCATGCGTCACGCGCACCAGGTGGATGCCTTCGTCCGGCACGTCCAGCGTGTAGTGGCCCTTCGCATCGGTGGTGGTGTGCGTGGCCTCCTGCATGCCCTGCGCCAGCCGTATGAGCGTAACCGTGTCGCCGGCAGACGGCTTGTTGTTGGTGCCGTTGCTCACCGTGCCGGTGAGCGTGCTGGCAGCAAAGGCGGGCAGGGCAAACAGCACGGAAACGAGAGCGGAAAGTTGAAGGAAACGCATCGCCTTCCAGTCTAAATCGTCTCGTACTTGTCCTGCCGGACGGGCCCGCTACGCGCGGGGGGGTGCTCACGCACCTTTTTACTGGCTTCGCCGTTGGGCCTCCCGATGGTCGGCAAGTAATTTCATCCTGACCAACGGGAAGGCCACCCGAAGGAGTAAAAAGGCGTGGAAACGCCCGCACCGCGCGCAGCGGGCCCGTCCGGCAGGACAGAGTCCTAGAAGGAATCCTTGGAACTAAGGTTGGCAAGAATCTCAGGCCGTGTCCGCCACACGTCGCGCCACTGCTTCTTTTCAGCGAGCACTTGTTCGTCTGTGTGGAATGGCGAGCCGGGCTGGGACGATTCGCCATAGTAGACGAAGGTCTTGGCGTGCATGCTGGTCTTCGTAAACTCCAGCGCAATGGTGAAGCCGTCGCCGTGAATCGGAGTCTTCTTGCCGTCAAGCAACGGTCCCCACGTGATGACGCGGAAGACGCCCATGTTGCCGAAGCCGCCGTTGCCGGGCAGGCTTACGCCGTTCAGCGCAGGGCCTCGCACGGCCTTGATGTCGCCATCGCTCTGGCCGTTCAGCTCAAACTTCATCACGTCGCCCCACGGCCGGTCGAGCGAGCCGTACAGCTTTTCTGTTTCGTCAGCAGCGTCCGCCAGCATCTGCGCTGCGGCCTTTGGATCCTTCAGGCCACGCGGCGTCGTCAGCGGTTGGTCGGGCTGGTAGGGCACGGCCCAGTTGCGTACAGATGTGGGCGTGGTCATGCCCATGGTTTTGCTGATGAACTTCTGCGCAAACTCGTAGAAGAGCAGAGCACCGCGCGAGTCCGCCTCATTCTCCCGATCCCACTTCTTCAGCACGGCGGCTGCCTGCTTCGCGCGCGGATTGCCGTACTGATCCACTGCCGCCAGCAACTCATCTAACATGCGATCCGCCATCTCCACGTGGGTGGAGAACTTCTTCTGCAGCAGCATGTCATAGCTGATCTTCTTGTCCTCGCTCAGCATGCGCAGCGCGCGGTCGCTTCGGAAGAGCGGGAAGTAAGACGAGATGTACGCCGGGTACGCCGCGCGGTCAATCATGGTGGGCCAAGCCGCATCCCACGGCGGTTCGTTGCTGTTCTGCACGTAGCCGCTGGCCGGGTCAATCTGCTTGGGCAGCTCGTCGTAGCTCAGCACGCCGTGTGGCATGGTGGCGCTGGTTGAGCCGTCAACTGGTTTGGTCCACATGGCCCAGTCGCCGGTGCGACGCGGCACGTTGGCGTTGAACAGATACTCAATGTGGCCGTCGCGGTCGGCGTACATGATGTTGTACATGGGCACTTCCAGCCGCTTCAGCTGCGCCTGGTACTCGGCAAAGCTGTGCGCGGTGTCCATCTTCCAGTACTGCTCCAGGAAGAACGGCTTGTCCAGACCGGCGGCATACAGGGCTACTGGAATTCCTTTGTCATGCCGGATGATGGGGCCGTGCACGGTCTTCTGCACCTGCACCACCTCGGTGGTAAAGCTGCCATCCTTCTGCTTGATGCGGAAGGGATACTGCGCCGTCTCGTACTTGAGGACCTTGCCGTCGTAGAGGTAGCCGCCGTCTTTCTCTGTGATGTCGAACTGCAGCGCACCGTTGTTGGTGTTTACCGTGTTGGTGATTGCCAGGTGATCTGAGAAGCAGAAGCGCATGACCGGCATGCCAACCTGCGATGCGCCAACAAGGTTGATCCCCGGAGCGACGAGCTGCGCCTCAAAATACGTCTGTTCGCCGGCCATGCCCAGGTGCGGATTCAGCAGCATCATGGCCTTGCCGGTGGTGGTGTGCGACGGCCCTATGGCCCAGCCGTTCGATCCATCCTGCATGTCCATGTTGGTGGGCGCAAAGGGTGACTCAGGCTCTTCCAAGGCGGCGTCTGCCGTTGCGGTTGCTGCTCCGGTGCGCGTGGCGTTGCGCGGCTCCAGCAGAGTTTTGCTGGCGACGAATTCGAAGTTCACAAAGTGGTGCGTGTGTTCAATCACGTCGAGCGGTGTGATGGGCAGCACCAGCTTCGCCTCAGCACTCAGCTTGTCGGGATGCGCCTTGGCATAGGCGTTGATGCCCGCGGCGAAGGCTTCCATGTAGCCGCGGAACTCCGGCGTCTGCGCGGCAAGCCACACGGCAGAGCGCTTGGGCACTTCATTCAGCCATACCCAGCGGTCAGTCTTCAGATTTTTGTCGTTCTCACCTGCGCCGTAGATTTCGCTGGAGCGCCCACGTGATCCGGCCATCACATGCATCAGCAGCTCGCCATGCGCCTCAGTCTGCGCATAGCCGTAGAGGTAGAACATGTCCTTCGTGTTCTTCGCGAAGATGTGCGGTGTGCCCCACTTGTCCCACAAAATCTCCGAGCCCTTTTGCGGTTTATACGCAGGCTGGGCAACGGCGGATGCAAGCACAAGCGTGCCGAGGGCGAGTGCGGCGGCGCGAACGAAAACGCGGCGAAGGGGCATGAAGGCTCCTTAATGTGCTTTGTTGGGGATGCTTTAACGGAAGGGTAACACTGTGCCCGCTGGCCGCGGACGTTTAGACGCGTTCGAGTGTATCAATCTCGCGGACGAGGACTGCAGCTTCGTCTTCCAGCATGTTGCGCTGGGCGGCGTAATCCTCTTCCGGATATTTGCCGGCCTTGTACTCAAAGTTGAGATCACGCAGGTTGGCAAAGACTGCTTCGCGGCGCTCCTGCAGAAAGTCCAGGCGCGACCGCGCGCGCTGGATGAACGGGTTCTCCTCCGGCCAAAAGGTGAAGGCGAACACGCCAATCAGAAGCACAATGGATGCGACGATTCCCATGGGTTAAAACTCCGTCTCGCGGCGAATGCGCTCACGCACATCGTCGTTGGGCAAGGAAGCGTGTGGAAGCGACGGCCCACCAACAGCGGCAACCATGTGGCGGCCCTTCCAGCGGCGGATGAGCAGGGCTGTGCCGAGGATAGCCAGCACGAAGACGACCACGGGGATGATCCATGCGGCGTTATCAAAGCCGCCGCGGATGGGCGCTGCAAGCACCGTGGGGCCGTACTTTGCGATGAACCAGTTGAAGACGCTGGTGTCTGTGCCGCCCGCGGCTACCTGCGCGCGCAGCTCGTGGATCATGCGATCACTGTCCGGGCAGCCGACGTGGTTGCACTCCAGCAGAATCTGCCCGCAGCTGCAGACGCACATCATCTTGTGGCCAATGCTGGAGAAGCGCTCTGTAGGCGATGTCGTATCGCCTGCGCCAATGGTCACCAGCGCAATCGAAAAGACCATCATCAGCTGAGCGACGCGGTTGCGAACGAGTTTGGTAAGTAAACGAATCATCAGTCGCCACCCACTGGCTGCAGCTCACGCTCGGGCATGGCAGCGGGCGCAGTACGCCCGGCCAGCATTGGCTTAATGCCGGGTGCAAGCGCCAGCACCGTACCCGCAAACACAATGGCCACGCCAACCCATATCCACGAGACCAGCGGGTTGAGGAAGAATTTCAGGATGGGGCGGTTCGTGTCCTGGTTGCGGCCAAGGAAGATCACGTACAGATCGCGCAGTGGCGTGGAGTGGATGGCCACAATGGTCGATACCTGCGCGTGGTCTGTCTCCGGGAAGTAGACGCGGCGCTCCGGCGACATCTGCGCTATTTTCTTGCCGCCGCGATAGACGTCCAGCAGCGCAAAGTCTGTGTCGTAGTTGGCGTTGGAGTCCTGCGTATAGCTCTGGCAGATGATCTTGTAGTTGCCGATGGTCAGCGAATCGCCGTAGCCCATCTCAATCTCACGCTGCTGGTTAAATGCGCCGCCTGCAAGGCCGGCGAAGAGGACCACGATGCCGAAGTGAACCAGGTAGCCGCCATAGCGGCGGTTGTTGCGCTTCACAAGCGTGAATGCGGCCAGGGCAAGGTTCTGGCCGTTCTGCGTGCGAACAACGTTCACTCCGCGCAGGAACTCAGCCGAAATCGCAGCAAACACACCCGCGCCAACGGAGAAGCACACCAGCGCATACATCTGACCTTCGCGGTCGTCGGCAATCGCACTCCACGGACGCACCCCGCTGATCATCAGGATGATTGCCGAGCCAAGGATGGCCACACACGGCAGCACAAAGTTGCGGCGGATGGATCGCAGTGAAGTCGCTCGCCATGCCAGCAGCGGACCAACGCCGGTGAGCAACATCAGGAAGATGCCAATGGGCACGGCCACGCGGTTGAAGAAGGGCGGTCCCATCGTGACCTTGCTGCCCTGTACGTACTCGCTCAGCACCGGAAACAGCGTGCCGAACAACACGGTAAAGCACGCCACCAGCAGCACCAGGTTGTTGAAGAGGAATGAGCTTTCGCGCGATACCACTGACTCAAGCTTGTGCTCAGTCTGCAGGTGGCTGCTCTGTTTGAAGAAGACGAACAGGCATACCGCAAAGATGATGCAGAGGAAGGTGGCAAACCAGTTGCCGATGCTGCTTTGCGCAAAGGCATGCACGCTGGTGACGATGCCGGAACGGGTCAGGAACGTCCCGAGAATGGTCAGCATGAAAGTTAGGAAGATTAACCATACGTTCCACTTCTTCATCATGCCGCGCTTTTCCTGCATCATGACGGAGTGCAGAAACGCGGTTGCGGTAAGCCACGGCAGGAACGATGCGTTCTCCACCGGATCCCAGCCCCAGTAACCGCCCCAGCCCAGCACGGCATACGCCCAGTGCATGCCCAGAAAAATTCCGACGGTCAAAAACAGCCAAGTCACCATCGTCCATCGCCGGGTAATGTGAATCCACTTCTCCCCCGGATACCGCATCATCAGCGCACCCAGCGCAAACGCAAACGGCACCGAGAATCCCACATACCCCAGATACAGCATCGGTGGATGAATCATCATCTCCGGATATTGCAG
>JAMFTB010000246.1 GCA_026225595.1 Terriglobus sp. | reverse complement strand
GTTGGTAAACATCTCTTTCGCGCGCTCCAGATCTTCTGAGCTGCCCGAACGGAACATGAACGCATTCAGCAGCGCTCGCGCTTGTAGATATTCCTCTGACGATTCCTGCTCCAGCGGTCCACTCTCGCGCTGTAGCCGCTTGCTCTCATTCGCAATACGCACGGTGGCGCTCCCGCGCAGTGCGCCGAAGATCTCAGTGCTGATTTCGTTCTGGACGGCCACCAGATCAAACGACTCCACATTGATGGAGCCGCCCGCGCGCACGGCTTCCGCTGGCACATGCAGCATCTGCCAGTTCAGGTCAAAGCCGTTGGCGCTGCGCATGAAGCTGCCTGCCACCACATACTCCACCAGCAGCTTGCGGCCAATGCTCAGCGGATCAAGCTGCCGTGCGGGCACATTCATCAGCGTGCTGCTTGGCCGCACCACCAGGCTTTGCATGCGCGCCAGCCGCGCGCTGATGGCGTCTGCAAGCGCATGACCGTAGAGAGGCGTTGCGTCTGCCGCGCCCATGTTGATGAACGGCAGCACCACCAGCGTGTTGTGCTGCTGGTTGCCGCCGCTCTCGCGAAAACGCTCTGCCAGCATGGAGAGCAGGCCTGTTGACCGCTTCTCCTCCTCCGGCGTGTTGAACTTCAGCTGCGTTGCGGCGGGCATGCCCAGCCCCGGCGGCCCCACGGCATCCAGCTGCTGTGCCTTCAGGGTCGTGCGCAGGCTCTCGCGCAGCTCCCCCGCAGATGCAAAGCGCTCCGCAGGCTGCTTCTCAAGGCAGTGCAGAATCGCGCTCTCAAGCTCTACCGGCGTGCCCGGCGCAAGCTCACGGATGGAGGGTGGCTCCGCAAACTGAATCGCGCGGATGCTCTGGAAGTCCGGCGCATCCGGACGGTGAAAGGGATGGCGGCCGGTGAGCAGCTCATACAGCACCACGCCCAACGCAAAGATGTCGCTCTGCACAGATGACTGGCCGGTGACGAACTGCTCCGGCGCCATGTAGGCCAGCGTGCCGCCGCGTGCGGTCAGGTGTGCATTCGCTGCGGGCTTGCGGTCCGTGGGCTTGGCGGGGTCAAACTCTGCATCTTCAAGGTTGATGCGGCGAGCCAGACCAAAGTCAAGAATCTTTGCCAGACCACCATCCGTCAGGATGATGTTCGCCGGCTTCAAATCGCGATGAAAGATGCCCAGCGCATGCGCCGCGGCAAGTCCATCGGCAATCTGGATACCAACGGAGAGCACCAGCTCCAGCGATGCGGGTCCGCCCTCAATCAGCTTATCCAGCGGCTTGCCGGGGATGTACTGCATCACGATGTAGGCTTCGTCGCTGGCCTCGCCCACGTCGTAGATGGCGCAGACGTTGGGGTGCTCAATGGCCGACGCCAGCCGCGCCTCGCGCAGGTAGGTGCTGCGCATCTGCTCCGCGGTAAGGTTGCCGCGCTGCAGCAGCTTTAGCACCACGGGGCGCTGCAGCTGTGTGTCATTCGCAAGAAAAACCACGCCACTGCCACCGGAGCCAAGCTTCCGAACCAGCTCATAGTGACCAATAACGCGGTGCTTCATACGTCCATTATCTCAGGCATCGCGCGTACGTTCTGTGAATCGCGTTTCAGCGCCTAATGTCCGTGGCGTTTGACCGGTTCCGTTACGGGCTCTTCCCACGGCCGTGCTTCTTCCCACGGTCTTGGATTCATAGGATCGTCTTGCCAGCGCGCGCGGCGGCCCAAACCGTACATCAAGCCGCCAAACAGCAACAGCACTCCACCCCAGATGATGTTGAGGTTTTCCCCAAGCGAGCGCTCGTAGATGGCGCTGTGCCACGTGCCAAGCCCGTAAGCCTCAAGCAGGCCGCCGATGGCCAGAAACATCAGTCCAAGTGGAATTCGTAGATCAAGCCCCATCGCCCTGCCTCCTGTTCAAAAACATTACCCAACTCCTACAAGAACACAAGGTTCATCACCAGCAGCAGCGCCAGTACACCAATGGCCAACGTAGACGGCTTTTGATACCAGACCAGGTGATGATCCGCCGGCTTTGGCGTGAGCGAGTAGACAAGGCCCACCAGATCTTCCTCTGCGCGCGCCTTCGTCATAAGACTCACGGCAATCGTCACCAGCAGATTCACCGTGAAGGCGAAGATCGCCGTCCAAAAGCTCTGCGCCATCTCGCTGGGATAGGTGTGCAGATGCGCGATCCACGCACCGTGAATGCCGACCTTGTCATC
>JAMFTB010000245.1 GCA_026225595.1 Terriglobus sp. | reverse complement strand
GTTGACCCGCCAAGCACCAGCGCCGACGGCAAGAAGGTGCCGGTGGCTCCTGTGGGCAGGCCGCTGACGGCAAGTTGCACTGGGCGGTCCAGCGTTCCGTTGGTGGGCAGCAGCGACAGCGGGATGGTGATGGTTCCGCCCGCACTGCCGCTGTAGCTGCCCGCGCCACCGCTCAGCGTGAAGTCAGGCGCGCTCACCACCGTTTCCGCCACCGGGCTGGAGCTGCTGGCGCTGTAGATCACATCGCCGCTGTAGCTGGCGGATATCGCATGTGCGCCCAGCTGCAGAGCGGCGGTTGAGAGGCTGGCGGAGCCCGCCGCGAGTGCAACCGTGGCCAGGGGACTGCTGCCTTCATAAAAGGTGACGTTGCCGCTGGGCGCGGTAGCCACCGATCCCCTGACCACGGCAGAGAAGGTGACGGGTGAACCCACGTAGCTGACAGAGCCGTTGCTGGCCAGCGTGGTGACGCTGCCCGCCAGGGAACCGCCCGGCGTGCCCACTCCGCTAAGCAGCAACGCCTGCGGCGCGGTGCCTACAACGCGGACCTGCGCAGTGCCGCTCTGCGCGCCCTGGATGGTGGGAGCGAAGGTGATTCCAAGCACGCACGTTGCAGTCGGAGTCAGGGAAAACGGTACAGCCGCGCAGGTTGAGTTGCGCGAAGAGGCTGAGAACGCCGCCGGTAGATCCACCGCGATGACCTGCAGTGCCGTGGTGCCGCCGTTCTGTAGAGTCACCTGTTGCGTGGCGCTCAACTCGCCCGCGGGCACGCTGCCAAAGTTCAGCGAAGCCAGCGTGACCTGCTGCACCTGGTGGTTGCGCCGGTCGCTGATGGCGATGCTGCCGTCCGAGCTTCGAACGGCAACGGCAGCGGGGCTGTCCAGCGGCGTTGCAGTTGGATTGCCCGTGGCCAGCGCGCCCTGCATACCGCTGCCTGCAAGCGCGGCGCTGCCATCTGCTGTGCTTTGCAGTACCTGCTGCGTGCCTGCGTCTGCGACATACACGCTGCCGGATGCGGTTGCGGTGACGCCCTCAGGCCGTCGCGTCACAGGCAATCCTGCAGGTGTGTAGGCGGCGATGGTGGCGCCGTCCGCGGACAGCACGCGCAAACGGCGCGCGGTGCGGTCGGCAATCAGCAGGCGGCCGTCGGGCAACAGTGTCAGCGCAGCGGGTGCTTCCAGTGCTGCGGCTAGGGCGCTGCCGCCGTCGCCGCTGTCACCTTCCATGCCGTTGCCCGCAACGGTGCTTATGATGCCGTCCGTTGCGGAGATGCGCCGCACGCGGTGATTGCCTGTATCCGCAATCAGGATGTTGCCTCCGCTATCCACGGCAAGCCCGACAGGCGAACGCAGCGCAGCTGCAGTGGCGGCTCCGCCATCGCCGCCAAACTGCGCGGCACCCGTTCCCGCGATGGTGGTGATGCTTCCATCCGCCATGCGGACGCGGATGCGGTGGTTGCCAGTGTCTGCGATGAGCAGGTTGCCGGCCGCATCCAGCGCGACGGCGCTTGGGGAGTTCAGGCTGGCGCCGGTGGCCGGTCCACCGTCACCGGCAAAGCCCTGTCGGCCTGTGCCCGCGATGATGCTCAGTGTTCCGTCCGGCGCCACACGATCCACCTGCTGGTTGCGCGCATCTGCAATGTACAGATTGCCGGCTGCGTCATACATCAGGCCGCGCGGGCCGCCCAACGCAGCCGTGGAGGCTGCACCGGCCTGAGTGCGTGCGTCCGCACCACTGCCTGCGAGGGTGGATACACTGCTGCCCGGTTGCAGAATCAACCGAATGGAAGGCGCGCTCTGCGCCAGTAGGGGCGACGCATGAGCGGTCAAGAGCGCTGCAGCGGCAACCAGCAGCGCCGAAATCCTTGCCCAAGGGCGAAGGCAACAGAGCCAAATGGAAGAGGAGCCAGTCATGAATTTTGAAATCCGGATGGGTAGGGACAATGAAGGCGCGAGAATTCTGTCACAGAGCTGCAATTTCGCGCGTTTTCGTTACTATCTAGAACCCTGCAACTTATGAGTTACTTCTTTCATCCCATTTCGTAACTATTATTGTCCTAACAGAGCACACCTAGTAACCATCATTGTGTTGCCTTTTTGAGAGTTCAACTCTCTTTTTGATTGCCTCGGTTTCCTTCCGTCTGTGTTTCGTCGTGTGCAGAACGCTACCAGTGGAGCTGTTTCCGCTGAAGTTTCAGAGATTCGTTAAGCGTTGAAGCGCGAATAAGGAAGGCCGGAAAAATGCAGGAAGTCGAATATCAGTTTTGGGTGCGTGAGCAGGAGCGCAAGCTTCGTGCCGTTCCGCACCCGATTCGAATCCGCGGTACCGTCCCCAAATTTTCAATGGCGTTTCAACCCATTGTGGATGTGATTGCGGGAGGTGTTTACGCATACGAAGCTCTGGTCCGCTCCATCAACGGAGATGGCGCGCATAGCGTGCTGTCGCGCGTGCCGCGCAAGAACTTTCACCTGTTTGACAAGGCCTGCCGGTCGCGTGCCATGGAGGTTTCCATGCAGTGCGGCATCCTGCTACAGCCCAGCTCAAAGTTGAGCGTGAACGTGAATCCCAAAGCTGCCATGGATGATTGCAGTAATCTGCGGATGACGTGTGACGAAGCGATCGACATTGGCTTCCCGCTGGAGCGGCTGATCCTGGAGCTGGTGGAAGACGACGAGATTACCGATTTTGAAGAGCTGAAGCGCATGATGGATGACTACCGCGCAGGCGGCGTCTTGATTGCCATGGACGACTTCGGCGCAGGCTACTCCGGCCTCAAGCTCCTCTCAAAGCTGCAGCCTGACATCATCAAGCTGGACATGGGGCTGGTAAGCCGCATTGATACCGACCGCACCTCAAACGTGATTGTGAAGGCGATTGTGCAGGCTTGCTACGAGCTGAACATCACCACCATTGCGGAGGGTGTGGAGCGTTATGACCAGGCCATGCGCCTGCGCGACATGGGCGTCATCTACCAGCAGGGGTATTACTTTGCGCGGCCTGTGTTTGAACGCCTGCCCATGGTGAACTACACGTTGCCGGAGTTGAAGATCGGCGCTTAATCGAGGTCATCTGGAATAAGAAAGGGCATGGCGAAAAGCCATGCCCTTTTTCCGTTGCCGACTATGCGAAGAAGAATTCCTTGGTGCGCAGTTCCTTGATGGTGTCGCGCAGCTTGGCGGCTTTTTCAAACTCAAAGTTCTTTGCGGCCTCGCGCATGTCGGCTTCCATACCGGCAATGTGCTTGTCCAGCTCCTGCTGCGTTTTGAACTCGTCCATGGTGTTGTCCATGGTCACGTCCACATAGTCTGCGGCGGCAATGCCTACCAGCGCGTCCCCAATGGGCCGCACAACGGACTGCGGCGTAATGCCGTGCTCCTCGTTGTAGGCAACCTGCTTTTCGCGGCGACGGTCCGTCTCGTCAATAGCGCGGCGCATGCTGTCGGTCATAACATCCGCATACAGAATCGCGCGACCCTCCAGGTGGCGAGCAGCGCGGCCTATGGTCTGGATGAGCGATCCCTGTGAGCGCAGGAAGCCTTCCTTGTCCGCGTCCAGGATGGCGACCAGCGAAACCTCAGGCAGGTCAAGCCCCTCGCGCAGCAGGTTGATGCCGATGAGTACGTCGTACTCGCCACGGCGCAGATCGCGCAGCAGCTTTACGCGCTCCAGCGTCTCAATTTCGCTGTGCATGTAGCGGCACTTTACGCCCACCTCTGTGTAATAGCCGCTCAGGTCCTCGGCCATGCGTTTGGTCAGCGTAGTCACCAGCACACGCTGGTTCTTCGCAGCACGATCGCGTATTTCCGCCAGCAGATCGTCAATCTGTCCCTTGATGGGACGAATCTCCACCGGTGGATCGATGAGGCCCGTGGGGCGAATGATCTGCTCGGTAACAACACCTGCGGTTGCGGTGAGCTCATACGGCCCGGGCGTCGCGCTCACGTAGACGATCTGGCCGGTGCGCGTCTCAAACTCGTCAAACTTCAGCGGACGATTATCCATGGCGCTGGGCAGGCGAAAGCCGTAGTCCACAAGGTTGCCCTTGCGTGAGCGATCGCCGTGCCACATGCCATGCAGCTGCGGCACGGTCACGTGGCTTTCGTCGATGAAGATCATGAAGTCGCGCGGAAAGTAGTCGAACAGCGTTGGTGGCGGCTCACCCGGCAGGCGTCCGCTGAAGTGCCGCGAGTAGTTCTCAATGCCGTGGCAGTAGCCAACGGATTTGATCATCTCCAGGTCAAAGCGCGTGCGCTGGTGAATGCGCTGCGCCTCCACCATGCGGCCTTCTTTTTCCAGCTGCGCCTCCCAGTTCATCAGCTCGTCCACAATGCTGTTGACCGCGCTCATCTTGCGTTCAGGCTGCACAACATAGTGGCTCTTGGGATAGATGGGCAGGCGCGCGTATTTCTGCTTGACTGTGCCAAAGAGCGGATCAATCTGGGAGAGGGAATCAATCTCGTCGCCGAAGAGTTCAATGCGATACGCAAGTTCGTCGTAGGTGGGATAGACCTCGATGACATCGCCGCGCACGCGAAAGGTTCCGCGGCGAAAGTCGCCATCATTGCGTTCGTACAGAATCTCAACCAGGCGGCGCGTGATGTCCTCACGCTTGATCTTCTGGCCCTTCTCCAGCAGCATCAGCATGCCGTAGTAGGCCTCTGGCGAGCCAAGGCCGTAGATGCACGAGACCGACGAGACGATGATGCAGTCGCGGCGTTCAAACAACGAACGCGTTGCGGAGAGGCGCAGTTTGTCCAGCTCCTCGTTGATCGTTGCTTCCTTCTCGATGTACAGGTCGCCTGAGGGGATGTAGGCCTCGGGCTGGTAGTAGTCGTAGTAGCTGACGAAGTATTCAACGGCGTTGTTGGGGAAGAACTGTTTGAACTCGTGATACAGCTGCGCGGCAAGCGTTTTGTTGTGCGCCAGCACCAGCGCGGGCCGGTTCGTTGCCTCAATCACCTTGGCCATGGTGAAGGTCTTGCCGGAGCCGGTGACGCCCAGCAGCACCTGGTGCTTCTCGCCGTCGCGCAGGCCCTGTGTGAGTTCTGCAATGGCGCGGGGCTGGTCGCCCTGCGGCTTATAGTCGGTGGCCAGCTGGAAATCCATCCCACCATTTTACCTTTTGTTCGCCCGCACGGAACCACACGCGCCATTCCTGCGTATTGCGTTTGAGGGAGCGCAGGTGATGTTAGTCTGCCTCTCAACCTCTGTAACCATCCAGCCATTTCATTGAGGATTCCCCATGGGCAACACCCCCGTTGCATCCCACGCTGTATCTGACGTCGCGTTTGATGAAGCTCCATTGCCGGCAGGCACGCCGGAAGAACTAGCCGGGCCGCCGGAGCCAGTGCAGTTTGCGCCGGTCACGCGGCAGGAGCGCATCAACTCGCTGGACGTTCTGCGTGGCGTTGCGCTGATGGGTATCCTCATCATGAACATTACGGACTTCGCCATGTCGTACGCGAATTACATGATTCCGTTGGGATCATGGCTGCCGGTGTTCACGGGCCCTTACGCAAAGGTGAATACAGCGGTGTGGATGCTGCGCTGGATCATTGCAGAAGGCAAGATGCGCGCGTTGTTCAGCATGCTCTTCGGCGCGGGCGCCATCCTGCTTACCGACCGCGCAGAGCGCCGCGGCGGTGGCGACAAGGTTGCCGATATCTTTCTGCGCCGCAACATGTGGCTGGTGCTCATCGGCTTTTTGCATGCCTTTGTTATCTGGAATGGCGACATCCTGTTCTGGTACGGCATCACCGGCCTGCTGTTCCTGTATCCCATGCGCAAGCTGAAGCCAAAGACACTGATCAAAACGGCAGGCTGGCTGCTGCTCGTGTGGGTTCTCATTGCCGGCGTTGGCCGCAGCACAGGCGTTTTCTTTACAGAAAAGAAGGGGAACGAAGCCATTGCCGCGGTGCACGCAGGCAAGACGCTTACAGAGAAGGAACGGTCTGCCATCGTCAGCAAGGTAGACATGGATAAGCAATGGGCTCCGCTGCGGGTTGACACGGAGAAGGCCATTGCCGACCACCACGGCTACCTGAAGGCGCAGGCCACCGACGCGAAGAACAGCCTGCAGAGTGAGCAAGGCATTTACTTTGGCTTCCTGGATGTCCTCATCTTTATGACGCTGGGCATGGCGCTGTACAAGAATGGCTTTCTCACCAACCAGATGCCCACTAGCGTCTACGTCAAGACGGCGGTCATCGGCTATCTCATCTCGGTGCCACTCACCACCCTCAGTGTAGTTATGGCATGGAGGGGTGGCTTCGAAATCGTCAAGTCAACCATGTGGCTTTACGGGCCCTACGACATCTGCCGCGTTAGCGGAGCGCTGGCAAATGCATCAGTCATCCTGCTGATTCTGCGTGCAGGCGCGCTCAAGTGGCTTACCAAACGCATTGCCGCTGTGGGGCAAATGGCGCTGAGCAACTACCTGCTCACCAGCATCACCTGCCAGTTCCTCTTCTGCTGGGGACCGACGCACTGGTACCAGTACCTCGTCTACTACAAGCTGTATTACGTGGTTGCCGGTGTATGGCTGCTGAACCTGACGTGGAGCCCCATCTGGCTGAAGTATTTCCAGTTCGGCCCGGTGGAGTGGGTGTGGCGCTCGCTCACCTACTGGAAGCGCCAACCTATGCGGCTGAAAACTACGGCGGCGGTCTAGGACGATATGACTTCTGCTGTTTCGGAAGGGCACAGCTTTAGCTGTGCCGAAAAGAGGCAGCTTTAAATCCCTCTCATCCTTTTTCGCGCAAAAGCGCGAGAAAGGATGAGGGGAAATGATTCGGTTTTTATGGCATGGCTAAAGCCATGCCCTTCCGAAAACAGCGTGGATACGTGCCCAGGACCGGCTGAACTACGCGGTATAGGTCCGTCCCAGCCCAAGCCCCGCAAGCCCCTTGCGATAAGCGATAGAACTGCGGTCTGCGGGAAAGTGTGCCTCTGCCTGCAGGTCCAGCGGCAGGTCCTCGGGATACTGCTGCTCCACGATCGCCTGATCCTCTGCGAAGACGGCGTGATTGAAATCCAGCGTCGACTGCAGCGGCGCGTCCTTGTCAAAGTTGCGGCAGATGGGCACAAACAGCCGCGTTTGCCGTGCAGACACAGGGGATGCAGCATTCAGTATATGAAGTTTGCCATCGCCCGGAAAGGTGACCGTGAGCTTTGCGGTGAAGGGCAGAAAGACCTCAAAGCGGCGGTGCCACACAAAGCCCGGCGGATTCAAATGCTTGAAGCCGCGCGAGTAGTTGCTGACGGTGCTGAAGTAATCCGCAACGAAACCTTCGCCGGTCTTCGTGATCGCGTAGTCCGGGACCTCCTGGTTGTCCAGCTCGCCAAATGTCTCCACATGCACAAAGGCAAAGTGGCTCACATCCAGAAAGCCCTCCATCTGCCGGCCTGCGGATGCCTGCATGAGCACGGAGTTGGGCAGCACCGGTAGATATTCGGGATCAGACCACTCGTCCATCACGGGCAGCGGGCGTGGGCCATCGTCAACCAGGCGCACCCACACCAGACCGAAGGCTTCCTGCACCGGAAACGTGTGCAGCCGCAGCCGCGGCGAGATAGCTCCGCCGGGATGCGCTGGTATGCACGTACACTTGCCGCTCGCGTCATACCGCAGGCCGTGATATTTGCAGATGATCTCGTCGTTTTCAACGTGGCCCATGCTCAGCGGAGCTCCGCGATGAAAGCAGATGTCCTTGGCCGCGGCAAGTGATCCGTTCGACAGCCGATAGACGACGACACGCTCATCCAGCAGGCGCGCAGCGTAGGGCGCAGCCGTTACTTCATGAGAAAACGCAACCGGATACCAGAACGGCGCAAGCGCCTTCCAATCCGATTCAGAGAAGGTGCATTCGCGCGGAAGCGTGGTGGGCGGTTGGGTCAGGTCGGTTGCCGGAACAATGTTGGTCGCAGTCGCCATAGGCAATTATCAACCTTGTCCTGCCGGACGGGCCCACTGCGCGTGGGG
>JAMFTB010000244.1 GCA_026225595.1 Terriglobus sp. | reverse complement strand
ATCCGGCGCGGCAGGACCGCGCCTGTAGACAGGAAAACGTGGCAGAGATCAAGAACCCCAATCAGGGCGGCGGTGGTACCAGCAACACCTCCTTCCTTGTGATGATGGTCGTTATGCTTGGCGTGTTTGCCGGCGTGCAGTTTTATCGGAGCAAGAATACGCAGCCGCTGGCGCCGCCCAGCACGCAGTCGCAGTCCCAAACTCAGGCCCAGCCGCAGGCAGACAAGCCCGCAGCCACACCGGCCACGGCCAGCGCGGCTGCCGCGCAGATTCCCGCAGCTTCGGCTCAGCCCGCCGTTGTTGCCAGCGGCGAGCAGACCACCACGGTTGAGAACGAGCTCTACAAGATCACCTTCACGAACCACGGCGCAGAGGTGCGTAGCTGGATTCTGAAGAAGTTCCACGGCCCCAACGGCGCTCCGCTGGACCTGGTGAATGACACGGCCGCGAAGCAGTTTGGCTATCCGCTCAGCCTGTACACCTATGACGCCGGTATGAACAAGACGCTGAGCAGCGCGCTGTTTGTGCCCAGCGTTACCGGCACGCTGACCGCGCCGCAGACACTGAGCTTTCACTACAGCCAGGGCGGCCTGGATGTGACCAAGACCTTCCGCTTTGACGCGACGTACATGCTGCAGGCAGAGACGTCTGTGACGATGAATGGCGCTCCTGTGCGGTCAATGATTGCGTGGCCCGCGGGCTTTGGCGACCAGGACCAGGTGCTGGATTACAACGGTTCGCGCATTGAAACGATGAAGGGCGGCGATGCCACCCATATCGACTTCAAGAAGGTAAGCGGCGGCGCAACGATTGAGTCTCCGCTGCAGTATGCGGGTACGTCTGACGGCTACTTTGCCGCCATCTTCCTACCGGAAGATCCGGAAAACGCCAGCGCCGTTACGCTGCACCGCACCATTGACGTGCTGAAGCTGCAGCGCAGCACCGGCAAGTCAACGGGCAAGAGCATGGATGTGCCTGTGGTTGGCGCAGCGCTTGGCGATGCCAGCGGCACCACGAAGGTTCGCATCTACGCCGGACCCAAGTCGATTGAGATTCTCAAGCGCATTACCGTATCTGGTTCCACCGCGACGCTGGAGCCGGTGGTGGACTTTGGCTTCTGGGGCTACTTTGCCAAGGGCCTTTTCTACCTGCTGAATTGGATTCACGATCACGTTGCCAGCAACTGGGGCTGGGCGATTGTGGTGATGACCGTGCTGGTGAATATTGTGCTGCTGCCCTTCCGCTTCCTGAGCCTGAAGAGTGGTCTGAAGATGCAGCGCATTCAGCCGCAGATGGACGCCATCAAGGCCCGCTACGCGAAGTACAAGGTGACCGACCCCAAGCGCGCCGACATGAACACGGAGATCATGGCACTGCAGAAGGACAACGGCGTGAGCATGCTGGGTGGCTGCATCCCCACGCTGCTTACCTTTCCGCTGCTGTTTGCCATGCTGGGCATGCTGCCCAAGGTGGTTGAGCTGCGTGAGGCTCACTGGTTCTGGCTGCATGACATGACCGCGGCCGACCCGTACCACATCCTGCCCATCATCATGGTGCTGTCGCAGTTCGCTACGCAGTTCTATATGCCCGCGCCGGGCATGGATCCGCAGCAGCAGCGCATGATGGCCTTTATGATGCCGGTCTTTTCCGGTTTCATTACGTGGAACTACTCCAGCGGCCTGGCACTGTACTGGTGCGTGGGTAACCTGATGATGGTTGCAGCGCAGTTCGGCATGAACCAGACGAAGGAAGGCCGCGAGATGCGCGAACTGGCCAACAAGCGCAGCCGTCGCAAAGCCGGAACACCGCAGGGACGCACCATTCAGGGAAAGCGATAATCGATAACCCGAGGGTGCGTCCGTAGAGGAATGTCTTGCGTCTACATCGGGGGACCCGCACCATGAAAGCCATGCGGGGTTCCGCAGACAATCGCGGCGGGTTCGGCACCTGGTGCAATTTTGGGAAGAGAGAAACACCAACACATGCAGGATCTGAAGACCGCAGCCCAACAGACCGCCGATTTTTTGAAGACACTGACCACCACCGGCGGTCTGCGTCTGCGTTTTCGTATTACTGCGGGCGCGGGCGCCGCTGACCCGGATGGCCTGGAAGAACGGCTGATCTACGTGGAGATCAGCGGGCCCGACAGCGGCATGCTTACCGCGCGCGACGGCGAACTGCTGCGCGCGCTGGAGCATGTGTGTGCGCAGATTCTGCGGCTGGAACCGAACGAGCATGACCGCATATCGTTTGACGCGGATGGCTTCAAGGCTGCGCGCAATCGCGAGATTCTGGACGCAGCGCAGGAGGGCATTGCCGCTGTGAAGTCCAGCGCGCGCCCCTACAAGTTTGACCCCATGAGCAGCCGCGAACGGCGCATGCTGCACCTGGCGCTGAAGGGGGCAGAGGGCATGCGGACTGAATCCAGCGGTGAAGGCCCCAGCCGCTTTGTGGTGCTGTATCCGGTGAACTGGCGCGAACGCGAGACCGATGACCGCGCCAACAAAATCCGCGAACGCTTCCGCCGCCGCTAGTACATTCGTTCCAACCCATGTTCTGCCGGACGGGCCCGCTACGCGCGGTGCGGGTGCTCACGCACCGTTTCACTGGCTTCGCCTCACCCTCCCGATGATCGGGATGAATCTTCATTGCTGTCATCCTGAGCGCAGCGAAGGATCCCGACGATTTTGCCCGGCCACTACTGCTGGCACCTTTCCTCCGCGGCAATCCATAGAATCACTGCATGGCTGCTTCGCCAATTGAAGAGACCACCATTGTTGCTGTTGCCACCGCACCGGGGCGCGGTGGCATTGGTGTGGTGCGCCTCTCAGGGCCGCAGGCTCTTTCCATTGCGCAGTCGATCGCACGCATTGAGAAGCTGACTCCGCGCCATGCGCATTACATCGTCCTGCACGATGAGACAGGCGCTCGCGTGGATGATGCTGTGCTGACGTACTTTGCTGCACCGCACAGTTATACCGGTGAGGATGTTGTTGAGATTGCCACGCATGGCTCGCCCGTCGTGCTGGACTGGCTGGTGCGCGCAGCCATTGCTGCGGGTGCGCAGCCCGCGCGGCCCGGCGAGTTTACGGAGCGCGCCTTTCTGCGTGGCCGTCTGGACCTGACGCAGGCGGAGGCCGTATGCGACTTGATTGATGCTCAGACACTGGGTCAGGCACAGCAGGCAGCAGCGCAGATGGGCGGATCCATCGCAGCGGCGGTGCGGCCAGTGAAGCAGGCTCTGGTTGAATTAATTGCTGCACTGGAAGCCGGCATTGATTTTGCAGAAGACGATCTCGACACACTGCCTGCGACGGAGATCGCCACACGCATTGCCGCGCTGCTGTCTCCGCTGCAACAGTTGCTGACCAGCTTTGCGCATGGTCGCGTGCTGCGCGAGGGGTTGCGCCTGGCGATTGTGGGCAGGCCCAACGCGGGGAAGAGCTCGCTGTTTAATCGGCTGGTGGAGCGCGATCGCGCCATCGTAACGGCAACGCCCGGCACCACGCGCGATGTGATTGCAGAACGCATCAGCATGGGCGGCGTGCCGGTGGAGCTCCTGGACACAGCGGGCCTGCGCGAGACAGACGACGAGGCCGAGCGCATGGGCGTCGCTCGGTCGCGCGAAGCGATGGCAGAGGCTGATGCTGTTCTGCTGGTACTCGACGCATCAAGCAACGACGGTGCGTTTGAACGTGACACACTGCAATCCCTGCATGGGCGGCCCGTAATTGTGGCGCACAACAAGATGGATCTGCTGCGTGCTTCCGATGTGCCTTCGATGTTGAGTAATCTTGCAGCGCTGAATGAAGTTGCAGCGCAGGCGCATGTGCGGACATCTGCAACTACCGGTGATGGCATTGCCGAACTTCGCGAAGCACTGCTGCGTGTTGCGCATGCAGGTGCAGAAGTAGCGGGCACTGCCACACTGACAAACCTGCGTCAGCGAGATGCTGTGCGGCGCGCCGTGGACGCTGCAACACGCGCACATGCTGCAACCGCAGTCGCAACGCCGCACGAGATGCTGCTGCTGGATTTATACGAAGCGCTGCGCGCGCTGGACGAGCTAACCGGCGAAACCACCGCAGACGACGTGCTGAACCTGATCTTCTCCACCTTCTGCATTGGCAAGTAAACACGCACAACAAGAATTGTGGTGGTGCGTTTGATCCCGACCAACGGGAGGAGCGAGGCGAAGCCAGTAAAAAGGCGTGCAAACGCCCGCACCGCGCGTAGCGGGCCCGTCCGGCAGGACATGTTTTATGTGCAGTTACAGACGGCAGATGAGGAGTTCGCGTTCGTAGACCATCTCTGGTGGCAGGTGGTCGTGCAGTAGCAGGAAGACTTCTTCATGCCCCATGACCTCGCGCTTCCACACGTTGCGGTCCACGTCCTGCAGCATGGCGAACTTCTCTTCTGGAAAGTCGAGGCCGGTCCACACCATGTCGTTGTACTTGGGTGTCCAGCCGATGGGCGTCTCCTGCCCGCGGACGCGGCCGCGCACGCGATCGACAACCCAGCGCAGCACGCGCATGTTTTCACCAAAGCCCGGCCATAGGAATTTGCCGTTCTCGTCTTTGCGGAACCAGTTGACATGGAAGATGCGCGGCGTGGTGCTTAGCTGCCGCTGCATGCGCAGCCAGTGACGGAAGTAGTCGCCCATGTGGT
>JAMFTB010000023.1 GCA_026225595.1 Terriglobus sp. | reverse complement strand
GGCGCTCCCGCTGGTCGCGATGAATCTTGATCCCGACCCGCGGGAGGGGCGAGGCGAAGCCAGTAAAAAGGCGTGTGAACGCCCGCCCTCCGCGTAGGAGGCCCGTCCGGCAGGACAAGTTCTTTACTGTGATTTCGTTCAGGTGGCTTTGCGCTTGCGATCGAAGTAGAAGAACACCGGCACGCCCAGCACGATGACCAGGCAGCCAAGAAGCGTGTTCTTTGGGTCGTCATAGAGCTGGAAGATCGTGAGTGCGATGGCTGCAACGATGAAGACGACGGGCACGACGGGGTAACCGGGCGTGTAGAAGTCTCGCGGTTTGCCCGTCCTGGTATCGCGGTGGCGAAAGACGAAGACTGTGCTGACGGCGAGGCCGTAGGTGATCCATTCCGCGAAGATGGCCAGCGAGAAGAGCGCCTGGAAACGACCGATGGCGAAGATCAGCAGCGATGAGATGGCGGACTGCACAATGAGAGACACGGCGGGCGTCTGGTACTTCGGGTGGACACGCGCGATGTTCTGAAAGAAGAGCTTGTCCCGCGCGGCCGCAAAGCCAATGCGTGCGCCTGAGAGTGTGGTGGCGATGAGTGTTGCGGTAATGCTGACGGCCATGCCGATGCTGACTAGCGCTGCTCCCCAGCCGATGCCGTGGGTACTGAGCACGTTCCGAACGGCGTCCGCTGCAGGTCGGTCGGCTGCAGCAAGAGCGGCAGCGGGCATAACGTACTGAATCGCCGCGTTGGTCAGCATGTAAAGGCCGCCCACAATCACAATGCCGCCGATGAGCGCGATAGGCAGGTTGCGCTTTGGCTGTTCCACCTCGCCTGCGAGTGCAGCAAGGTCCGACCATCCGTCATAGGCCCACAGCGCCGCGATCAACGCGACCATGAAGCCGCCAACGCCGCCACGCGCTCCGATGAAGACGGTGCTGAAGTTGTGCACTGTACCCAGCGGTCCGGCCAGCCCAAAGCAGATCAAGCCGATGGCGACGATGAGCAGAACTTTGAGCAGTGTGAGTCCAAGCTGCGCGTTAGCAGCCCTGCGCGTGCCAACAATGTCGAGCCACGTTGCCAGCCACAACGCGATGAGTGCCGCGACCTGCCCCCAGTTCATGTGCAGGAAGGCGGGATTGTTGAAGAAGGAGAAGACCGCGAAGGTTGCAAGTGTGCGCACCAGGGCGCTGACGACAGATGCGATCGACGCGGGCTTGGCGATGGTCCACCATGTCCACATGTGGAGGAAGCCGGTCAGGTCTCCGTATGCTTCGCGTATGAAGGCGTACTCGCCGCCGTAGGCCGGTCGTGATGCGGCAATTTCAGCATAGGTCAGTGCGCCAAAGAGGCTGAGCAGGCCGCCGACGATCCACACGATGTACAGCGTGCTGCTTTTGCCGACAGCCGCAATCATCTCGCGCGGCACCAGGAAGATGCCGCTGCCGATGATGATGCCCACCACGATGGATATGGCGTGGCGCGCGCCAAGGACGCGGGGCAGTTCGTGCTGTGGCTGTGTGGGTGTGCTCATGCGGTGGATGCAGCGTAGCATCCACCGGCGGTGCGGGCGAAATGGTTAGTAATAAAACTTACTTTCAGCCCAGTCCGGCGCCAGCGGCATCTTGCGATGGCGCACCAGGTAGATGTCGTGCTGCTCATAGGGCATGGCGTAGGGATGGCTCACATGGCCCACCACCTGCACATCCTCGTAGTACTTGTGAAGCTTTTCGGGTGTTGTCTTGCGATTGATGATCATCAATTCGCCATCCAGCCCCCTGGTGCCCCACAGCCAGTAGTTGTTGTGCTCGCTGATGACGGGCGGCAGGTTGTGCCCCAGGAACTCCAGCGAAGCTGCCTCACCATAGTTCCCGCAGAAGATGCCGACACGCGCGCGATCCTGTGGCGATAGTTGATTCACGATGCCCGTGATGGTGTCCACCTGCTCCTGCCATCCAAAGCGATCCGCAAAGAACTGCGGCAGCGGCGACTTGGGGCCGTTTTCCGTGTCCAGACTGGGCAGATGCATGGTCTTTGCGTAGAGAAGGTAAGCTTCGGGACGCAGGATCGGATTGCTGATGGGCAGGAAGAGAAGAGTCAACGCAACGGTGATGCTGGTGAGCAGCGGCCATCCGATGGCGCGGTCCTGCTGGACGCGCGAGCTCGCGGCGTAGCGCAGCTGCCACGCGATGCCGCCCGCGGCAAACATCACCGGGTAGATGGACGCGAAGTAGTAATCCTTTGCGCCCAGGGCTATCATCACGGCAAGCAGGATGAGGTATGCCAGGCCAATCCAGCGGCGGTCGCTGCGGCGCAACAGATGTACCAATCCTGCAATCCAAACAAACGCGCCGATGGGGCCTAGGACGAAGATCTGGTTGGCCATGAAGGCCAGCGGATTGAGCCGCAGGTTCTTGCCTTCCACGCGGCCATTGTGCAGAAACTCCAGCGTGGGCCAGTGGTTGTGCACCTGCCACAGCAGGTTGGGTAGAGCGATGAACACCATGAGTGCAATGCCAAAGGCAGCCCACGGCGTAAACAGCACGCGCCGTTGCGGTGTCATCACCAGCGCCAGCAAGACGGCAGTAAGGAAGAAAACTTCAGACGGTTTGTTCAGCAGACCAAGGCCACCTGCAATGCCAAGCACCGTCCACCACAGTGCGGGCCTGCCGCCGCGCAGCAACAGGATGAGCGCCAGCAGCACCGTCATCCAGAAGACGGATTCCCAGCTGTTCATGGAGAGGTAGCCATCAATACCCAGGTACAGTGGCGCGCACGCCATCATCAGCATGGCCAGTACTTGTGCAGGTCTGCGGCCGCCCAGCGACCAGCACAATATTCCGGTGAGCGCCACGCGGATCGCACCGGCCAGCATGGAGAGCATGCGTATGCCCAGCAGCGAATCGCCAAACAGTGTCTCTGCCACGCGCGCCTGTAGTGCCACCAGTGGACCGTGATCCACGTAACCCCACGCCAGGTGACGGCCGCACATCAGGTAATAAAACTCGTCACGAAAGTAGCCGTAGCCAATGTGTCGCTGCCACAGCGTGCTGGCTACATGCAGCAATAATTTCAACGCACCCATCACCAGCGCCAGGCGCAGAGCCGCATGCAGCGTGTGGTCCGTGGGCTGGACGCGTGTGGAGGGAGTAGCCATCTCGCACAGCATACGCAAGCGGCCGTGATTTGGTTCCCGTGAGTTCCATCAGGCGAATGATTCACAGGGAAAGGTTCACGGCCATCGTGGAACGGGATAGCATCCAAACGAACGCAGGATTTAAAGGGCAGGGGAGTACGGCATGGAATGGACACCAGGGGACGTAAGCAGCGACATTGAAGACCGGCGCGGCGACAGCGGCGGAGGCGGTGGTGGCGGCTTTGGCTTTGGTGGCGGCGGCATGGGCATCATGGGCTTTGTGATCGTGGTCGTCATCGGTCTGGTCACGGGGCACGGCTTCATCGGCAGCTTGCTGGGCGGCCTGGCTGCAGGTATGGGTGGTGGTGGTCAGCCCATGCAGACGCAGCAGCAGCGCAGCAGTGGTCCCGTGCAGGAGACAGCTGCGCAGCATCGTGATGTGCAGCTGCTGTCGTTTGTGCTGGACGACGCGCAGAAGCAATGGACACAGATTCTGCCGCAGCAGACAGGTCGCAGTTATCGCAAAGCAAAGCTTGTGCTCTTCAGCAACACCACGCAGTCCGGCTGCGGCAGCGCGCAGTCTGCCACGGGGCCTTTCTATTGCCCGCAGGACGAGCGTGTCTACATCGACCTGAGCTTTTGGAATGAGCTGAAGCGGCTGGGCGGCAACAGCGGCGACTTTGCGCAGGCCTATGTGCTGACCCACGAGCTGGGGCACCACGTGCAGAACATTCTGGGCACGGAGGCGAAGGCGACGCAGCTGATGCGCAACCCCGCGACCCGCTCACGAGCTTCCGTTGAGCTGGAGCTGCAGGCCGATTGCTACTCGGGTGTCTGGGCGCACACTACGCAGACACGGACTGTGAACGGCAAGCCCATTCTCGAGCCTGGTGACATGGATCAGGCATTGGCGAACGCCGCGGCGGTTGGTGACGACCATATCCAGAAGATGCAGCGCGGCACTGTCAGCCCGGAGAGCTTTACGCATGGCAGCAGTGCCGAACGGCAGGGTTGGTTCAAGCGCGGCTTCAGCACAGGCCAGGTAAGCCAGTGTGACACCTTCACCGCTGGCCCGGATGGCTATGGCGGATAGGCGCTGCAGGGATTAAAATGCGCAGCATGGGAACACCCCTCACAGAAACGCCAATTCGAAAACCCTACGGTCCTATGTCACCGGAGGAGGCTCACGAGCTTGCTGAGCGGTTGCTGGCACCTTTGAGGGGTACTCTTAAGGGTGTGGTGCAGTCCTATGGCGGCACAGAGGGTTACCTTCGCTGGGTCCGTGGCGAGGACGAAGAAGATTGAGGCGCATCTTCTGGGACACAATGCTCTTCGTGTATTTTCTGGAGGAGCATCCACAGTATTCGTCTGACGTCCAAAACCTGTTTGAGCGTACTTTGATTGCAGGGGACAGGCTGCTTACGAGTTCGCTCGCATATGGCGAAGCACTTGTCGGAATCGTCCGATTACCTGAGCCTCAGGCGAAAGGTATGCGGCAGATGCTCTCGGCTCTCCCTTTCGAGCTGATCGATTTCGATCGGAATTGCCTGGAGCCTTTCGCGACATTGCGCAATCGTGGAATTCGGCCGCCAGATGCAATTAACCTTTCGTGTGCCATGGCAGCGCAGGCAGACATCTTCGTTACGAATGATTCGAAGCTGCGGCTGCAAGCGAAAACAGACGCGCCACGCGTTCTGACGATCAGCGAGACGATGGATTCTTTCTGAGTACGGCTACTGCAGGATGCGGAGGGTTGGGGGCGTTTCGGTTTCTGCCGGGAGGCCTTCGCCGTCTATGGCGGCTTCGCGTTCGGTGTCGAAGTAGGCGCGGATTTTCTTTGCTGTGGCTACGTTGACCACGGCTGTGAGCGCGTCGTAGCCGGCGGCTTTAATGCCGCGCAGGCTGCCGAAGTGTTCGACGAGGCGGTTGCGCGTGGTGGTGCCGACGCCGGGGATTTCAAGTAGCTCGCTGTCACGATCACGCATCTCGCGGCGCTTGCGGTGGTAGCTGATGGCGAAGCGGTGGCTCTCATCGCGGATGCGCTGAACTAAGTGCAGCACCGGGCTGCGACGATCCAACACAACGGGGTCGTCTTCCTGTCCGTAGACGTAGATGACCTCCTCGCGTTTGGCGATGGAGGCAAGCGGCTGCAGCGTGATACCGATGCTTTCCAGTGCGGCATAGGCTGCGTGCAACTGACCTAAACCGCCGTCGATGAGGATGAGTGAAGGGAAGGGTTCGTTATTCGCCTGCAGCTTGGTGTAGCGGCGCACCAGAACCTCGTGCATTGACGCAAAGTCGTCCACGCCGGTGACGCTATTCACCTTGAACTTGCGGTAGTCGGCTTTCTTCATCTCGCCGTGCTCCCACACCACCATGCTGGCTACGGTCTCCGCGCCGGCAATGTGCGAGATGTCAAAGCACTCAATGCGCGTGGGAATGTCGGGCAGGCCAAGCGCATCCTGCAGCGCGGTTGCGATGGCGTTCTTGGATGGCTGCAGCGTGCGGAAGCGTTGGTCGTAAGCCTGCTTTGCATTCTGGCAGACGAGGTCGACGAGCGAGCGCTTGTCGCCGCGCTGTGGCGCAAGGATTTCGACCTTGCGTCCGCTTTGTTCGCTGAGGAACGATGCCAATGCTGCGCGGTCTGGAAACTCCAGCGGTACGTAGATCGTGCGGGGCACGTAGGGCTGATCGAGGTAGAGCTGTTTGAGGAACGCGCCGAAGAATGCTGCGGGTGAGAAACCTGCGCTATCTGAGTGGACCGAAGGAAGAACAGCAGGTCCCTCCACTTCGCTTCGCTTCGGTCGGGATGACAAATCTGTTGTGGAGTCGGGTGCTGAGGCCGCTCCGTCTGCTTCGTCTTCGGCTGCTTCGAAGACAAGCTCCGGCAGGTCTTCCCAGAAGAAGTCGCGCTTGTCTACGATCTTGCCCTGGCGCATGTGGAACTGGCCCACGGCGAGCATCTCCTTCTCAAAGTGGAAGCCGAAGACGTCTGCGTCTTCGTTGTCAGTGCTGGCAATGCGTTGCTTCTCCTGCAGTTGATGGACCGTCACTAACTGGTCGCGGAACTTTGCGGCTAGTTCAAACTGCTCGTTGGCCGCGGCCTCTGCCATGCGCTGTTTCAGGCGCGCTTCCAGCTCTACTTCGTGGCCCTCAAGAAACAGCTGAACGTCGCGGATCGCTTCGCGATAGGCCTCAGGCGTGACCATGTTCTCAACGCAGGGCGCCAGGCAGCGCTTGATGTAGAACTCCAGGCATGGTCGCGGGTGGTAGCGGTTCAGGTCTACCTTGCAGCTCGGAATCAGGAACGATCGGTGGATGAGGTCGACGATGCGGTAGGCCAGATTGCCGGGGAAGTAGGGGCCAAAATACTGGCCGCCATCTTTCTTGAGCTTGCGTGTGACGAAGACCTTGGGGTGCCGGTCGCCTGCGGTCAGCTTCACGTAGGGGTAGGTCTTGTCGTCGCGCAGCAGGATGTTGAACCGCGGCTTGCGCTGCTTGATGAGGTTGTTTTCAAGCGCCAGCGCCTCATGCTCGTTGGCCACCTGGATGTAATCCACGTCCACGGCCTCGCGCATGAGCGTGCCGGTTTTTGAGTTGGCCTGGTTGTGCGCCAGCAGATAGCTGCCCACGCGGCTGCGCAGGTTCTTCGCCTTACCAACGTAGATGACCTCACCCTCTGCGTTCTTGTAGAGGTAGACCCCCGGCTGCTTGGGCAGTGTCCGAATTTTGGCGGTGAGGTCCATAGGGTCGCTGGCAGGGCGGACTGCGGGCGCAGGCCGGAGTGCTTTCAACAGTTTAGATCGCTGGCAAAGCGGGAAGTTTCTACCGGAATTTCCGGCAAAATATACCGCCGTATCTTCGCCGGTTCATCCTGCGTTAATCCTGCAAGCTATTGCAGGTAAGAGACTTACGATAGTGGTCAGCTTTGGCCTGCGGCGTGCATTTACTCCCGGCGACAGGCGTTCGACGCCTAGAGAACCTGGAGGATGGATCGAATGTATAAGACTGCAAACAAGATGACGCGTGCAGGCATGGCAGCGGGTGCTGCTGCCCTTGTGCTGTTTCTTACCACTGGCTGCTCTACCAAGCGCTATGTGCGTTCGCAGGCGGCTCCGCTGATCCAGAATACGAATGAGCTGGATGCCCGCACATCGGCTGACCATCGCAACATT
Organism: Terriglobus sp.; assembly: GCA_026225595.1. Classification (GTDB taxonomy): domain Bacteria; phylum Acidobacteriota; class Terriglobia; order Terriglobales; family Acidobacteriaceae; genus Terriglobus. The sequence continues at coordinate 8,529 of JAMFTB010000023.1, read as the reverse complement.
GTGGACACGGACACGCGTGCGCAGGCTGGCATCGCCACCGCACAGCAGGCTGCCGATACGGCTGATCAGCATGCAATGGCTGCAGGTCAGAACGCTGACAAGGCGCAGGCAAGTGCAAAGGACGCCTACAACCGCGTGGATTCGCTGTCTGGCGTTGTGGCTGGTCTGGATACCTACAAGCCGCTCAACGACGTGAGCGTAACCTTTGGCTTTGACAAGACGACTCTAACGGCTGACGACAAGAAGCAGCTGGATGAGCTTGCCACAAACCTGGGCACCACTAAGCACTTCATCCTTGAGCTGACGGGCGGCACGGACTCCACCGGTGATGCGCAGTACAACTACCAGCTGAGCAACCGCCGTGCAGATGCCGTGGCCTACTACCTGCAGACCAAGTACAACGTGGCTCCGCACAAGTTCTACATGGTCGGCATCGGCAAGGATAACGAGGTGGCCAGCAACAAGACCGCCGATGGTCGCAAGCAGAATCGCCGTGTTGAAATTCGCGTCCTCTCGAACATGCAGGAAGAGGGTTCGGGCTCAACCACCGCGCAGAACAGCACGCCTGCCGGTCAGTAAACAACCTCCCCAGGGAGCAAAAAGGGCGGCCTTCGGGCCGCCCTTTTCGTGTTGCGAATCTACTTCGGCTCTGCTGCTTTTTACTTCGGCTCCGCCGGGAAGTCGTCGTGGCCCACGGTCACGCGCTCATCAAAGATGTAGCATTCGCCCTGCCACTGGCTGCGCTCTGCGGGAACCTCTTCCAGGTATTTCAGGATGCCGCCCTTCAGGTGGTAGACCTCAGGAAAGCCTGCCTGCAGCATGTATGCCGAAGCCTTTTCACAGCGGATGCCACCCGTGCAGAACATGGCCACCTTGCGATGCTTTGCCGGGTCAAGGTTCTCGCGCACGTAGGTCGCAAAATCGGAGAAGGTGGCAAGCGGCGGTTTCACCGCACCGGCAAATGTTCCCAGCTCACTCTCATACGCATTGCGTGTATCCAGCAGCAGCACGTCGGGGTCCGCGAGTAGTGCATTCCAGCCTGCGGTGTCCACGTATTGACCCGGTCGCGCGGGGTCCACGGCGGCGTTACGAAATGTGATGATCTCGCGCTTGTGCTTGAACTTCAGCCTGCGAAAGGGTTGTTTCTGTGTGGTGGAGAATTTCACCTCGGCCCGATCTAGACCCGTCTTCGCCGCAAGGAACTCCAGCAGCTGATCAATCACGTCCGCAGGGCCAGCCATGGTGCCGTTGATGCCTTCCGGCGCTACCAGCGTGGTGCCCAGCAGCGCGGTATCGGCAAACTTCAAACGCAGCTCCTCCACCAGGGCTTTGGGATCGGCCAGGGCAAAGAAGCGGTAGTAGGCGGCGACGGTGTACATACAACCTCTAGTTTATAGATGTCCTGCCGGACGGGCCTGCTACGCGCGGGGCGGGCGTTCACACGCCTTTTCCTGGCTTCGTCCTGGCCCTCCCGATGATCGGGATGAGGCTCCGGTCCAATGCGGCATATACATAAATTTTGTTCATGCCTTCGTTGAGAACAATCAAATTGTGGGTTGTGCGCAGGCAGGGCTACCCTGACCGAATGACGATCAAGCATCTTCTTCTTCTGGCCGCCGTGCTGATGGGTTTCCTCACGGCTCCCGCGCAAAAGTTAAAACAGATTCCTCTGCCGCCCAGTCAAAACCCATCTGGTGCTGACCTTCCAATCTCAGCGGCCGTGTGGGCCGGAGATTTTCTGTTTGTGAGTGGATGGCTGGACCCCGACATGAAGGCGCACACCGATACGACGTCGCAGACTGTGGGGATTTTCAAGGACCTTCAGAAGCTGCTCGCGTCACAGAAACTGACGCTGGCCGACGTGGCGATGGTCCGTATGTACGTGGGTGCTGATCCTGCGAAAGACGGCAAGGGCGACGTTGCCGGAATGACGGCCGGGTATACCCAGTTCTTTGGCACAAAGGACCAGCCGAACCGGCCCGCACGCACTACGGTGCAGGTGGTGTTGCCCTCCGCTGGCCGTGGCGCTTTGGTCGAAGTCGATCTGGTTGCAGTGCGTCCGAAATAAGACAACTGCGTACCGAAGCTCGTGTAACTTCAATTCACGATGTTGCTGCGGAATCTTGATCTCGACACGCTGCGAACGCTTGTGACCACGCATGACGTTGGCGGCTTCGCGCAAGCGGCAGACCGTCTGGGTCGGACGCCATCAGCCATCAGCCTGCAGATGAAGCGTCTGCAGGAGGAACTGGGCACGCCGCTGTTTCGCAAGCAGGGCCGCGTGCTGAAGCTGACGGAGGCCGGGCAGACTGCGCTGGGATACGCCCGCCGCATGCTTGCACTGAATGACAATCTGCTGCAGACCATGCAGGGTGTCACGCTGGCGGGCACGGTTCGCATTGGTGCGCCGCAGGATTTCTCCGCAGTGTTGCCGGATGTTCTGCGACAGTTCACCGCGCTCTATCCGCGTACGCAGGTGGAGCTGCGGATTGAGGGCAGTAGCCCGCTCATTGAAGCGCTGGACAAAGGTCAGCTGGACCTTGCGTTGACGGTCGGCTTTGCAGACCGCAAGGACGCTGTGGCGCTGGGTGAATTGCCCGTGCTGTGGATTGCCAGTAGAAGTTTCCGCGTGCCCGACTCTCCGCTGCCGCTGGCGATGCTGGGTCCGCAGTGCGCCTTTCGCAAGGCTGCGGTGCAGGCGCTTGAAGCTGCGGGCATCGCGTACCGTATTGCGGCCACCAGCCCCAGTCTTGATGGCCTGTGGGCAGCGCTGCAGGGCGGCCTTGGCGTCACCGCCCGCACTGCGATGCAGCTACCTGCGTCGCTGGTGGCGGGCAAGTCGCTGCATCGTTTGCCTGCGTTACAAAGCTTTCCTGTTGCGCTGCATCACGGCGCAGACATTGGTGCCACCGCAGGGGTGGATGCCTTGCATGCCTTGATCGGCATGGCAACGCAGGGCGTGCTTGCAGAACTCAACGATTCTGCACGTCCACGCATCGTTCGCAAAGCATAAGCTCCGCTCACTCCATTGTTGAGAACAATCAAATTGTGCGGCGAGCAGTGCGTTGATACGTTGCACGCATGATGATTCGAACCTTTTCTCTTCCCGTTGCTTTCTCGCTTCTTGCGTTCTTCTTTGCGGTCTCTCCCATCCATGCTCAGTCTCAAACGCATGCGCATGCTGGTTCGACGAATCCCTTGGTGGGTGTCTGGAAGCTCACAGCCGCGGACAAGATTCTGCCGGATGGCACACGTGCTTCGGATTACGGAGAGGCTCCGCATGGCATGGCGATCTTTACGGCAGACGGCCTTGTGATGATCGACGTCTTCCGCAAGGAGCGAGGCAAGTTTGCGGCGAACGATCGCACGAAGGGCAGCCTTGACGAGTACAAGGAGGCGCAGCTGAACACCAGCTGCTCGTTTGGCACCTACAGCGTCGATGTTGCAGCCGGTACATTCACCATCAGGATCGATCGCTCGACGTTTCCGAACTCCGACGACACAACCCAGGTGCGCGCGTATGAACTGAAGGGTGATGTGCTGAGCTGGAAGGTCGCAGCGCGGCCGGATGGTTCCGTGCCGGTGACGGTAATGCGCCGCATCTGGTAGTCGGAAGAAACTTAGCGGAGTGAGCCGATGAGGTGGCCCATCTTGTCCCGCTTTACTTCCAGGTACTTCTGGCTGGTCAGTTCCGCGGCTACCTCTGCGCTGATGCGCTCGGCCACGTGGACGCCGCGGCTCTCCATCGCCTCAACCTTTTCGGGGTTGTTGGTGATCAGCCGGATGGAGTTGACGCCAAGCTGCTTGAGAATCTCGGCAGGCAGGCTGAAGTCGCGGTGGTCTGCGGCGTAGCCCAGCTGCACGTTGGCCTGGATGGTGTCCAGCCCCTGATCCTGCAGCTCATAGGCTTTCAGCTTGGCCATCAGGCCAATGCCACGGCCTTCCTGCGCCTCATAGAGCAGGATGCCCGAGCCGTGAGCGGTGATGGTGTCCATCGCAAGTTCCAGCTGCTGGCGGCAGTCGCAGCGCAAGGAATGGAAGACGTCGCCGGTAAGGCACTGGGAGTGGACGCGAACAATGGGGGCCTGGTCGCCGATAGTCCCGTAGATGAGGACAACCGCCTCCTCCACCAGCTTGCCCATGGGGCCGGGTGTAGCGTCGGGCGACAGATGGCCCTCAAAGCCAAGAATGCGGAAGCTGCCCCAGCGTGTGGGGAGCTCGGCTTCGGCAATCTTTTCAACCCGGCTGTAACGCATATCTCGATTCTATAGATGCTTGACCACCGCTACGGATGCAAGTGCGTGGTCGTACAGTAGGAGGGTGAATCCCATTGAGCCAAAGCTCGTCCTCATCTCGCTGCTGGTGCAGCTGGGTGTTGCGGCTGCGGTTTCCAGCTCACTGGCGCGGTCCACGGCCTTTCGCCGGCTGCTTCTGCTGCCAGAACGGACGCAACAGCAGCGGCTGAAGCTGGTTGCACTCATCTGCGCGCCGCTGGTGCTGGGTGTGTGGATTCGTGCAGTGGTGCCTAACTTTCTGGCGGCAGATATTTCGCTGGCAACGGTCATTCTGCTGGGCGTGATCGTGGGGCCATCCGCTGCGTCCGTGGGTGCTGTGGCGTTGGCGCTGCCTGCCGTGCTGCACCGGGAATACCTGGCGCTGCCCGTCAACCTGATTGCCGCTGCTGTTGCCGGAGCCTTCTATCGCTTTGTGGATGTGGAGGCGGTGTGGTCGTTTTCGCCCATGATCGACCTGAGCCTGTACCGCTGGGTGCGTCGCAACCTGCGGCGTCCGCACCTTGACCGTCAGGTGCTGTTGCTGGGTGTGATTGGGCTGCTGCAGCTGTGCGCCAGTGAGCTGTCCAAGTTTTATCCGCGGCGGTACTTCGCTCTTCGCAGCGATAACCTGCTGCTGTTGTTGGCCATCTGCGCCGCGGCGCCCATCATCGTGGGCATTCCGCTCAAGATATGGAACGCCATCCGCATTGAGGACAAGCTGGAGCAGCAGGCCCGCCTGTTGCTGGAGGCGCGGCTGGATGCGCTGCAGCGGCAGATCAATCCACACTTCCTGTTCAATACGCTCAACTCCATTGGCTCACTCATCCGGCTGGAGCCCGAGTTGGCGCGCGAGATGATCGTGAAGCTGGCGAACATCCTGCGCGTTCTGCTGAAGAATCGCGAGCCGTTTGTGCCGTTCCGCGATGAACTGGCGTTTACCGACGATTACCTGGCAATTGAGGTGGTTCGGTTTGGTGAAAAGCTGCGCGTGGTGAAAGAGATTGCGCCGGAGACACTGGACCTTGTTGTGCCCAGTATGTTGCTGCAGCCGCTGATTGAAAACAGCATCAAGCATGGGCTGGAGCCGCGCATCAGCGGTGGCACGGTTACGCTGCGTAGCCGCATTTTGCGGGGCGACCGGTTGCTGCTGGAGGTGGAAGACGACGGTGTGGGCATGGCGCCGGAGCGGTCCGTGGCCAGCCCCGGCAGTGGCATCGTGCGGCCCGGCAACGGCATTGGCATGAAGAATGTGCGCGAGCGCATGGAAGTGCTCTACGGGTCAGACGCGGTGATGGAGATGGAGAGCCGGCCAGGCCGTGGCACGCGCATCACGCTGGAGATGCCCATCGTCGACAACGTGGAGTTGGGCAGCATGGTTACGGCAGCGCAGGCGGCTCGCAGTTAAAGATCGCTAAAGCGGATGAGTTCCACGCGGCCTGTGCGGACTGCCTCTGGAATGACGCGTAGCAGCGCCTCGCGCTCCACGTCGCGTGTGTCGCGCAGTCGGGTTTTGATCGCGTCCAGCGCGCTGTCGTTGTAGCCGGGGTGACACACCAGCTCCCATGTGCCTGCCGGTGCGTGGGCCAGCAACTGTTCCAGTGCCTTTGTATCCAGACGGCCGGTCACGGAGACGCCGATTGCGCCATCCGTCGTCCTCAGGCCGGCGGCACGGCGCAGTTGATGGAAGGTTGGTCCAAAGCGGCGCAGCACCGTAACCTCCAGCTGCCGCAGCAGAGCACCGTGGGTCAGCCGGGCAGACCACGGTGGTTCAAAGGGATTGCGAATGGCATTGATGCCGCAGCGAACGGCAGCGCGCAGCAGCGGCCGGGCCACTCGAGGGAAGAGGTGTGTGTGTTTGTGGGTGTCCACGTGGGTCACATGCAAACCGGCATTCTGCAGCCGGGTAATCTGCGCAACTGCCTCGGCCTCAATCTCTTTTTCTGAGATTCGCCCGCGCTGCAAATCCATGGCAAAGCGCTGCAGGGAAGTATGCAAGCGGCTGCTGCTCCCCGGCTCAAGCAGCGTGGGGATGCTGGCGGCAGGCAGTACCGGTTCGCCATCCACCAGCACCACATGACAGCCCACACCCAGGGATGGGTTGGCAGCGGCGCGTTCCACGGCGTCCGCAAGGCCGCTGCTATTGGCCATGAGCGTGGCGCTTGAAAGTGCGCTAGCCGACGCAAGCTCGACCACGGCGCGGTTGACGCCGGGTGTCAGGCCAAAGTCATCGGCATTCACAATCAGCCGAATCGGCGCTGCAAGCGTTGGGTCCCGTGCTGGAATGGGTTGCAGCATCTTGCGAAGTCTACTGCCCGGCAGGCAGCCATTGGCATTCGAAAAGAATCAAACAGCACATTAAAAGGTATTTATTCCGTCATCGCCTCACGTCTCTTTCTTACTTGCCGAAGTAAGGGCTTGAGGTATGCTCAGTGGAACGAACAGGGTTTGGGCATGCCACGGACAATCCGGGGACAGCCGTTTGCAGACCTCCACTCAGGCAACAATCCACCAGCACATGCGCGATGATCCGGGCCAGAACGTCTGGGGCAAGCCGGGCAACAGCAAGGGTGTCCTATGCCAATACGGGAGTACGCACAGCAGGTGATCGGGGCAGGCCATACAGGAGCAGCGCGGAGAACATCCTCCTCTGCAGCTTCCGGCATCCTTGATCGTCCTGGCGTTACCGGCGGGGCCTGGGCATTGCTGGATATACTGACGACCCTTGTGGCCAGCATGATTGCCATGCGGCTGCGCATGGATGTCTCCGACTCCAGCGGATTTCTAAGCAGCGGCAGTCTCTTTCACAGCCTGTGGAGCAGCTTTGGCCTGTACATGGGCTGGTTCGCTCTGTGCCTGATCTTCTTTACGCGTTCCTATGATCTGTACGGCCCCATCCAGAACCGCAGCGGCTTGAATGAGCAGCGTATGACGCTGCAGGCTACGCTGGTCGCAGGTCTCATCCTATGCGGCACCATCTACCTGTGCCGTGGCGAAGAGATCTCGCGCATTGTGGTCATCCTGTCCGTTATTTTGACGGGTGCCATGCTGTGCGCGCGGCGTGCCCTGTGGCGCTCCATGGTGTACACGCGCTACCGCGAAGGCATTGATACACGCAACGTCCTCATCATTGGCGCCGGCCGTGTGGCTCATGCGCTGCGCAATCACCTGGAGTCGTTGCGGCACCTGGGCTTCCGCTTCCGCGGCTTCATTGCGCTGACTGAGGCTGAAACAGAGTCCGGCGACGCGGACATTATTGGTGACGTAAAAAACTGCCTTGCACTGGCACGTGCGCTGTTTGTAGACGAGATTTTCATCTCAGTACCGGCAGACAAGAAAATGGTCATTGCGTTGGTGGAAGAGGCGCGCGACCTGGGCATTGACGTACGCGTGGTGCCCGATCTGTATGACGGCCTGGCGTGGAATGCGCCGGTGGAGTACGTGGGGCAGTTTCCCACGATTCCGCTGCATCGCCGCCATTTTCCCATTGGCTCGTTCATGCTTAAGCGCGTTATGGATCTGGGGCTTTCTGCGCTGGCGCTGCTGGCGCTTAGCCCTTTAGTCATTGCCATTGCAATTGCGGTGCGGCTCGATTCGCCGGGACCCGTCTTCTACCGTGCGCGGCGCATTGGCCGCAAGGGACGCACCTTTGAGTGCATGAAGTTCCGCACCATGGTGTCGAATGCAGACCAGTTGAAGGCGCAGCTGGAGCACATGAACGAGCGCGACGGCATCCTCTTCAAGCTGAAGAACGACCCGCGCATTACCCATGTGGGCCGCATGTTGCGCAAGTATTCGCTCGATGAGATTCCGCAGTTCTTCAACGTGCTGAAGGGCGACATGAGCCTGGTGGGACCGCGGCCGCCCATTGCAAGTGAGGTGGAGCGCTATGACCTGGCGCACCTGCGCCGCCTGGACGTGCTGCCCGGCATTACCGGCCTGTGGCAGGTAGAGGCGCGGCAGGACCCATCCTTCGACAGCTACATTTCGCTGGATACGGCGTATGTCGAAAACTGGAACCTGTGGCTTGACCTGAAGATTCTGGTGCGCACGGTCAGCGTCGTTATTGGCGGCACCGGTTCCTAAAACAAACGAACAACAAGTGTCCTGCCGGACGGGCCCGCTACGCGCGGAGCGGGTGCTCACGCACCTTTTTACTGGCTTCGCCGTTCTCGGCACGAATATTCATCCCGACCAACGGAAGGGCCAAGCGAAGCAGTAAAAAGGCGTGCAAACGCCCGCCCCGCGCGTAGCGGGC
>JAMFTB010000243.1 GCA_026225595.1 Terriglobus sp. | reverse complement strand
TGAAGACGAAGAGGCTGTCTTCTTCAGTGATTTTGATGAATGCGCCGCGAAGATTCGCAGGTATGTGAACGATGAAGCCGCGCGAGAGCGCATAGCGCATGCAGGCCGCCTCCGCGCCGCCGCATCAGGCTATGACAATGACACGCAGGTGCGCCGCATCGTGGAGCGACTGCAGGAGATCATCGCGCGAAAGGGAAGTGCCGCATGATGCACGACCTTGTAACGACGCCGTTTGTCTCGGAACAAATCTTCGACGTGTGCGTGGTTGGAGCGGGCGCTGCGGGCATGTTGCTGACGCTGCAACTGCTGCGTGCGGGCAAGACGGTTGCGCTGATTGAGAGCGGCGGCACAGTCTTTGAGCAGAACACACAGGACCTGTATCGCAGCGAAGTCGTGGGGCAACGGCATACCGGCGTGCATGATGGACGATTCCGCACATGGGGTGGCACGACGACGCGTTGGGGCGGCCAGATCCTCGAGCTGGAGCCGATTGATTTTGCGCAGCGGCCGTGGATTCCGCACAGCGGCTGGCCCATTGCCAAAGAAGAATTAACTTCGGCTTACGAGACGGCGCTGGGACTGGAAGGCCTGGGCAATGTCATCCGCCAGGATGCGGATGTGTGGTCTGCAGTGGGTGCACCTGTGCCGCAGTTGGGCAATGAATTGGAGCCGTACTTCACGCGCTGGTGCCCGCAGCCGAACTTCGCGAAGCTGCACGAAGCCGAGTTTGCAGCAGCTGCTGGGTTGACCGCGTTGCTCCACGCCAACGTCGTAGATGCCGAAGTCGATGAGGCAACCACTCATGTGATCGCAGTGCAGTGTCGAAGTCTGAAGGGGAACACCGCACGCATTGTCGCGCGTGAGTTCGTGCTGACCATCGGCTCCATTGAGACGTCACGTCTTCTGCTACATCTGGAATCGCAGCACGGTTCACGTTGGAACCCGAACGGTCGCGTGGGACAGGGGTTTCACGATCACATCGACTGCGAAGTGGTGACGGTCAAGCCGCTGGACCGCAAGCGCTTCTTTTCTGCATTCACCAACGTGTTGCTGCGCGGCTTTAAATACCATCCCAAGTTTCGTCTCACTGCAGCGCAGCAGGAATCGCTGCGCACGCTGAACGTGGCAGGGAGCATCACCTTCCGTGACAGCACGGAGGAGACAGCTGCTGCTGTGAAGGCGACCGGCAAGCGAATACTGCGCCGTTCGTTCAATGAGGTCGATGGGGCGCAGGTGGTGAACCTTGTCCGCAATCTTCCTTTACTACTGCTGCAGACGTGGTCTTACGCGGTGAAACATCGCGTGTACAACAGCCCTGCTGCGGCCATTGCGCTGCGAGTACATTGCGAGCAACAACCGGAGAACGGCAGCAACGTGACGCTGGCGGAGGAGTGCGATGCACTCGGCGTTCGCCGCACGCGGCTGAACTGGAAGATGACTTCGCTGGAGCTGGACACGATTCGCACGTTCCTGCGCGTGGTTGACGAGAGTTTTCGCAAGCATGGGCTGGCAGAGTTGCAGCCCACAATGAACCTTGCAGACGACGAAGCTCTGCGCGCGGCCTGCGATGATGGACTGCATCATATGGGCGGCGCTTTGATGTCCTCGGATGCATCACAAGGTGTTGTGGACACGGACCTGCGGCTGTTTGGCACGCCGAACTTCTCCATCTGCAGCGCCTCTGTCTTTCCCACGGGCGGCTATTCCAATCCAACGCACACGGTGCTGGCGCTGGCAATGCGGCTTGCAAGGAGGCTCAGCGCATGACAGCCCAGACCATATCGCTCGCCACCACTGGAAGACAGACAACGCGCCTTGGCTTTGGCTGCTCCAGCCTCATGGGCAGCATGGGTCGCCGTGAGTCGCTGCGCACGCTGGAGTGGGCATTTGATGCAGGTGTGCGCCACTTTGACGTTGCGCCCCTGTACGGCTACGGCGAGGCAGAGGTCTGCCTTGGTGAGTTCCTCGCGAAGCATCCCGGAGAGGTTACCGTCACCACCAAGTTCGGCATTCCACCAGCAAAAAACCCTGGCCTCATTGGTATCGCGCGCAACCTTGCGCGGCCGTTGATCAAGGCGATCCCCGCGCTCAAGGCGAAAGCGCAGCAAGCGGCATCCGCGGTTGCGGCGGCTCCGGCAAAGCGGAACATGTCCGTAGAAAAGGCACGTGAATCGCTGGAAACCAGCCTGCGTAAGCTGCGCGTGCAGCGCATTGACGTTTACCTTTTGCACGATGCAACGCTGGCCGAAATAAAGAACTCACCGCTGCTGGAGTTCCTTGACGGCGCCGTTCGTAAAGGCCACATCGGCGCGTTTGGCGTGGGTACGGATCGTGGACATGCAGAAGATATTCTGCGCGAAGCACCGGCCTGCGCGAACATTGTGCAGCAGAAGTGGTCTGTCTTCGACCCCGTCAGCAACGACGCCGCATTTCACATTCACCATCGCTCGCTTGCACAAAACCAGCGGCGGCTGGCAGCGTACCTCGCATCGCCGGACATCGGCGATCGCTGGTCTGCCACTACGGGTGCGGACCTCCACTCTCCCGCCGTGCTGAGTGAGTTGATGATGCGTGCGGCACTGCTCTGTAATCCTTCTGGCGTTGTGCTTTTCTCGTCCAAGAATCACGAGCACATCCGCAACAACGCGCGACTTGCAGACCCATCTGAGAAAGACGCGCAGGCGATGAAGCTTTATGAGTTGGTGCAGTCAGCGCGCGAGTCCATTCCGAACGCAGGCGCGCAATGAAGTGGTTTAAGAGCTGGAAGGTTCGCATCCTGTTCTTTATTGCGGCTCTGGGCCCCGGCTTCATCACGGCTAACGTGGACAACGATGCAGGCGGCATCCTCACTTATTCGCAGGCGGGCGCGCAGTACGGCTACACACTGCTGTGGACGATGATCCCCATCACGCTGGCGCTCATCGTGGTGCAGGAGATGTGCGCGCGCATGGGCGCGGTTACGGGCAAGGGCTTGAGCGACCTTATCCGCGAGGAGTTTGGCTTGCGCATGACATTTGTGGTCATGGTGCTGCTGGTCATCGTGAATTTTGGCAACGTGGTGGCAGAGTTTACCGGCATTGCTGGCTCCATGCAGCTGTTTCATGTGAGCAAGTACATCGCCGTGCCCGCGGCAGCGGCGCTGGTGTGGGCCATGGTGGTGAAGGGCGACTACAAGAGCGTGGAGAAGATCTTCCTCTTCGCCTCGGTCGTCTATCTCGCGTATATCGTCGCAGGTGTGCTGGGCCGGCCGGACTGGCACACGGCCATGGTGGAGACGGTAAAGCTGCCGGCCCGCGGCGCGTGGAGTGACCGCAACTACCTGTACATGACGGTGGGCGTAATTGGCACCACCATCACGCCGTGGATGCAGTTCTATCTGCAGTCATCAATTGTGGAGAAGGGCGTGACGATACGGCAGTACAAGGCCACGCGGCTTGACGTCATCGTTGGCTCCATCTTTACGGACATTGTTGCGTGGTTCATCGTGGTCGTCTGCGCGGCTACGCTGTACGTGCATGGCATGCGGCAGATCAATGTGCCTGCGGATGCAGCAGAGGCTATGCGGCCCATCGCAGGCGACTATGCATTTCTGCTCTTTGCCGCCGGGCTGTTCAATGCGTCATTGTTTGCGGCGTCCATCCTGCCGCTTTCCACGGCGTATACCGTGTGCGAGGGCCTTGGCTTTGAGAGCGGTCTGGATCGCACGTGGAAGCAGGCGCCGGTCTTCTACTGGCTCTACACGATTCTGATCGCGGCGGGAGCGGCCATCGTGCTCATCCCGAATTTCCCGCTGGTGCCCATGGCCATCCTGTCGCAGGTGTTGAATGGCCTGCTGCTGCCGGTGGTGATGTACTTCATGCTGCGGCTCATCAACAAGCCGGAGCTGATGGGCGAGATGACCAATCGCCTGTGGCTGAACATCATCGCGTGGACCACGGCCGTCATCGTCACAGGTCTGTCGATGATGTTGATCTGGCAGAGCATCCACGGCTAGTTCGTGTTTCGGTTTTATGCGCTTAAGTGGCTTTAGCCGCCGAGATAGAAACGTCAAGTCCTCGTTACGCGGCTTTAGCCGCTGAGATTCGACTCTCGGTGGCTAAAGCCACATCTCAATCGAGCTTTGTTGTCTATCTCGGCGGCTAAAGCCGCTTGCTCGCGCTTTCTGCTTTCACGGCAACTGCTTCTTGAAATACTTCGGCTCAACTCCGTCGGCCCATGGGTTGTAGTGCGCGGCGAAGGCTGCGCGACGGCCGATGGACGGATGCGAATACGTCCAGAACTCGATCCACTGCGGCGGGTTGGGATCATCAAAGCTGGTGTCGCCCAGCACCTGGAATGCTCCGCGTGCTGTGGCCTGCGGGTCGCCCACAATGCCGTGGATTGCTTCCTGCCCATACACATCCGCGGCGTGTTCCATCTGCCTCGTCACGGTCGAGTCCACTGGCTCCATCACCAGGCTCATCAGCGAGAATGCAAGCAGCAGAACGGCTAACGCGCCCCAGTCCGATTGCGACGGAATGCCCCATGCACTGCCGTAGCGAGCGAGGCTCCAGCGCGTAAACAGAAAGGCGAGATAGAGCAGCACGAACATGCTGACCGTTGAGATGACAACACCGCGCACGACGTGGCGCAGAACGTAGTGGCCGCTCTCATGCCCAAAGATGAAGAGGATCTCGTCCGGCGTGCCCTTCGTGATCGACGTGTCCCACACCACAACACGCTTGGACGAACCAAAGCCGCTGACATAGGCGTTCAGCGTTGTCACTTTCTCGGACGCCTTCATAAGGAACATGCGCTCCGGCGGAATGTTCATGTG
>JAMFTB010000006.1 GCA_026225595.1 Terriglobus sp. | reverse complement strand
GTCGAAGAGCTTGGTGAAGCCTTCGGTGTCGGCGAAGTCATTCATCGGTGGCGGTGTGCCGATGCGCCCGAAGCCGGCTTGTTTGGGATTGGGAGCTGCTGCAGGTGCCTGCGCTGCCGCTGAGGCTGCGAAGGTGAATGCGGCTGCTGCGGTGGCGATGACGGCCTTGTTACGAAGCGTGTGGAGCTTACCAAGCGTTTGGAACATGGGTGTTGCCTCCTGAATTTTGCCGGGCAGTTCGCGGCCTGGAATCGCGCAAATGAAATGCGGTGCAACTGTAAATGAAACGACTCAATGCTGGGAATCGGTAAGAAAAAGACGAAGGCCGAGTCGTTGAGGACTCGGCCTTCGAAGGAATGCTGTTATGCGGTTTCGACCGGCTCCCACTTTTTGGTTTGCGCGGACTTGAGAACAGCGTCTGTGACGTATTCCGTTGCAAGGCCGTCGCGGAAGCTGGGTGCTGCGGGCTTGCCTGTGCCCAGGCCGGTGAGGAAGTCTGCAACCTGGTGAATGAAGGTGTGCTCGTAACCAATCTGCAGGCCGGGCACCCACCAGTTCTTCATGTAGGGGTGGTCGCCGTCGGTCATGTGGATGTCGGTCCAGCCGCGCAGCTTGCCTTCGGTCTTGTAGTCGAAGTACTGCAGGTGGTGCAGGTCATGCAGATCCCACGATGCGGATGCCTTCTCGCCGTTGATCTCAAGGGTGAAGAGCGCCTTGTGGCCGCGGGCGTAGCGCGTTGCTTCAAACAGTGCGAGCGATCCGTTTTCAAAGCGACCAATGAAGGCGGACGCATCGTCGATGGTGATCTTCTTCGTTTCGCCTGTTGCGGTATCTTTGCGTTCCTTGATGAAGGTCTCGGTTGCTGCGGAAACTTCGACGATGGGGCCGTTGAGCCAGAGCGCCATGTCAATGTTGTGCGCCAGCAAGTCGCCCGTTACACCTGATCCGGAAATCGCAGCGTCCAGCCGCCACAGGCCTTCGCCTCCCACGGGCAGTTCGGTGGAGATGGTCCAGTCCTGCAGGAACTGCGAGCGGTAGTGGAAGATGCGGCCAAAGCGGCCCTCGTCCAGCAGGTCCTTCAGCATGACGACGGCGGGCACGCGGCGGTAGTTGTACCAAACCATGTTGGCCACACCTGCTTCTTCCACGGCGTCCACCATCTTCTTGGCTTCTTCCGCGGTGCGGCCTAGCGGCTTTTCGCACATTACCATCTTGCCTGCCTTGGCGGCGGCAATGGCAATCTCTGCGTGCGTGTCGTTAGGGCTGGCAATGTCGATGAGGTCGATGTCGTCGCGCTCGATCAGCTTCTTCCAGTCGGTCTCGACGGACTCCCATCCCCAGTTGTCCGCGAACTTCTGCGCCTTCTCTGCATTGCGTGCGGAGACGGCCTTCATGACGGGCGTGTAGGGAAGGGCAAAAAATTGCGGCGCCTGGCGGAAGGCGTTGGAGTGGGTGCGGCCCATGAAGCCGTAGCCTACGAGGCCGATGTTGAGTTCTTTCTTGGACACGATGAATCTCTCCTGTGGCAAGTCTTGTTTTGAAAGGGCCGGGCTTTAGCCCGGCCGGTCATTCGGTTCAAACAAGAGGGCTTTAGCCCCTGAGGGGTGCCGCTGTTGCGGCAGCCTCGCATCCCTCCGGGGCTAAAGCCCCTATCTTTTTCTGGCAGCGGAAGGCTGGGCTAAAGCCCCTTTATGAGCCGGCATATTCAGTGGCCTGAAGGCCACTGCGTTCTCCGATGAAGCAAACTTCAGTGGCCTAAAAGCCGCTGCCTTTTCCAAAAAAATAAACGGCTTCTCGCATTCACGAGACGCCGTTCAAAGTTAGTCCCAGCCGTGGGCGTTGCGGACTTCGATCATGGTTGCGAGGATCTTGTTCCATGTCTGCGGGTTGGTCATGACTTCGTTGGTGAACATGCAGCCATCCCAGCAGATGTGCTCGAATGCTTTGGTGGGTGTGCCGCTCGCGTCGCGCATCCACAGGCCAGCTACTTCCACAATGTTCATCAGGCCGTTGGGGTCGTCTGCGGCGCAGTGGCGACCGGTCTTGTCGTGCGAGCCCTGGCCCTTTACGGTGCCGTCGTTCTGCGCGACGTGGAAGTCGAACGTCCACGGACGCAGTGCGTTGGTTACCTTCTTCAAGGCTTCTACAATTTCGGCCTTGTCGGGCTTCTCGCCGTCGTTGGTTTTTACCAGACGGCTCTCGGGCGAGTTGTAGCCGAGCGTGTAGAGCATGGTGTGTGCCATGTCCGCCTGGAAGCCGACGGTCTTTGGCATGTTCACCTCTTCCAGCAGGTGCAGCATGTGGTCCCAGCCGTGCATACCTGCCCAGCAGATTTCGCCTTCAGCGGCCAGGCGCTGGCCTTCGCCCTCGGCGATCTTGCCTGCTTCGCGAAAGGTCTTTGCGATCTTGCTGGTGCTGCCCTTGGGGTCGCTGTACCAGTCGTCGGGCCCTACTGCGGAGTCGATGCGGATGACGCCGGAGGGGCGCACGCCGAGCGCGGTCATCTTGCGGCCGATGACGGAGGCCTTGCGCACCTGTTCGAGGAACTTGCGGACTTCTGACTCATCGCCCATGGCGGAGCCGCCGCCCAGGCCGCCCCATACCGGCGCTACGAAGGAGCCAGCGACGAGATTGCGCTTCTGCAGCTTTTCTGCGAGCACCTTGAGGTCGTCATCCGTGGAGTCGATGGACGTGTGCGGTTCCGACATGAAGAGGTCGACGCCGTCGAACTTGACGCCGTCCACTTCCGCGGCTGCGGTCATGTCGAGCATGGTGTCCAGGTCTATGAACGGTTCGGGGGTGTCGGGGCCCTTGCCGACGATGCCGGGCCACATTGCGTTGTGCAGGCGGGGCTTGGTGTGTGTGGTTGCCATGTGCGTTTCCTCGGAGGCGTATCCCTCGGGGGCTAAAGCCCCTTGGTTCGCTTGTTTCGTGATCTATCTCAGGGCCTGAAGGCCCTTTTGCGGCGTAAAGATGGGCCGCTTTGGTAGCCGGCCCACGATACGCGATGTGTGTTTACTTCTTCCAGCTTGAGGGGCCGGTCTTTTCCTTGATGAGCGGCTTGGCGTCCGGATTGCCGGGGCCGAAGTGCTTCAGGATGACCAGCGGATCAGTCGTGCTGGGGTTCGTGATGGTTACGCCCTTGGTTGCAGCGCCCGCCGTGATGAAGAGCTCGTCTTCCGTGAGATCGCCGAAGCGGATCATGGACGGTGTGGAGACGGGCGTGCCGCCGAAGTCGCCGTAGCCCTGCACCACGATGATGCCGTAGGCCTCAGGGTCGGTGATGGTGACGGTTGCGCCGGGCAGGATGGTGAGCTCCTTGGCGGAGTAGAACTTGGTGCCGTAGACAACCCACTTCTCCACGAAGCCTGCGCCTTCACGGGCGACGATGGGGAAGACCTTGTTATTGGCAGCGAAGTTCGGATCGGTGTTCGCATCCCAGTCGAGCATGGAGATGATGTAGTCGATGTCGCGCTTCTTGTCTTCGGGCACGTCCTTGACCAGGAGCTCCCACGGAACGATGCGGCCTTCAACTTCAGACTGGAACATGCCGAAGACGTCAGAGTTCACCTGGGGCTCATAGGTGCAGAGCGAGCCGGGTGCGTGCAGCACGCCGGGGTTGATCTGCCAGCCTGCGCCGGGCTCAAGACGGAAGGCGCTGGTGTGGAAGGTGATGCCGTTGTCGCCCTGGTCCCACTTCTCAAGGCACTCACGAATCTGCTGCTTGGTGGTGCCGGGTGTGAGGCCCATGAAGGTGTGCGGGAAGTTGTTGAAGGTCTGGTTGTACTGGGGCGGGAAGTAGTAGGCTTCCGGCTTGCCCTTGAAGCCCACTGCGCCTGCATGCTCGTCATTCTGGTGCATGTGGTGCGGAATGGGGCCTTCGTTATCGAAGAACTTGCAGAGGATGTTCCAGCCCTTTTCGCGGTCGTAGACTTCCTTGCCGAGGAGCAGGTCGCCGGCAACTTCCACCATGTCCTTGAGCAGGAGCTTCTCGCCACTCTTGGTGACGACGAAGGACAGGCCCTCGAATTCGGTGGTGTCGGGGCCGTTGGCTGCCTTGGTGGTGGAGGAGAACCAGCGCTCGTTGATGCCGCCGCGGCTGCCGCCAAATGCGTAGATGTCGTCGGGGTGGAGCTTCAGCCGGCGTCCGGGAACCATGAACGAGCGGGGAACCCACGAAGGGGCAAGCTTGAGAATGCCTTTGCCAGCTTCAATTGCCTGCTGGACTGCGTTGCGATCCAATGCCATTTACCGTTCCTTTAACTGTGATTGAGTCTCAATGCGCGTGGCAGTTCGGAAGCGGCCCGTGGGGCGGATTTATTTGGGAACGGATTCCGATTCTGAGACGTCTCAGTTTGGGAAGCGTATGCCGCGCGACACTGCCGTGTCAACAGGAACCCGTACTGTTTACAGGCCTGCAACACCAGCATGACACGAGTTTTGCGGGCTTGTTGAGGGTTGCACCAGATGTGGTGCGGAAGTTGGAGCGTCGGGGCTAAAGCCCTTGATTATCCTGCCGGCGGTTCAGGGGCCTGAAAGCCCCTGAAGGAATACGGCGTTCGGTTGGACGGGCTGAAGCCCGTCCCTTTCAAAACTTGCGTTGCCGTTTGATCTCGGGCGCTAAAGCCCATCCGGCTTTGTTCGTTTGTTTCTGTCTCGGGCCTAAAGGCCCTTGGAGGTTTTGTCTTGCGCTTCTATCTCGGGGGCTAAAGCCCCTGGGTTCCGTTAGCATCGTCGGCATGGCCTTTGAACTGGAGCCGGGCAGCTTTCGTGCGCTGATTTTTGATTGCGATGGGACGCTGGTGGAGACGCTGCCGGCGCATGTGGCGGCTCTGCAGGCGGTGCTGCAGCCGTATGGCCTGCAGCCGACGATGGAGTGGGCGCGGAGCAAGTACGGCCAGACGCCGAAGGTGGTGCTGGATGCGGTGGCGCGGGAGATTGGGCCGATTCCGATGGCGCAGGGCGATGTGCTGCGTGCCTGGGGCGAGGGGTATGGCCGGCATCTGGACCTGCTGCAGGAGATTGCGGCGGTGTGCAATGTGGCGCGGGCGTGGCACGGGCGTGTGCCGATGAGCGTGGCTTCAAACGGGCGGCGTGCGAGTGTGCTGGCCACGCTGGACGCGATTGGGCTGCGGGATCTGTTTGGGGCTGTGGTTTCGATTGATGATGTGGAGCATGGCAAGCCTGCTCCTGATTTGTTTTTGGAGGCAGCGCGGCAGATGGGTGTGGCGCCTGCGGATTGCGTGGTCTTTGAGGATTCTGCCGAGGGCATGGAAGCGGCACAGCGGGCTGGTATGCGCGCTGTGTATGCACCGGGGCTTACGGCTGGGGTTTAGGTGGCATCTCGGGGCCAGACGGGGCTAAAGCCCCTTGTATCTTGCGGGCGATTCAGGGGCCTGAAGGCGCCTGCCTTCTCCGTATTTCTCTCAGCGGCTAGAGGGCCTTGCTTTCCCCGCGTTTTTCTCAGGGGCTAAAACCCCCTTCATTGGGGCGTTGGGTTGGACGGGCTGAAGCCGTTCCTTTCAACACTTGCCCACATGAAGGGTGCCAGGTGTGGCTGGGTTTAGCTGGCGATGCTTTCGGTGTCGATTTCTACCAGATCAGCGAGGTCGGCGAGGCGCTTGTCCCAGCCGATGCGGAAGATGGTGGCACAGAGCAGCTGCATATCTGAGGCAAAGCTGCCGTGCTGTGCGTAGCGCATGTCCAGTCGCGCCTTCACCGGGTTGAGTACGTCCACGGTGTAGCTCTCGACGAGGTCTGAAGGAACGTTGACGAGCAACTCCTCTTCACGGGTGAAGAGCAGCGTGGCCGCGCCGGTGATGCCGGGCCGTACGGTCATATGCATGCGCTCATGCTGGCGCAGCTTGGGGCGAGGGCCTACCAGGCTCATGTCGCCGCGGATGACGTTGTAGAGCTGCGGCATCTCGTCAATTTTGAAGCGGCGCAGCCAGCGGCCTACGGGCGTGGTGCGTGGGTCGTCCCGGTTGGTGACGGAGGGGCCGGCGAATTCTGCGCCGTCGCACATGGTGCGGAATTTGTAGATGGTGAAGGACTGGTTGCCGCGGCCTACGCGCTGCTGGCGAAAGAGAACATCGCCTTCTGATGTGGCCTGGACTGCAAGCGCTGCGATGAGCATGATGGGCGAGGAGAGAATGAGGCCAAGGCATGCAACGGCGCAGTCAAAGAGGCGTTTGCGGCTGCTGTTGGACCAAGCGGATGGTGCCGGCACGAGTGCGAGCTCGCCTGCATGCGCAAAGGCACCGCTGCTTGCGGCCTTCGTACCGATGTCCTCAAGCGTTTGAAGCCTCAACCCCAACTCCCCTATATGGCTGAAGATCGAGCATACGCCCCATGTCACATTCTGCCAACGATCTTTCGTGCCATGGCGAACATTGCAGGGCACGTGCCGTTTTGTGTTGGGACGGAGGAGCGGGTGAAGTTGCTGTGCCGGTTGGATTGAATAGACTGGGTTGTCTATAGTCGGTTGGTTTCCAGGTGAGATTGGTGGGTTTGAGCAGGAGTAAAGCTTTCGCCGCGGGGGTTGGTGCGCTGCTGGTGGTGTGTGCGTTTGGCTGTGCCGTGGCGCAGCCAGCCATGCCTGCGCGTGCGGGATGGCTGCGGTATGCCATACCGCCGGATCCTCCGCGTTACCACGACATGCCGCATGCAGTTGTGGTGCTGGGCGATGGTGCGGGACAGGCTGCGCCTGAGGAACAGGCCGCTGCCGAGGAGCTAGATCGCGGCCTGGGGCACATGGTGGCGGGGACGGACCAGCTGTTGCACCGGTTTGATCCGCGGGTGGATTCGATTGTGCTGGGAACGACGGATGCGATGCGGCGGGCGCACCTGTCGCGGATGATTCCGGGATGGACGGATCGTCCTTTGCCGGAGGAGGGTTTCCGGATTGTGCGGGCGCGCAAGGGGCCGCGGCAGTGGTGGATTCTGCAGGGTGGATCGCCGCGTGCGGAGCTTTATGCGGCTTTTCGGTTTGCGGCGCTGGTGGCCGAGGACAGGCAACTGCCGGAGGAACTGGCGGAGTCTCCGCGGGTGGGGTTGCGGGCGCTGGAGCTGCGGGACGATCCAGCAGCGGTGCTGGCTCTGCTGAAACATGAGCCGGGTGAGCTGCTGGAAGATATGACGGCGCGGCTGCTGGCGTCGGTTGGGATTAATGGGCTGGTGATGGACGGCGCGGACCTGGCTGCTGCTGCGCAGGTGGCGGCTGCTGTGCGTCCGTTTGGTGTGCGGGTCTGGCTGCGTGTGGCTGCTCCGGCTGGGGAGGCGCGTGCGGATGAGCAGGCCGCCAATGCGTTGATGTCAGCGGTGCCGGGGTTGGGGGGCGTGGTGCTTGATGCTCACGCAGAAGATCTGAGACGGCTGGCTGCTACGGCGAATGCGATGGCGAGGGTGATGCGTCGGCGTGGAGCCACGGTGCTGCTGCGGGATGCGCTGGGTGAGCCGCTGCGTTCTGCGGATAGCAGCGGGGCGACGCCGGAGCAGCGCGCGGCGATGCTGCCTGCGTTGGAACCGAATGTGGTGGTGACGGGTTCGCTGGCAAGTGGTTTGTTGCCGCTGGCGGGGCTGGGGTCTGCGAATTTTGGTTTGGTGGCGGATGCGCAGGCGGCAGAGCTGGAGTTGCTGCCGGCTCAGCGGCAGGTGGTGTTTCCAGTGGCTGCGTGGCAGGAGGCGCTGGCTACTCCTGAGCGGGGATTGAAGAGCGGCGATACGACGCTGGTGGGTTTGCTGGCTGCTGAATCGGGTGGCGGATTGATTGCCGCCCTGGAGCCCGGCGATTTGGAGCGGATGCTGGGGCAGCCGCTGCTGCTGGCGAATCTTTATGGATTTGGGCGGATGGCGTGGAATCCCACGATGGACGCTGAGGCGGTAGCGGAGGCGTGGGCGCGGCAGACGTGGGGTGACGATGCGCGCGTGTATCGGGCGGTGACGGGGATTCTGCTGGAGAGTCGCGGAGCCGTGGCGGGATTAGAGTCGCCGATGGGTTTGCCGCTGCTGGGACTGCCGGTTGTGGGTGGGACGGCGGGCGGGCCTGATCCGCAGCGGGCGGCCAAGGCGCATGGCGTGGCGGGTGAGCCGCTGGCGGGACAGGACAGCCTGGGACGCGATGGAATTGGCGTGGATCGTACGGCGCGTGGCACTGGTGAGATTGGGCGCTATCCGACGGTGTTTGCAGCGACGTTGAGCGATGCGGCGCGGTGCCCTGCGGGGTGGCTGCTAGCGTTGCATCGTGTGCCGTATGACCACGTGTTAGCGGGCGGTAAGACGGTGGCGCAGAACTTCTATGACCTGCACTTCAATGGAGCTGCGCAGGCTGCCAACGCGGTGGATGAGTGGGAGGAGACGCGCGGTTTGGTGGATCCGGAGCGGTACGCCGCGGTGCATCGTTTGCTGGAGGATTGGGCTCCGTTTGCGGAGATTTGGCGGGACGCGGGAACGGAGTGGCTGCTGCGTGTTGCGCGGGTGCCGGATGCGCTGGGGTTTGCCGGAAAGCATGCGGGGCGCACGGAGGTGGAGACGATGGAGCTGAAGGGCTATAGCGCGGCTCGACTGGCGGAGGCAGAGGATGCTTCGGGCGGTGGCGCTGTGGTGTGCAACGTGAAGGAGTGTTCTGCGACGCTGCGTTTTCGCGGTGAGGCGAATGTGTATCGCGTGGAGACGGGCTACTTTGCGGATGCGGGTGCGACCCACTTTGAGTTGCTGGTGAATGGTGCGGCGCCGGACATTAGCGCAGTGCTTTCGAAGGATGCTCCGCGTGGGGAATGGACGGGTGAGTTAGCGAAGACGGAGCCGGTGCTGACTGGCGAGTTCGCACGGCGCGTGGTGATCAACGGTGTTCGTTTGAAGCCGGGAGACAGCGTTACTATCCGTGCCGTACCTGCGGGACGTGGAGCTGCGGCTCTGGACTTTGTGGAGATTACGCGTGATCCTCGCTGGAACTGAGGCTGCGTGCGCTACGCGGTGTAAGGTGAGTTTTTATGGATAGGGCACACTACGGGTCGTTGGTGGATGGAGCGCGGTTTCGCGGCTACGCTGTTCGTGGCCGGGTCACGGGTGCGCTGTTTTTCCTGGGGTTTGGCACGCTTTGGTTCTGGCTTGGGCTGCGTGCTGTTGGCCGCGGTGGCTGGTCAGTGGTTGCCGTGTTTGTTGTGGCGGGGTTGTTGCTGGCGTGGGCGATGTGGGTGCTGCGGCTTGCGGCTTCACTTCCCAAGGGTGGTGTTTCCGGGGATGATACTGAGCGCATGCGTCGGATGTTTGTTGCGGTGAACATCATCCAGTGGGTGTCGGCTCTTACTGCGGTGGGTATCCTGGTGATTCTGCATATGCCGGAGTACATTGCGCCTGCGATTGCGATCATCGTTGGGCTGCATCTGTTTCCACTGGCGGAATCGTTTCACTATCCGCCGCACTATGTGACGGGATCGCTGATGCTGGTGTGGTCGCTGCTGAGTTTGGCGGTTGAGCCTCGTGCAGAGGTGGCCGGTGTTGCAGCGCTGGGGACTGGCGCGATCCTGCTGGCGAGTGCTGCGTGGTCGCTTAGCCAGGCTATGCGTGGTCTTCGCGCTTCTTAAAGTCTCATAACAGCTTTGTCTTGCCGGACGGGCCCACTGCGCGTGGGGCGGGCGCTCACGTCTTTTTACTGCTTCGCCTGGCCCGTCCGTTGGTCGGGTGAGATTCTCTGGCGGCATCAGGAGACAGAACGCAAGAGATTCGGCTTCCGTTGAGATACGAATCTCGGTGGCTAAAGCCACGCTCCCTGCGGATATTTTTCTATCTCGGCGGCTAAAGCCGCTATGCCGATCATCGGGAGGGCATTGCGAAGCAGTAAAAAGGGCAACAACATACTTGACTCACCATGCCCATTGCAGGCACATACTTGTCAGCGTGGCCCGTGATCTTCCATATCATTCTTCGGATCCCCTGAAACATGAGCTTCGACAATCCAAGGTCGCGCTAATTTGTAATAGGACCGCTTGCCGTAATTGTCCGTACCGTTCGCTCGGAGCAGCCATAGACCAGATTCGTCGTTCGCACACGAGACAGGTCACTCGGCGAAGTCTCGTGCGATTACTTCGACCAATTCGAAATGCAACGTCACCAACTCGAAGCGGTCATGCAGATCCAGGTGCGGTAGGCAGCGAATGTGGCACTCTTGGAATTCTTTCGCACTGGAGAACGTTTCGCCACGCCACACTTCCTCCGGGACGTTCCCAAACTCGATTGTGTAGACCTTGGTTGCTTTGACGATGCAGCGCAAACGCTGCTTTTGATCGTAGACCTCGATGAGATCGCCAGGCTCGTAGCTGCCGTCGCCGTATTCGCTATAGGGCTTGTAATAAGCCTCGACAGTATCGGCCGTGACAGTTTTACGGCCCTCCATCACGCTACACACAAGACTGTCGTCATTCTGGTCGGCACCCCAGAAAGTCAACCTCTTTCTTCTGCTCACTTCCTCTCCTTGCGCATTAAGGAGTGGTGAGGTAGGCCGGTGATTTTCCATGAATTATCCACTCCTGTGATAGAAGTTCTCATAAAACTGCATGTCGAAGGCTTTTGCGACAGCAGTAAGCTTGGTCTTCTCTCATTAGTGAGTCAACCGTAAAAAGGCGCGAAACGCCCGCTCCACGCGTAGTGGGCCTGTCCGGCAGGACAGGCGTTAAGCGCCTAAGCGAACCTTTGTGGCGCTGCCGGCGAAATGCAGGTCCTTCGACTTCACTTCGCTGCGCTTCGTTCCGCTCAGGATGACAAATTTTTGGAGATGCTAAGCCGCGTGCTTAGGGGAGGTGGCGGACCTGGTAGGTGGAGGGGATTTTGTAGGCTTCGAACTGGTCGTCTTCGATGGTTTGGTTGACGGAGAGCTGCGTGATGGTGATGTGGACTGTGAACTGGTCGATGGGGCGGCGGATGGTGATGTGTGAGGCGAAGGTGGTGTCGCCGAAGAGCTTGTAGTCGTCGTATGTGGCGACGGTGACGAGCTGGCCCTTTTCGTCGTAGACGTCCTGCTGGAAGGGCAGGAGGGTTTCGCGGCCGAGGTGGATGACTCGCTGGGTCTTGAGCTCTGAACTATTGGGCGTGGTGCGGTAGATGCCGAGGTCGTATTCGGGCTCGTCGATGAGGTACTTCTTGGTGTTTTTGGGCTGGTAGATGCGGTCGTCTGAGACGAGCGAGACGAGTTCGTCCTGCTGCGCGCTGCGGATGAGCAGCGAGTCAATGAACATGGATGGCCGCAGGTTCTCGATTGCCTTGTCAGACGGTGTGGTGATGGCGTTGCTGCCCGTGATGGCCAGGCTTTTGGTCGGGATGACAAGGGTGAAGGTCTTGCCGTCGGTGACCATGTCGAACATGCGGGTGTGAGCGATTGGTATCAGGGCGACGAAGCGGAAGTCGTTTGGCTGGCGGATGAGGATGTGGCCGGTGAAGGACGTGTAGTCGACGACTTTGCCTTCTTTGCCGCCGCCTGTGGAGACCTGCATTTCAACGGCTGCGGTGAAGGTGTGGATGGAGTCGAAGCGTTCGGTCGTCTTCGTGACCAGGTCGTCCAGCGAGCCCGAGAGCACCTGCGGCGGCGCGTGTGTGGGGATGACGGAGTGGGTGGTGCGATAGCAGCCTGTGAGCGCCGGTAAGACCAGCAGCGCGAGCAGTGCACCCTTCCGATAGTGAGTCAACGTCAGCAAACTTTAAACAATCCCGCAAACCATTGTGCAGGGCGTTGCGAAGTGTCTGCAAACGCAGCGGTCGCTTTTGCCCTGATGACACGAGTTTGTTTGATGTCTGGAGGGGGGTGGGGGATGGAGTTTTGTTGGTGGGATTCGTTCGCTCCGCTGCACGGAGGAATTGGTCGAAGGGCTTGTCTTCCCGGTACATTTGTGACGCTGTCGGCGGAATGCAGGTCCTTCGACTTCGCTGCGCTTCGCTCAGGATGACAAATCTGAGGAGGCAAGCGAAAAGCAGGTCCCTCCACTTCGCTTCGCTCCGGTCGGGATGACAGATCTGAGGTGGAGTTCCAGCGATTGAGGTAGTTCCAGTGAAATGCAGATCCCTCTGCTGCGCTGCGGGGTGACAGATCAGAAGAAGATGACGGGGTTAGTGCTGGGTTAGGGCTTTGCGGTAGTCGGCTACGTTGGCGGTATGTTCGGCGAGGCTGCTTGCGAAGCGGGTGTGGCCTGTTGCGTCTGCGACGAAGTAGAGATTGTCTGTGGCTGCGGGCTGCATGGCTGCGTGCAGGGCTGCTGCTCCGGGGGAGCAGATGGGGCCGGGCGGCATGCCGGTGTGGCGGTAGGTGTTGTAGGGCGAGTCGAAGTCGAGATCGCTGCGGTGGATTACGCCGGACCAGCGGCCTGCGAGCAGCGCTGCGTAGATGACGGTGGGGTCGGTCTGGAGCGGCATGTCGCGCTGGAGGCGGTTCCCGAAGACGCCTGCGGCGAGGGCTCGTTCGTCATCGAAGTGGACTTCTTTTTCTACGAGTGAGGCGAGGGTGACCGTGGTGGCAATGTCTCCGGCGGGGATGCCCATTTTTGCTGCCTGCTGGCGGAAGCGGCGGACCATCGTTTCCTGCATGGTGCGGATGGTTGTGTGGTGGCTGAAGCGATAGGTGTCCGGGTAGAGGAAGCCTTCGAGTGAGGTTGCGCCGGGCGAGAGTGAGGCGATGAGGTCTGTGTTGGTGTGCGCCGCCTGAAGGAAGGCGTCGCTGGAGCCGAGGCCTGCGGCCTGGACGGCGCTGGCGATGTCGAAGAGGTTGAAGCCTTCGGGGATGGTGACGGCGACGGTGTAGACGTCTCCCTTGGCGATGCGGGAGTAGACGGTGAGCGCGTTGGCGGGGGCGGCGAAGCGGTACTCGCCTGCCTTGAGGGTGCCCTGCTTCCAGATGCGGAGGAGGTCGAAGGCGTATCGGCTGCGGATGACACCGGTTTCCTGGAGCTTCTGGGCCATGGCTTGCGTGCCGGTGCCGGACGGGAAGTCGACAAAGGTCTCCGCGGGCGGCGTGACCGGCGTGTAGACGAGCCAGGCGGCGCCACCGGCGGCGAGGAGCACGAGAAGGAGAAGGAAGCCCAGGAACTTCACGCTCTCAAATTTCTCATACGGGGCTGTGGGTTGGCCCGGTAAGACATGACTTGTCGGATGCGCGGAACGACAAAAAAGCAGAACGCGAAGGTCGCTAAGGTTACGCGAAGGTCGGGAAGGACTGCTTCGAAGCGTTTTGGATGGCGGGGAGGTGAGGGTGGGTGGTAGTCGGATGGGGACCTTTGGTGAGGTGCTTCCCGGAACGGGAAAGTGGTGGCTGGGTTGAAGAAACCGCTTGCCAACCCTCACTAAAAAGCGAAGAATAGACGAACAAAAGGACGATAGAATGTATGCGATACCCGTGCGTTTTCTTGACGTAAAGACCTAAGACTTTTGGGTTATTCCCTATAAAAAATCGCATTGACTTGAGTTTGTGAGCTGACTAAAGTCGGGCAACTTGAGCGACGGACCAAGACCCCGCACAAGGTGCGGATAGACCTGCGGGATTGCGTGGGCATAACCCCTTTATGCCTTTTTCCCAGACACGCGATGCCTGCGCAACGCTAACCCAGCCCGCAGCCTGACTGGCCACAGAGCCAGAGGGTGTGAGGCACAACGGACCGGAGATCGACCCGGAAGACACCGGGCGGGCACCCGCGACAAGAGGAAAACGATGGAGTATTTGCGCAGGGACTTAAAGGTATGTGAGGGGTGCGGAGGCTTGTGGGTCCGCACCGGTGTGGCCGCTGGAGTGTATTGCCGACACTGCAGCCCTCGAATGGCGGAGCTGCCTGCACGCAGGCGGCTGCGGCCTGGGAGGCCTTGCCGGGTTTCCCGCCAGGAGAACGGCCAGACATCCTCCGGACTGCAGTTGGTGCAGCGGAATGAAGCTTCCACAGAGAGCAACGGGGGTGCGGAATGAAGCTTTTTCAGATGCCGGTGCGGACGGGTTTTCCGTCCGCTGGAGTGAGTGGAGCGGCGAGCGATGTGCTGCCACAGGTTTGGGCTACAGAGGGCAACCTGGCACAGGCTGTGGAACTGATGCATGCCGAAGAGCACGTGCCGAGCCTGGTTGCAGGTGCGGCTCCGATGCGCCGGGTGGTGCTGGCTCCGGAGACTGCTTTCTACCGTTCGTATACGGAGGCGATGTTGCGGCGGTATGCGACGTTGCGGATGGAGAGCGGGCGTGTGCCGTCGATGCTGGGCCGCGAGATGTTTCGTGGCCGGGTGACGAGCTACCGGGTGCATGGCTTTGACGACGTGGTGATCTTTGTCCACGACGTTGAGGGGTGCCTGGAAACGCTGAAGGCGGAACACCAGCGGCTGATTCTGCGGATTGGTGTGCAGGAATACACCTATACGGAGACTGAGGCGATGCTGGGCGTGAGCCTGAGGACGGTGCAGCGGCGGTACATGGATGCGGTGGATGCTTTGACCGCGGTGTTTCTGCAGCGTGGATTGCTGGAACGGATTGCGACCGATCCCTGTCAAGCAGGAGGGACTTCAGCGAAGGTGGTAAGTCATACACCTGAGGTGAGTTACGACTGAGATGTAATTGGCATGGAGATGTTGGCGGATTGGTATTCTGAATAGGCGGGATGTGAGAGGCAGACGCCTCAAACGGAGTCCTGACAACCTGGCTGGAAGCGAAACGGGAGACGCCCTTGAGCGTCTCCCGTTTTGTTTTTCGGGGATGGGGTGCTGGGTTTGGCTACGGGTGCGAGGAAGAACGTTGGCGCAGGTGAGCCGGCGGCTGAGAAATCGCTGCGGAAGCCTCCTTCGCCTGCGCGCTGTTCGCAGTTTGTGCGGCGTGAGATTGCGGAGGCGCTGCCGGCTATTTGCGAGGCGCTGGTGAAGAAGGCGTTGAAGGGTGATGGTGCAGCGCTGAAGTTGCTGTGGCAGATGGCGCTGCTGGACAAGCCGGCGGATAAGAAGACGGGCAGGGCTGCGGGGTTTGGTGCGAGAGAGCTTGGTTTTGCGCGGCGGGCGCTGGAACAGTTCCGCGCGCGTTAAACGGTGCGATGGATGAGAGCTGTGTGGAGGAAGTTTTGAGAGAGCGAAAAGAGGGGATGTTGCGCCGGGCAATGAGTCTGCTGGTGTGGCTGGCTGCTGCGGTGTGCGTGGGCATTTGTTTGCCTGCGGGAGCGCAGGTGGCAACGACGCCGATTGCGGATACGCGTGTATCACGCGGATGGCACGGCTGCGGCGGGTACCGTGCTGATCAGCTGGCAGTCGTTTACGACGGCGAGTGGTCAAAGTATTCCGCAGGGCAGCACGTCTGTGGCGCTGGGGGCGGGTGGCGCGCTGCGTGTGTCGCTGGCGGCGAACAGCGGAGCGACGCCGATGGGTACGTACTACACGGTGGTGTATCACCTGGATGACGGCTCCACCAGCAGGGAGTACTGGACGGTGCCGGTGAGTACGACTGCCGTTGGGCTGAGTGCTGTGCGGGCGAGTGTGTTGCCCTCGAGCGTGGCGATGCAGACGGTGACGAAGCAGTATGTGGATCAGGCGATTGCGAAGGCGGCGCTGAGCGGTGTGGTGCCGGATGATGCTTCGCCTTACGTGGAGAAGACGGGCGACACGATGACGGGCCCGTTGGTGCTGCCGGGTGATCCGACGAGCGGGCTGCAGGCTGCGGACAAGAACTATGTGGATACGGGCACGGCAGCGCTGACGACGGGCCTGGCACAGAAGGTGAGCCTGCTGCCAACCGGCACACAGACGGTGACACAGCCAGTGGGAACGCAACTGCAGACGAGCATTCTGAATGGACAGCTCTATGCGAAGGAGTATGTTTCGTCTGCGCTGAATGATGGCATCAAGAACGCGTTTGCGAGCAGCGATTGCACTGTTGCGGGATGCACCGTGGTTGCTGATCCGACTTATGTGGGGTCGGACCCATTTCCGTATGGGACGAGCGGCACGCACCTTGTGGATCAGCGCGGCGGATCGGTGCTGGATACGTTCTTCAATCCACAGAATCCGCATGTGAGCAATGCGACGGGGCGCGCGCTAATAGGCAACGAGACACAGAGCGGACCTGCGCGTTATGCCGCGCATGGTGCATCGATGAATGCGGTTGGTCTGATGGTGACGGAGAATGCGTTTGCAGGCGGCAACAACCTGTATCCGGCTTATATTCCGGGCATCACACTGCCGTACTTCAAGTCGAATTATGCGGCGACATCGACGACTGGTAACAACTGGACGCCGGGTCAACATGTTTTGGACGTGCATACCCAAAACTGCTATGCCGTGGGAGATTGCCTGATTGGCTCTCAGTTCCTGGCTACGTCTGGTGGCCTGCGTGACGATTCGGATGAAGGCGCCCACCCGTATGACATCCAGATGTTTGAAGATTCTCGTGTGTTCACGGGGACTTGTGTGACGGGTTGCAGCAGCGGCTCGACAGTGGTGAATGTGACGGCGACGAACGGCGCTGGGACACAGGGCGAAGGCCGCTTTTTGATTGATAAGGCTGCTTCCAAGATGATTACTGCGGGAGCACTGACTGGTTCAATCAGTGGTGGGCCACTGCCCTCTGCGCAATTCAGTGGGACATCGTTTCCGGTGAGTACGTTTTTTGCCCTGGCGGGAGGGGTGCTGCCGCAGAGCGGCAATATGGCTCCGGGTACGGTGAATGCGGCAATTATGACGAGTGGCGCTCCTGCGGGATTTGCAACGAATACTGCGCTGGCGCCTGCGGGCTCTGGTGTGGCCTGCGTTGCGGATCAGACGGATGGTACGAACTTTGAGACGGGGGCGTACACGGTGGTGGATGGTACGCATCTGCAACTGGTGCTGAACAAGCCGCATCTTGCGGGCGCAGTGGTCGCGATGGGCGGGCTGTGCGGATATGGCCTGGAAGAGATCGTGGATACGGTGGGCGGGCTGCGGCAGGTGTTTCCGGTGGTGGGTTCGCCGAATGGGACTTCTCTGTATTACGTGGGGCTGTCGAGCCAGATTGATTGGTGTGACTGGGTTCACTGGGGGCTACTTCAATTTGTCTGCTGCGCTGGTGAGTTTGCAACGCAGCGGCAATGTGGTGACGGCAACGGTGAGCGGAGCGCTGCGGCAGGATGTGAATGGGCTGCCGTTGACTGTGGCTGGTGCGACGGACTCGAGCTACAACGGTACGTTTACGGTGACGAGCACGGCTTCAAACCAGTTCACATATGCACAGACGGGTGCAAACAGCAGCACGAGCGGCGGTACCGCGAGCTATGTCACCGGCGGCTTTGTGTTGTATCCGATGGCAGAAGTACTGAACGTCTATAACGCTGCGACGAGCAGTGTGGACGGAACCATGACACTGGCTGCGAATACTGTTCCGTGGGCTGCAGGGGATGCGGTGGAAGAGCCGCACTACTTCCAGATCAAGGTGGCGGCGGATACGAGCTATGTGACGCAGTACCTGCCGCGGCCCGCTAACAGCACGTTGGCCGGGGTGCAGTACAACGGCACGGTGGCGAATGGAGTGGAGGGCTGGCTGATCCGGAATGGCGCCGCAGCGAGCAGCTACTTTGGCAATGGTGGGACGCATACGCCCCCGACTGCAGCACTTGGGATAACGGGTGCTTGGGGCATGTCGGAGGATATACAGGCAGGCGACACGACAGCGCTGAATGTGCGATGCAACTCGCATGGCTGTGGGCGATGGGATTCTGCTTACAACCTGTTTGCGCTTCAGAGCAATGCGGGTGCGGATACGGTGCGGTATGCGCCGAATACGTCGACGATGACGTACACACTGGGAGGTACGCAGTACAGCCTGTCTCCCACATCGCTTACTGCAGGGACCATTAATGTGACGACCTTGAATGCGTCGCAGGTGAATGGACTGCAGGCTGCGACTGCGTCGGCGATTGGTGGGGTGACGCTTGGGCCATCTGCATCGAGTGCGGTGCTTGCGAATGTGGCGACGAGTGGAGCTGCAGCGGATGTGGCGGGGCTTGCGGCGTCGGCGACTGTGGATACGACGAATGCCTCAAACATTACGAGTGGGACGCTGAACGCGGCGCAACTGCCTGCGGAGATTGTGGGGAGCGACTGCGCCAGTAACGTGGCCTATAACGCTACGCCTACCTTTGCGGTGACGTGTCCGAACCCGACATTTCATATGCCGCTGACGGGCAATGTGACGGGTGAGAGTTTTACCGGACTGGCAGCGGGGCAGCACATCACGCTGATCTTTCAGGTGGGCAGCACGGCGGGTTATACGGTGGCGTGGAGTTCGTCGATTCATGGCGGCTTTGTGACCAGCAGCACCAGCGGCGCGGCGGGCTATACGCAGGCGGGCAAGTACCTGGTGCAGGAGCTGGTCGTGGATACGGATGGAGCAAGTCTCCTAAACCCGGGAGCGATGAATGAGTAAGCTACGAAAGCGCGCGAAGAGCGCGATTGTGCGGGCAGCCAGCTGGCTGCCCTTTTTCTTTGGGATGATGTCGGTACTGGGCAGCGGCGTGGCGGCGCAGACGGTGGGCCTGCCGTCGCTGGTGGATACGACGAACGCGGCGAACATCAGCAGTGGTACGTTGCCGGCGGCGCGCATGTGTGGTGGGACACCTGTTGCGAACTATTTCTGTGACCGCTCCACCGGACTCTGGACGCCGATTCCGTGGACAGTGAACGGAACGAACTCTGCGCTTGCGCAATACAACACGTTTGCGCCGGCAGCGTCCCAATCAGCCATGTTGTTTACGGGCGCGCTTCTGACGGGTGGCACATCGACGACGAACCTGCCACACCTTTACTTCAACCAGGCTGGAACTACACCCGCGGTGTGGGGCACGGGAGGTACGGCGTTGGGCGTGAACGTGGCGACGGCCTTCACCGGCCAGTATTTCAACTTCGTGCGTAACGGGGTATCTGTTGCCTACATGGCGTATGACGGGAACTTTCAGGCAGTGAAAGGTGCTGTAACACAGGCTTGGGGTGCTGGTTTTTTCTATGGCGGTATCGAGACGGTTACACCGTCCGCGACGCCTACTTTCTCTTTTTCCATTCAGATCAGCACTCTCACACTCAACACAAACGTCACTTCCAGCACGCTTGGAGCAGGTCAGATTAACGGCGAGTTCAAGCAATTCCATCTTTGCCAGCCCGCTACAGGAGGCCCGTTCACTTTCACGTGGCCCACGAACGTGCTGGGCGGTGGAACTATCGGCACGACGGCTGGCAAATGCAGCGATCAGAGCTTCTGGTATTCCACCAGCGGTTCGGCCTGGTATGCGACTGCACCGATGAGCACCAACATGTAAGTGCTGCATTCTGATTGCGCGCAAACAGGAACAGGTTGAGCGCCTGGGCGTGTGCGCGCCTGAATCCGCGTGCAGTAAGGGCGATGCATGAAGCGATGCAGGACAACTGAGGAGTGGGAGGCGCTTGGCGGGCTGCTGCGGGAGACGGATGGCTCGCTGTGGCTGGCGGAGTTGCTGTTGCGTGTGCGTGATCGCGAAGGTCGGTTGCGACCGCTGATTGCGAACGCGGCACAGCGGCTGTTTGAGGAGCGTCGAGGCACAGAAAACATTGTGCTGAAGGCCAGGCAGATGGGCATGAGTACGTGGGTGGCAGGGCGGTTCCTGCTGCGGACGCTGCTGGTGACCGGAACGCGGACGCTGCTGGTGGCGCATACGCGGGAGAGTGCGGAGATGCTGCTGGCAACTGTCGCACGGATGTGGGAGAACCTGCCCACGGATTTGCGCGATGGTGTGGGACGGCGCGGCAGGGCGAATCGCGGGGAGATGACGTTTCCGATGATGGACAGTGAGCTGCGTGTGGCGAGTGCCGCGGACCGGAATGCGGGATGCGGCCTTTCTGTACAGAACCTGCATTGCAGTGAGGTGGCTCGGTGGCCGGGTGATGCTGCCGAGACGCTGGCGGGTTTGCGTGCGGCGCTTGCGCCTGGTGGTGAGCTGGTGTTGGAGAGTACTCCGAAGGGAACGTATGGCTGCTTTTATGAGCAGTGGCGTGGCGCGGAGGAGAGCGGTTTGGTGCGGCACTTTGTGCCGTGGTGGAAGGAGCCGGCGTATGTGGGTGCGCCGGTTGCGGAGCCCACCGCGGAGGAGTGCGCGCTGATGCTGCGTGATGGGCTCACGGCGGAGCAGATTGGGTTTCGCCGTGAGCTGGCGCAGCGGTTTGGTGGGATGCGTGTGCAGGAGTATGCGGAGGATGCGACGAGTTGCTTCCGCGTGAGTGGTGCGTGCTTTTTCGATGCTGGTGCTGTGGAGCGGCGGCTGGCTGTGTTGCGGGCGCCCCTTGATGTTCGTCGTGGTGGTGCTTTGTTGGTTTGGCTGCCTCCTGTGCCTGGTCGTCGATATGTTGTTGCCGCGGATGCTGCGGGTGGTGGGAGTGCGGGTGACTATGCTGCCGTGCAGGTGATTGATGTTGCTACGGGTGTGCAGTGTGCGGAGTTTTGGGAGCGTGCTGGTCCGGATGGTTTGGCTCGTGTGAGTGCGGAGCTGGCGCGTGAGTACAACGGTGCTTTGCTGGTTGTGGAGCGGAACAATCATGGTGCGGCTGTGAT
>JAMFTB010000242.1 GCA_026225595.1 Terriglobus sp. | reverse complement strand
GATACGTACATCGTGCACGGCGAGATTCGGCTGGAAGACGGCAATGAGAGCCTTCTGCATGCGAAGGTGTCGGCGTCGCTGACGCAGACGTTTGCGGAGGTGGTGTCTGCGCTGGAGCAGCCGTTTGCGGAGGGCTTTATTACCAACGCCGTGCGCAAGACGCTCGACCAGGGCCAGCTTGAGCTGGTGAAGAGCGGCAACCGCCAGCCGGTGCCCGTCACCACACGGTACTACTCGTCCAAGCAGAAGCGCTTCAGCTTCAACGACACCTCCGCGCAGCAGCGCTCGGACTACCTGGCAGCTAAGGTGTACTGGGCCAGCGGCGTCCTGGGCGGCGCAGCTCCGGTGTGGATTGCGGATCCGCGCGATGCGCAGTACCTGAACACCACCGTGGCCGAGCTGAAGAAGACTGCAGAGGAGCTGGCAGGCGAAGGCATCCTGAAGCTGGACCCCGCATTTGAATTTGCCGCCAGCACTGAGCCGCTGATGAGCCACCACGCAGAATACGAAGCGCGCATGGCTGAGGCTGTCGCGTTTACGCGCCCCACCTTCAACGAAGAGATGCGCGCCGGCCACACCAACATGTAAGTAATTTGACCCCGGAATTACAGAGGCTGACTCGGTAAGAGTCAGCCTCTGTTGTTTTGTGGAAGGCTGATGTTGTTTGCGGGAGCTGAAAAGCTAAGTGAAATCGGAAGGGCACAGCTTTAGCTGTGCCGAAAACTCTCTTAGAGAAGGGGGCTTTAGCCCCTGAGGTCAGCTTTTCACTGGCACCGCAAAAAAAGCTAAACCTCAGCGGCTAAAGCCGTGAGAGATGCCATCGTTATTGGCACAGCTAAAGCTGTGCCCTTCCGAACACGAAACACTGTGCCGTTCTGTGCTTTCCGAACGCTCTAGCTGACCCCTCCGAGCATTCAACGTCATGGGCGATTGCGAGGCCGAATCGCAGTGAGGTCGCCGATCTGCTCTCCGCGGCGTATCCGCTTGGCCTGTCGCAATATATGGTTCCGCATCGCGGCTTCATCATCAGAGTCGCCGGAGTCCGCATCTTCTGCGTGCTCGTCCTCCTTCTCCTGCATGACGTACTTAATCTGCGGAACTGCGGTGATCTGTAATGTGTGCAGAGCATTGCCAAGCGCGGCAGCACTTGGATAGAAACCAATCGTTTTGCCGCGGCGCATGCGCAAACGGTGGCGCAGCCTTAAAAGTAAAAACACCACGCCGAACGCAGCGCAGAACATCCACAACAGCAGGGCCAGAACACTGGCAGCCATACATCTCTCCTCGGTTTGTCGTCATGCAAATGGGCGTCCGCGGCAAGTTGCTGCGGACGCATGCGTGGCGCTATGCGAGGAGGTTTGGCGGTGGAAGTTGGATCAATACGGGGCGCAGCGATGGCTGCAGCGGCAGCAGTGTCCTGCGGACGAAAGGGCGAGTGCCAAGAAGCACCGGCAGAACAGCACACACAACCAACAGGCAGATGACCGGCAACGCTGCGATGTGCGCGTGTGCATTCAGCAGCGACACACAAGTCAGCATCACCAGCAGCAACAGCAGTCCAACCACAACTGCAGATCGAACTGGTCGCCGGTGTGTCATGCCGTTATCTTACTGCGCATGCCAGGCGTGCGCAGTCGAGTCTGATTCCGACCATCGGGAGGGCCACGGCGAAGCCAGTAAAAAGGCGTGCAAACGTCCGCCCTCCGCGCAGCGGGCCCGTCCGGCAGGACAAGGTTTGTCCTTCGGCGTACCCTTGCAGAGATGGGTTTATCCGCAGTCATAGTCGACGATGAGGAGCTGGCGCGGCGCGAGCTGCGCTACCTGCTGGAGCGATCCGGCGAGGTGGAGATCGTCGCCGAGGCGTCCAACGGCATTGAGGCCGTTGAGATCATCCGCTCGCACGGTCCAGATGTTGTCTTCATGGACGTGCAGATGCCCGGCCTGGACGGTTTTGCCGTGCTCAAGCAACTCATCGACGATCGCCGCGTGCGCATGCCGGAGGTGATCTTTGCCACTGCGTTTGACCAGTACGCGGTGCGCGCCTTTGAAGTGAACGCGATTGATTACCTGCTGAAGCCGTTTGAGCAGAAGCGCGTAACGCTCGCAGTGGAGAAGGCGCAGGCGCGTCGTGCGGGAACCACCTCAGCCGCAGAGACACAGATAGAAACCGTTCCCCAGGCCAGCGCGACGGAGCGGCTGGAAAGCCTGCTGGAGCTGCTACAGACGCAGGCTGCGAGCACGCAGCAACGTCCGCGCAGCGGCAAGGTGGTGGTGCGGTCGGCGCAACGGCTACTGCTCTTCGACCAACGCGAAATCTGCTTTGCCTCCATCGAAGAGGGAGCCATCTCCGTGGTAACGCCCACGCTGGAAGGCACCAGCAACGTACGCACGCTGGAAGAGCTGCTGGACCAGCTTGACCCCGAAACATTCTGGCGCGCGCACCGCAGCTTTGTGGTCAACATCCAGCACATTCGCGAGGTTGTGCCGTGGTTCAAGTCAAGCTACCTGCTGCGCATGGATGACCGCAAGAACACAGAAATTCCAGTGGCCCGCGCACAGATCAAACGCCTTCGCGAACTCTTCAATCTTTAAACAGCACTGTACTGCTTCTAAAAGCTCTGTCCTGCCGGACGGGCCTCCTGCGCGGAGAGCGGGCGTTTGCACGCCTTTTTACTGCTTCGCGGTGGCCTTCCCGTTGGTCGGGATGAGAACGTGGCTTTAGCCACCGAGATTTGAATCTCAGCGGCTGAAGCCGCATGCCAACTCGTT
>JAMFTB010000241.1 GCA_026225595.1 Terriglobus sp. | reverse complement strand
TCCACCTGTGGAAGACGGACCGCATCTGGCTGCGTGATAGCGGCCCGATATTTGTTAAGAAAGCTAACGATCTCGCGATTACCAACTGGAAGTTCAATGCGTGGGCGAAGTATCCCAACTGGCAAAACGATGACCAGATCCCCGAGCATGTCAGCAAGCTGCAAGGACTTCCCCGTTTCGATCCCATGATAGGAAATCATCGTGTGGTGCTTGAGGGGGGCTCCATTGACGTAAACGGGGCAGGCGCCATGCTCACCACAGAAGAGTGCCTGCTGAGCGATGTGCAGCAGCGCAACCCGGGCATTTCGCGCGAGCAGCTGGAGCAGGTCTTCCACGACTACCTCGGCATTGACCAGGTGCTGTGGCTGAACCGCGGCTGCGCGGGCGACGATACGCACGGCCACGTGGATGACATCGCACGCTTCGTCGCTGTGGACACCATACTTGCCGCAACCGAACACAACACAGCAGACGAAAATCACCTGCCGCTGGCGGAGAATCTTGACCGGCTGCGCAGCTTTAAGCAGGCGAACGGCAAGCCCTACAAAGTTGTGGAACTGCCCATGCCTGCGCCGGTGGTCTTTGACGGTGAGCGCCTGCCAGCCAGCTACGCAAACTTCTACATCGCCAACGATCTGGTGCTGGTGCCTACCTTCAACGATGCCAACGACCGCATCGCGCTCAACGCCATCGCGGAGCACTTCCCCACCCGCAAAGTCGTCGGCATTCACTGCGGCGATTTCATCTGGGGGCTGGGTGCGCTGCACTGCATGACCCAGCAGGAACCCGCGTAAGGGAACTTCGCGCTCAAGCGTTGCGTATGTAAGCTGGACTGGCCACGCGCCGGTCCAGTTTTTCTTTTTGAGGTCACCCATGCTCAAGGCTGTTGCCTTCGCTGTCGCCGCTTCCACGCTGGCCGTTGCTCTTGTTGTTGCACATCCTGTCAAAGCTGCGGACAAGCCCGCACCGCCTGCAACCATGCCGGTGCCAGCGGACTACCGTGAGTGGCAGTACCTGACCAGCGGCATCGACATGACGTACACGCAGGCGGGCGCGGATAGCCTGAAGACGGAGCACCAGTCCGTCTTCGACAACGTCTTCGTCAACCCGGAGGCGTACAAGGTCTTCAAGCAGACGGGCACCTGGCCAGACAACACCACCTTTGTGCTGGAAAACCGCAAGGGCGAAGCCGCTGCCTCCATCAACAAGGGCGGCCGCACGCAGAATGCAGACGTATCGGGGCTTGAGATTCATCGCAAGGTCAACAACGAGTGGGCCTTCTACGTCCGCGGCGGCGACGGCACGGAGCATCTGCTGCCGCGCCCCGCAAGCTGCTACACATGCCATGAAGCGCACGCTGCCGTAGACACCACCTTCGTGCAGTTCTACCCAACGCTGCTGCCCATCGCGAAGACGAAGAACACGCTTAGCGCCAACTATCTGAAAGAGATGGCCACGCCCGAAGCAGCTACTCCAGCGCCTGCAAAGTAGTCAGCGATACACTCGTAGCCGTGCCCGATATCCAAGCCGTGAGTGATCTTGAAGCCATGCAGGCCGCCGTTGCAGAGGCGCACAGTGCGCAGGCGGAGGGCGAAGTGCCCGTGGGCGCGGTGGTGCTGCTGGATGGCGCGATCATTGGCCGCGGCGCGAACCGTGTCATCCGCGACAGCGATCCCACAGCCCACGCTGAAATTGTCGCCATGCGCGCGGCCGCACTGCATCTGCGGAACTATCGCCTTACCGGCTGCACCCTCGTCGTTACGCTGGAGCCGTGTGCCATGTGCGCGGGCGCCATTCTGCATGCGCGCATTGCACGGCTGGTCTACGCCAGTGCCGACCCCAAGGCCGGTGCGTGCGGCTCCGTTCTGGATGTGATGAATCATCCAAAGCTCAATCACCGCGTCGACGTCACCGCTGGCCTGATGGCGGAAGAATGCAGCACCATGCTGCAGCAGTTCTTCCGCGCAAGGCGATAAAAACGTCCACCACAGCCCAGTCTTCTGCATCCAACTTTCCATGAGCGAAAGCAAACTCGCAGGCAAAGCAGCACTCGTTACCGGATCGTCTTCCGGCATTGGTCAGGGCATCGCGATACGGCTGGCAAAGGATGGCGCGGACATCGTCATCAACTACAGCGGCCACCCCGAGGGCGCGCAGCAGACGCAGGAGATGATCAAGCCCTTTGGCGTGCGCAGCATCATCGTGAAGGCCGATCTCTCCAAGGTGGCCGACTGCCAGTCCCTCGTCAAGGCAGGCATTGACGCCTTCGGCAAGCTCGACATTCTCGTCAACAACGCGGGCGTCGAGAAGGGCTCAGACTTCGTCGACGTAACCGAGGAAGACTACGACTTCGTCCTCAATGTGAACCTGAAGGGCGTCTTCTTTACCACGCAGGCGTTCGTCAAAGGCCTGTTCGACAAGAACATGCCCGGCCGCGTCATCAACATCAGTTCCGTGCATGAGGACATGGTCTTCCCGCACTTCGCCAGCTATTGCGCTTCAAAAGGCGGCATCCGCATGCTCATGCGGGACCTCGCTGTCGAGCTTGGGCCAAAAAACATCACCGTCAACAACATTGCGCCCGGCGCCATCATTACGCCCATCAATAAATCCATGATGGAGGACAAGGCGAAGCTCGACCCACTGCTGGCAAATATCCCACTCGGCCGCCTTGGCACCGTGGAGGATGTTGCCGCGCTGGCATCGTTCCTGGCCAGCGACGAAGCAGCCTACGTCACTGGCTCAACCTACTTTGTGGATGGTGGACTCATTCGCAACTATCACGAGCAGTAAAAACCGCTGCCTCGGAGTAAAATTGCGCCATGGACCTGAAGGTTTACACCGCAAGCTGGTGCCGCGACTGCCGCGAGGCCAAGCGCTTCCTGGACAAACACAGCATTCCTTACACGGAAGTGGATATTGAAACCACTCCCGGCGCCGCTGATCTGGTGCAGGAGCATGTGGGCAAAAAGGCGATTCCGCAGTTCGTCATCGACGGCGCGTGGGTGCAGCCTTACAAGCCGGGCCAGGGCTTCCTGTATGACGAGATGTCCGCTCTGCTTGGCGTGGAACAGCC
>JAMFTB010000240.1 GCA_026225595.1 Terriglobus sp. | reverse complement strand
GGAGGACTTCACCAAGGCCGGCGACGAGTTGCGTGCGCGCGGTCAGGAGTATGGCGCAACCACGGGCCGTCCGCGCCGCTGCGGCTGGCTTGATCTGCCGTTGCTGCGCTACTCCAATATGGTCAACGGCACGGAGTGGCTGGTGGTTACCAAGCTGGACGTGCTGGATTCGCTGGCGGAGATTCCCGTCTGCACGCACTACAAGATTGATGGCGTTGTGACGGACGTGATCCCCGCGGACATCCGCGCGTTTGAGCGGATTGAGCCGGTGTACACGCAGCTGCCGGGCTGGCAGCAGTCGACGGAGGGCGTTACCTCCTTTGATGGTCTGCCAGTGAATGCGCAGAAATACCTGCGATTCCTGGAAGAGCAGAGCGGCGCGAAAATCGGCATGGTCAGCACCGGTCCGGACCGCAACCAGACCTTCAGCGTTGCAGGTTTTGACGCGGCGACGAATGCCGGGGCGACAGCGTGATCACCTTTACCGTTCGCATGAAATTTCAGCCGGAAGATCGCGCGGAGATCAAGTCGATTCTGCAGAACCTGGGCTCTGCTTCCCGGCAGGAGCCCGGTTGCGTCCATTACATAGCGCACACGGTTGAGGGTGAGCCGGACACGGTCGTAATCTACGAGCAGTACAACGACGTCGAAGGGTTAGAGGCGCACCGCTCTTCGCCTCATTTCGAGCAATATGCGACGAACGGGCTGTACCGTAAGCTGCGTGAGCGTACGCTGGAGACGTTGAACGAAATCGTCTGATGCTCAGATGGGGCCGCAAACGCTGCAGTTCCGGCGCTCTCTGTAACCGTTTGGTGCAAAGGCTTTGACCAGAGTCGAATTTTCGCAGTAGGATGCGCTACGCGATGGACCACTGTCTCGCCATCCCGGCCAGCACCACACGCCACACCGTGGCGCGTCTTGCAGCGGTCGCTGTCGTGGCCGGATGCGTAGCTGCGCTGATCGCTCCGTGTGCCTTTGCCTACAAGACGGGCAAGACCCATAAAGAGACGAAACGGTCGGAATCGCACGAGATTGAAGGCCTGGAAGGCCAGTGGCGCGACGCCATGGTGAAGGGCGACACGCCTGCGCTGGATAAGCTGCTGGCCGATGATTTTCTCGCCATCTCCGCCAACGGCACGCTGTCTGACAAAGAGCAGTACATTCACCGGGTTGAAGTGCGCGAGAACGCGTTTACAACCATTGAGCCGCTGGATATCAAGGTGCGCATCCTGCCCAGCACGGCGATTGTCACCTCGCAGGTTCGGGTGATTGGCCTGCTGGATCACCGGCCCATTGATGGCGTGTATCGCTATACCAAGGTCTATCGGCGTGGCTCTGCTGGTCAGTGGGTGGTGCTGAACTTTGAGGCGACACGCGTCTCTGGATCGCGTACGGACCAGACAGAGATGCATCCCGGCATGCCGCTGGATACTTCGCACGCGCACTGAGCTTCTCTTTCTTCCACACCACTAAAACCTTGTCATCCTGAGTGGAGCGCAGCGGAGTCGAAGGACCTGCATTTCGTTGGCAGCGCCACGAATGTGCGGGGACGCCGCGTCGCACTTGCCGCGCACATTTCTGCAACCACCGGCAGAATGCAGGTCCTTCGACTACGCACTGCGTGCTCCGCTCAGGATGACAATTCTTTAGAAGAGACGAAGCTCCAGACGCAGAAAAGCCCCGCTTGCCGCGGGGCTTCTTTCTGCACAAAACTGGGGGAGGGAGCTTGAACTTACGCAACCTTCAATGTGGGCGCGGAGCCTGCTGCGTGTGCAACCGGCTTCAGATTCAGTGCGAGCAGGCGACGGTCCAGCGAACGCGTCATGCCTGTGATCTTTGCGTCTTCGGGCTCTGCCTTGGTAATTGCGTTGCGGCGTCCTTGCAGGGTGCCGGCGAGAAACAGCGGCGCAACCACTTCAGGCTTGCGTGCTGCAGTGCCTGCAACGATTGCAATATCGGTGCGCCAGGAAAGATTGGTCCCGATCATAAAAACTCCGACTGTAAATTTGAATGCTTCGCCAAAGCATCCATATACTGCGATGGCATTGCAGTGTTCGGAGTTGCACGCGGAGTGGTGTGGTTGGACTATGCGTGGCGCAATACTGCGCGAAAGCCGCATGAATGCTACGCAATCTGTGCAATGTGTGCATCTTTGCGCATGAGTGGAAGAGAAGTGCCCTTCCGAATTTGTGCCACAAAATTTAGGACGTTGGTTGGCCAAGCGCAACGCGCAGTCGCTCCCACGTTACGGGCAATGGCTCTGGCAGCACGCGCGTTTCCGCGGTGGCAGTCATGAAGTTACTGTCGCCAAACCACCTGGGCAATATGTGCAGGTGCAGATGCTCCGCCACGCCTGCTCCAGCAGCCTCGCCCAGATTCATCCCCAGGTTCACACCGTCCGGCCGGTAGACCTCGCGGATGGCTGTTTCCATCTGCTGTGCCAGCGCCATCATTTCCATGGCGGCGGGTGCAGGCAGCTTGGCCAGCGAGTCCAGCCGCGCATAGGGAACAACCATCACATGACCGCTGGTGTAGGGGAAGGCGTTCAGGCAGATGAAATTATGCTCCGCCTGCAGCAACACGCCGCCTGCGCGCTCCGCGACTACCTGCGGTACACCGCCGCTGGCCGCAGCCCATTGCACTGCGCCGATGAGGTTCAGGAAGACGGAACCGTGGTCGTGGGGAAAAGCCTCTAGATCCGCGGGCACGCCGGGCCGTCCACCGGGCTGTTTGCCGGTGATGTAGGCGTATCGCCACGGAGTCCACAGCCTGTCCATTCGCTGAAGTATACGCATGCGCTGCGAAGTCTACCCATCCATACGAATGCCCTTGAAAGGGGGCATTTTGAGCGCCTGGCGCGTTGCTGGAGTGTCAATTCAGGCTTGGCTGCTTCTGGCGCTGCAATCGAATGGGTTGCATTCGTTGACGCTGCCGGAGTCGAGTCCTATACTTGCAGTAAGCCTTGGCGCACTGGGATTGTGCGGGCTACTCCTTACAAAACGCTTACCGTAGTTCACTTTGGCAGCTGAGCTTGCTCAGGGCCAAAATACGTCAGCGTTCTTGATGTAGCTGCAAATGAATCCCAAGTGCGACGTTTGGCGTCAATAGATGGGTCCCCCGCGAACGCAGCTGGGATCATCCAGCTAAATCAAAATTTCGAACTGAGAGCAAACCCCTGAGCACCGAACTGGAAACCATGCCTACCGAAGAGACGGTCGCCTCGACCGAAACCACCAACCCTGCCACCTCGCCTGAGGCGACCGGCACAGCCACCCATGTGGGCGACAACCACCTGGTGACGCCTGCGCCCGACGCCTCCAACGCTCAACCGCTGCCCGACGACATTGACTACGACGCTGCTGATTTTGCTGCCGCGCTGGAGACATTCGATCGTGAGCAGGCTGAAGACAAAGCCGCTGCCTCTGCCGCTATGGAAGAGGACAAGGTTGTTACCGGCACCGTCGTCAAGATCACCGATAAGTACGTGGTGGTCGACATCGGTCTGAAGAGCGAAGGCCTCATCCCCAAGGAGCAGGTGCTGGATCACACCGGCGAGCCGAAGCTGGCCGTGGGCGATGCAGTGGAAGTGGTGGTTGAGCGTGAGGAGACCGAGGGCGGTTACCTGGTTTCGTACGAGAAGGCTCAGCGTCATCGCCTGTGGGATCAGCTGGAGAAGGCGTCTGCAGATAAGACGCCTGTGACCGGCACGGTTCTGTCGCGCGTGAAGGGTGGCCTCACGGTTGATATCGGCGTGAAGGCATTCCTGCCTGGTTCGCAGGTGGAGATTCGCCCCGTCCGCAACCTGGACACCTATCTTGGCCAGCAGCTTGACGTTCGCGTCATCAAGCTGAACAAGAAGCGTGGCAACGTGGTCATCTCGCGCAAGGAGATCCTCGAAGAGGAGCAGAACTCGCGCAAGGACGTGACCCTGCAGACCCTGGAAGAGGGCGCTGTGCTGACCGGTGTGGTGAAGAACCTGACCGACTACGGCGCATTCGTCGACCTGGGCGGCCTGGACGGCCTGCTGCACATTACCGACATGAGCTGGGGCCGCCTGACGCATCCGCGCGACCTGGTGCAGGTTGGCGATGAGATTCAGGTAAAGGTCCTCAAGTTCGACAAGGATAAGCACCGCGTCTCGCTTGGCTTCAAGCAGCTGACGCCGGACCCGTGGCTGGACGCGATTGAGCGTTACCCCATCACCGCTCAGGTGAAGGGTCGCGTACTTTCCGTTACCGACTACGGCGCATTCGTCGAGCTGGAGCAGGGCATTGAAGGCCTGGTCCACGTTTCGGAGATGACCTGGTCCAAGCGGATGAAGCATCCGTCGAAGATGGTCAAGCCGGGCGATGAGGTTGACACCATCATTCTGCATGTGAACCCGAACGATCGCCGCATCTCGCTTGGCATGAAGCAGCTGCAGGACAATCCGTGGGAGCAGCTGGAGAACAAGTACCCCATTGGCGCAACGGTTGAAGGCCGCGTGCGCAATCTGACTGACTTCGGTGCATTCATCGAGATCGAAGACGGTATCGATGGCCTGGTACACGTCTCGAACCTGAGCTGGACCAAGCGCATCAAGCATCCTTCTGAGGTTCTGAAGAAGGGCGAGAAGGTAAAGGCTGTTGTTCTGGGCGTAGAGCCGGAGAACCGTCGCCTGTCGCTGGGCGTCAAGCAGCTTGAGCCCGATGTCTGGGATACGTTCTTCGCGCAGCACCGTGTGGGCGAGGTGGTCAAGGGTAAGGTTCTGCGCACCGCGCAGTTCGGTGCCTTTGTCGAAATCGCTGAAGGTGTTGAGGGTCTGTGCCACATCTCTGAGGCTGTTGATCAGACCGGCAAGCAGGCTGCACTGGAAGTGGGATCTGAGCACGAGTTCAAGATCGTGAAGATGAGCCCGGAAGAGAAGAAGGTCGGTCTGAGCCTGCGCGGTGTAGGCGAAGAGGCAAGCCGCGAAGAGGTGGAGAACTACAAGACTCCGTCTTCCTCGCAGTCCAACTCGTCTTCATCCTCCAACTCGTCCTCCAGCACCACGCTGGGCGACCTGCTGAACTGGAAGCGCAGCGAGCGTGAGTAACTGCGGTTGCTAGCTTTGCTAGTGGAAATACAA
Organism: Terriglobus sp.; assembly: GCA_026225595.1. Taxonomy (GTDB): domain Bacteria; phylum Acidobacteriota; class Terriglobia; order Terriglobales; family Acidobacteriaceae; genus Terriglobus. The sequence continues at coordinate 16,473 of JAMFTB010000240.1, read as the reverse complement.
AGGAGCCACCTTCGGGTGGCTCCTTTTATTGTGTGCGTGGATTGCTTTACAGGTTGGAGGGGCGATCACCCGGTAGGCTTTGCGTAACCGGTGGCTCTGCGAGCGCGTTCATCTTTGCCGATGCGCGGTGGAACACCTCAATTTCAGCGGCTGCAAAGGCCTCCGGCGGTACGCCTCCAATGGCAACATAGCCAGGATCATGTCCCAGCAGCTCTGAAATCTGGTTCCAGCGATGGAAGGGCGACGTGGTGGGCAGCAGAATGAACTTCCGCTTGGGCTCCGGCGTTGCAAAGTAGTAGATCCAGATGAGCAGTGAGATGCAGCTGCTGCACAGCTCCACGACGGCGTAGTCGCTGTAGATGATCCGCGGCTGCGACAGCACCCCGGCCTGCAGCATGTTGGTTGCGGCCAGAATCATGGTGCCAACGCTCGCTCCAAAGACACGGCTGCGCATGGACAGACCCATGGGCCGGATGGCGAAGCCAACAAACATAACCAGGCTCAGGATAAGGATTGCGCTGGCCAGTTGCAGCTGACCCACGGCGCGAATGAGTGGATTCTCGCCGCCGTGTGTCGGCGTGCTGGCAATGGCGACGGCAATGGCAATGGAGATGGCCGCGGCCCAGCGATACATGATCTCGCCCAGACTCTGCAGACCCTTTAATGGAGACATAGCGCTGCGAAAGATGGTGTAGGTGAGTGCAATGGAGCAGAGTGCGCTGACGCCGAACGCAGGCCAGAAGGTGAAGAAGTAGATGATGTAAGCGCGTGCCGCGCTTATGTGGCCGGGACCATAGGTGCGCAGATAGATGAGGACAGAAAAGGGAAGTGTCTGCCACGTGGCCATGATGAGCATGGGCCAGTAGGCTCGGAGTTCGCGCGCACGGATGAGATAGTACAACACCACGCCGCCAAGAATGACCTGGATGGTATTCAGCAGCAGGTAGTAGTTCAGCGACACCACAGGCGAGTTCTCCTTCCATGAGGATACTCAAGCCTGTGGATGTCACCAAGATTGATGCGGCTTTGGACAGCGGAAAGGGTTGCGCTGCTGTTACTGGTAGATACCGCAGCCATCCGGAACTCCGGGGGGGCACGTGGGAGGAATCATGCTGCTCTTGATGGTGAGGGTCGCCTTGGAGGGCTTGGTGGTTGCGTGAGCGGGCATGGCGGCGTTCACCGTAGCAGCGGAACCGGCAAAAACGATAAGTGCAGCAGCAAGTGCAGCAGCGGACTTCATGATCTTCTTCATGGCGTTACTCCTCGGAATGACTTAGTGCTGGCTTGGCCAGGCGATACTTAGATTTCATTAGGACAGCGGAACGGGTTGCGCTGCTATTACTGGTAAATACCGCAGCCATCTGGAACTCCCGGGGGGCACGTGGGGGGGATCATGCTGCTCTTGATCGTGAGTGTCGCCTTAGAGGGCTTGGTGTTTGCCTGGGCGGCATTCACCGTGGCAACGGAACCGGCGAAAACAATAAGTGCAGCGGCGGACATCATGAGCTTCTTCATTGGTGTAACTCCTCGGAATGACTTAGTGCTGGCTTGGCCAGGCAAAACTTAGATTTCGTTGGGACAGGGGAAAAGCCTGCGGCCGTTATTACTGGTAGATACCGCAGCCATCGGGAACTCCCGGGGGGCAGGTGGGGGGGATCATGCTGCTCTTGATCGTGAGGGTCGCCTTGGAAGGCTTGGTGTTTGCCTGGGCGGCGTTCACCGTGGCAGCGGAACCGGCGAAAACGATAAGTGCAGTAGCGGACAGCATGAGCTTCTTCATAGTGGTAACTCCTCCGGATAACTTAGCGCTGGGATGTGCCAGACAGGAGTTACACTAAGTCCGCTTCCGGGGAGAGTCCACTACTTACAGGGACATAACGATCTGTACATTGGGGGAGATTACTGAAGTCATCCGGGCAATGTGAATAACCCAGGTCGAGCTCGTCAGACTGATTTTGAACGAGTGCGTGGCCTGCATGGTGCATCATTTGCAATTGCACGTATTGCACGTAAATCATGGCGTTTTTCGCAAAATATTTCTGAAAAACGGAAACCGTGTACATCTTATCGGCAAAACATTTCTTGTCAAGGCCTAGTGTCAGGCACACGCCGTCAAGGGATACTAAATGCAAACGCCTCCCGGCGGGAGGCGTTGTGTTTTGCAGCAACATGAAGTTATTGGAAATTAAGTTATTGGAAATTGCCGAAGCAGAAGTAACTCACGCTTCGAAGTAGAGATACTTTCTCCAGTTCGCATCGCCGGAACCTAACATGCGCATGATATGCCGTGAGGTATGCAGCGAGAACGGCCGCGGCTCGCGCATCAGCTTCATATCCTGTAACTCATGCAGTAACTGGTTGCCCTTACGGCGATTGCAATCGTGGCAGCACGCCACCAGGTTTTCCCACGTGGATGTGCCGCCGCGCGAGCGGGGCAGCACGTGGTCCAGCGTGAGATCTCCGGTGGTCAGGATGCAGCCGCAGTACTGGCATGTGTTGCGGTCGCGCAGCAGAATATTCTTGCGTGACAGCGCACGCGTCTGGTGCGGTATGCGGCGATACTCCAGCAGGCGGATGACGGAGGGCATGGGCATGCGTATGCGTGCGGCATGCAGCGTATGGTTCTGCTCCTCTTCTGTGCGGGCCACGCCCTTCAGTACAAGCACCAGCGCGCGGCGCGCACCGCAGATATTGATCGGCTCATACGAAGCGTTCAGTACCAGAACCGGTGTCTGCAGCGGAGTTGCGCCGCGCCGCGGCCTGTGGTCATGACCGGGCGGAGTCAGTGTGTGGCATTTTGCGAGCGACTTCTGTTTGCGGGCCTTGGCGGAATACATCGATCACGACTCCTGATGTGTTTGCGATCTGTTTTGGTCAGCCTTCGGTTCCTTCTCGTGCGGTCGTTGTTGGGTCTTTGCTTCTCTGGTTTCCAGATCAGTGATGCGTTTCTGCCATTGGTCCGTCCCGTGAAGGCTGCCAGCGGACTGCAATCTCACGTGCCGCACGCGCCAGTGTGGCCACGTGGACGCTTGTAGCGCCCGCGGCCAGCAGCACGCGTGCACACTCTGCAACGGTGGCGCCGGTGGTGTACACATCGTCAATCAGCAGCACGTCATGGCCGCGCACATCACCCTGCACGGCAAATGCGCCGTAAACGTTTTGCTGCCGCTGCTCGCGTGAGAGCAGATACTGGCTTTCTGTGTGGCGTGTGCGGCGCAATGCGTGCAGTTGCAGATGCAGCTGCCAATCCGGTGCGGAGCTGCGCAACAGCCGCAGTGCATGGCGGGCCAGCAGCGTGCTTTGGTTATAGGCACGTTTGCCGCGGTACAGCGGGACCGGCACCACCGTCATGCGTGTGGGCGCAGTGGGCCGCAGGGCCAGCATGGCCTGCGCCAGCACAGCGGCCAGCGGCTGTGCCAGAGCGGGCACGTTTTCAAACTTCATCAGGTGGACTGCCGGCCGCACCGCGTCATAGACGTTGCCGGCAACCGCGCGGGTAAAGGGTGGTGGCTGCTGCTGGCAGCTGTGGCACAGCGCCTCTGCGGTGCTCAGCGTTTCCGCAGCGGCTATGGAATCGATATCGAGGGGTTCGCTGCAGAGCGGGCAAACCGTGCCGGCGGAGGTGGGTGTGCGCATGGCGTGCAGGCAATCGTTACAGACGGGCCATGGCGCGGCCTGCAGCAGCGGACCATCGCACAGGCGGCATTCGCCGGGTGCAAGCAGAGCTGCAAAAGCGTTGGGGAAAAATCTAAGAAAGGAAGAAGCCGCAGAGCGCGTATTACGCGGGCTTTCTAAAGCGCATGAGGGGGTATGCGCTGTCACGACCGGACCGGATTCGGCACCTGCGTACCAAGCCGTAGGGAAGACGCACCTCGCTCGTCCCCATCAACAGTGCGGCATTCCGTGCGTCGCCGCCCTGTGACTGGTTGGCTGCAGTATATGCCCGCCCTGTCGATAGGAAAAGCAATCAATGCGAAAAGAACCGGTTCCGGCGAAGATTCTGCAGCGAATTTTGACGAACAGTTTGCAGTGGAGCTTCACCGGGCACGTCGCGGCCTTTGCGGGACAAACATTCCACTTCTGAAACCAGTGACGAATCCTGTGCGGATGGGTATCTTGGTCAGACCGCTGTGGCGTGTAAGTGTCTTCAGCGGAAGAGCCAATCGTCAGAAGCCTGAATGGAAGGCGTACAAAAAGCGTAAATCCGCTGAAACACATTTGTCGGTGGCTGCATCCAATTGGCCTACGCCGAACTCAGGCATTCAACAAGCGAACAAGCTTAGGCTCAACCGCACCATAAGGCTCCGCAGAAAGCGTGAAAGGGCACCCGATGGCAAGCATCGCCGCTCCGTCTCCTACCCCAGGCACTGCTCCGGCTCTATCCGGCGCGCTGCTGCAGCGCTTTCGTTCTGCCCGGCAGGCCACCGCGCACGCGTGCGCGCCGCTCACGGCAGAGGACCAAATGGTGCAATCCTGCGCGGAGGCCAGCCCCACCAAGTGGCATCAGGCGCATACCAGCTGGTTTTTTGAGACGTTTGTGCTCACGCCCTTCCTGCCCGGCTACAGGGCCTTTCACCCGGCCTTTCACTGGCTCTTCAACAGCTACTACAAGAGCCTGGGCAATGAGATTCCAGAGAAGAAGCTGCGCGCATCGTTCTCGCGGCCATCGCTGGAGCAGATTCTCGCCTTCCGCGCGCACGTGGACATGCATGTGGATCAGCTGCTGCAACGTGCGGATGTGCCGGAAGAAGCACTGCGGCGCATCGTGCTGGGCATTCAGCATGAGCAGCAACACCTTGAACTGCTGCTGACGGACATGAAGCACGCCTTCTTCACCAATCCGCTGCACCCCATCTATCGCGAAACTGCGGAGCTGCCGGAGCGCGTTGGACAACCAGCGCAGTGGGTGGAGTTTGAAGGCGGCCTGCAGCAGATTGGCTACGCGCTAAACGCTGCCGATCCGCTGGACTTTGCGTTCGACAACGAGACGCCGCGCCACACCGTGTATCTGCAGCCGTATGCGTTGCAGAATCGTGAAGTCACCTGCGCGGAGTATCTTGCCTTCATCAACGACAACGCCTACACGCGCGCAGAGCTGTGGCTGAGCGCGGGCTGGGACACCGTGGAGGCAGAGCACTGGCAGGCGCCGCTGTACTGGGAGCGATGTACGGACGACGCTGCGGGTTGGCGCATCTTCACGCTCGGCGGCTGGCGCGGCCTGAGCGAAATGCTCGAAACGCCCGTCTGTCACGTGAGTTTGTTTGAGGCAGATGCCTTCGCGCGCTGGTCTGGTTGTCGACTTCCAACTGAAGGCGAATGGGAACACGCATCATCGTCAGTGCCGATGGAAGGCACCTTTCTTGAGAGCAATCATCTTCATCCCACCGCTTCCGCGTCGCGCGATCTGACGCAGATGTTTGGCAACTGCTGGGAGTGGACGTCGTCTGCGTACACGGGCTATCCCGGCTACGCTCCACTGCCGGGCGCTCTGGGCGAATACAACGGCAAATTTATGAGCAGCCAGATGGTGCTGCGCGGCGGCTCCGCAGTCACGCCCGCAAGCCACATCCGCGGCAGCTATCGCAACTTCTTTACGCCGGCCACACGCTGGCAAATCTCGGGTATCCGCCTCGCACGGGCCTTCGCAGCTTCCTAAAGGATTTACCAAAGCATGAGCACCCAGACGCCGCTTCTAACGACGCCTCCCATGCCATTGCAGACAGACCCCGTTGCCAGTGCTGTGCGCGAAGGTCTGTCGGCACAGCGCAAGTGGCTGCCCGCATGGCTGTTTTATGACGCAGAAGGTTCGCGCCTGTTTGAGCGCATCACCCACCTGCAGGAGTATTACCCCACGCGCACGGAGCGCGCCATCTTCACGGGCTATGCGGACGGCATCATCGACGCGGCTGTGCGCATTGGTGCGGAAGCTCACAACGGCCAGCAGGGAAGCCTCCGTATGCTGGAGTTGGGCGCGGGCTCTGCATCCAAGACAGGTATTTTGTTGGACGCGGCTGTGCGCCGCCAGGGCACAACGGAGTACCTGCCCATTGACGTCTCAGCGACGGCCATGGACGAGGCCTGCCGCGGCATTGCCGTTGCGCTGCACGGTGTGCAGGTGCGCCCGCAGGTGGCAAATTACGTAACGGACACGCTCTCCATTCCGCCCCACGCAGGGCCCACGCTGGCGCTGTACATCGGCAGCAGCATCGGCAACTTTGGCCCGGAGGAAGCTGTGGCCATCCTGCGCAATCTGCGCGCGCAGCTGCGAGCGGGCGACTCATTGCTGCTGGGCACCGACCTGGTCAAAGAAACTGCGCCGCTGCTTGCTGCATACAACGACGCCGATGGCGTCACCGAGGCCTTCAACCTGAACATGCTGCGCCGCATGAACCGCGAGCTGCGCGCATCGTTTGACCTTGCGTCGTTTCGCCATCGGGCCGTGTGGAACGCAGTGGAGTCGCGCATGGAAATGCACCTTGAAAGCACGCGCGCGCAGGTGGTTCGCATACCGTCGTTGGGGTTGAGTGTCAGCTTCGCCGCGGGCGAGACTATCCATACAGAGAACAGCTACAAGTTCACGCCGCGCTCCATCGCGGCGCTGCTGGATGCTGCGGGGTTCCGCACCGCAGAGACGTGGAACGACGAACGCAGCTGGTTCGCAGTAACGCTGGCTGCCATCGATTCGCGGTAACGCGGCAGCCGACCAGCTTGCGGATGTACCCTGAAGAACGTGATGACTCGTTCTTCTTTCGCCCGTCTTCTGCGCCTTGCTCTTGTAGTCCCATGCCTTGCTCTTGCGCTTCATGCTCAGCAGCCATCCCCCGTTGAATCGGTTGATCCGTTCATCGGCACAGGGCCGGAGGGTCACACCTTTCCCGGCGCGGCGGTGCCGTTCGGCATGGTGCAGCTCTCGCCAGACACGCAGATACGACCCTTCAAGCAGAGTTACAAGTGGGCCGCGGGCTACCGGTATGAGGACACGACCATCCTCGGCTTTTCGCATACACACTTCAGCGGCGCCGGCCATAGCGATCTGGGCGACGTATTGCTGCAACCCATCAGCGGCGATGTGCGCATGGAGCCGGGCGAACTCATCGTGCGCGAGAGTGGCTACCGTTCGCGCTTTCGCCACAGTACGGAGCAGGCGTCGCCCGGCTACTACGCCGTCACGCTGGACGACTACAATGTCCGCGCCGAACTGACTGCAACTGCGCGCGTGGGCGTGCATCGCTACACGTACCCGCAGGACAAGCCCGCGCATGTGCTGCTCGACCTGCGTTCGTCGATCTATAACTATCCCGGCAAGGTGTTGTGGTCGCGCTTGAGGGTTCGTGCGGACGGCACCATCACCGGTATGCGCGAGACGCGCGGCTGGGCGCCGGGGCGTCAGCTGTACTTTGCCATCCGCTTCTCGCAGCCGCTTTTATCGCACAGCTTTTACGACCGTGAGCCGCTGCCGCTGGAGTACAAGGGTTTTAAAACGCCCGGCAGCACGCCACAGAACACGCAGAGCATCGAAGGGCGCGGCATCCTCGGAGTGTTTGACTTTGCTTCTACTCCTAAGCCTTTAGTTGTGAAGGTGGCCATCTCGCCCGTGAGTGAAGACAACGCCATTGCCAACATGGATGCAGAGGTTCCTGCATTTGACTTTGACGCTGTACACACCGCGGCAACAGCGCAGTGGGCAAAGGCTCTTGGCGTAGTTGATTTCTCCGGCACAGCCGATACCCGCAAGAGTCTGTACACCGCGCTCTACCACTCGCTGCTGGCGCCATCACTCAGCATGGATGTGGATGGCAGCTATCGCGGTCCCGACAACCAGGTACACAAGGCAAATGGATTTCACTTTGTCAGCAGCCTTTCGCTGTGGGACACGTATCGTGCAGAGCAGCCGCTGATGACGCTGCTGCAACCACCACAGCGCACCAGCGACCTGGTGAATTCGCTGCTCGCGTCGCAGCGTGAAAGCCCCTTCGGAATCCTGCCGGTGTGGCAGTTCCAGGGCATTGAGACGTGGTGCATGATCGGCTACCACTCCGTGCCCATCATCGCGGACGCATACCTCAAGGGCATCAAGGGATTTGATGAAAAGGCCGCGCTGGATGCGATGGTGGCCAGCGCAACCTACGCGCCGTACGGCAACCTGGGCGATTACATGAAGCTTGGTTACGTGCCCGTCGATCACGATGATGAGGCCGCATCCAAGACGATGGAATACGCCTTTGACGACTGGACCATCGCGCGCATGGCGCAGGCAATGGGCCGCGCAGATGTAGGGAAGACCTTCACGGAGCGCGCAGGTTACTGGCGCAACAACTTCAACGCGAAGGATGGATTTGTGGAGCCGCGCATGGCCGACGGCAGCTATCGCGCAGCGTTCAACCCGGCCAAGGCAGGCGCGGGCAGCGGATTTACTGAGGGCAATGCGTGGCAGTACTCGTGGTATCAGCCGCAGGATGAACAGGGGCTCATCAACACACTCGGCGGACCGGACAAGTTGGTTGCGAAGCTGGATGAGATGTTTGACCAGAAGGTCGATCCCAAACAGTACGCGGATGTTGAAGACATCTCCGGCATGATTGGTCAGTACATTCACGGCAACGAGCCCAGCCACCACCTGCCCTACCTGTACATGTACGCGGGCCAGCCGTGGCGCACGCAGGCGCGGCTGAAACAGATTGTGGAGTCGCAGTACAAGCCCACCACCGACGGCCTGGTGGGCAATGACGATCTGGGCCAGATGTCTGCGTGGCTGGTGTTTACATCCCTCGGTTTTTATCCAGTCGCGCCGGGCTCAGGGCAGTATGTGCTGGGCCGTCCGTTTGTAGACCACGCAACGCTGCACCTGCCCAACGGCAAAACAGTGAACGTGGTGGCGAATGGCCTGAGCGATAGCAACGCATACGTGCAAAGCGTTACATGGAACGGCAAGCCGCTGGATCGCGCATACGTTCTGCACAGCGAGCTGATGGCAGGCGGCGAACTACGCTTCACCATGAGCACAAAGGAAAAGGCAACATGGTCCATGCAGGCACAGCGTGTGCCTTATTCCATGTCCGCGGCGAAGTAAGTCAGACGATGAGGATGGCTGCGACCGCAAACGCAAAAGCCGCCATGCCCATAACGGTGCGCACCCAGTGAAAGCGCACCCACCGTGCGCGCAGCTCTGCCCAGTTGGCGGCCATGTTGTCCGTTGTCCACGAAGCGATCTGCTTGTTGATCGGCACCTCAATCACAAGCGTCACAACAATGCCCACCAGCAGCAACAGCCCCGCTGCCAAAAAGCACCATCGCGCTGCGGCATGCGCCATGTATGCCGAAACAAACAATAGAATCAAAGCGCTGTTCCACACGTAAGGCAATAAGCGCGAAAACACCGCATCAATGCTGTGCCTTGCCTGCACCCATGCAGGTCCCGCCAGCACTGTCAGTTGCTGTTGCTCAATGGCCGTACCAAACAGCAGCCCGCCAATGGTGCCAGAGAAGAAGACCGCCAGGTAGAACACAACACAAGCCGCGTGCGTCATAGGGGGACCTCGGTAAGAAGTAAACCGATTCTATGCGCGTTACTGCCCGCGAAGCGCAGAAGGCACAAATTCAGTCGACATCATCTTCGGGTTATCCGTCAGATAGAAGGTTTGTATCTTCGGATACTGTTCTTCAACCAGCTGCAGCGTGCGGAAGTCAAAGCTCTGGATGGCTGCGCGGCCTTCCATGTGTTCCTTCGCGATTGTGCCCGCCAGCGCATCCACAAAGGCCTGCGGCGGCTTGGTCTGGTTCTTCAGCAGTTCCGGATTGACGCCGGGAGCTTCAATCGCCGCGGTTGCAGCCGAAAGCTCCGGCATAATTTTCGTTTCAATGTTGAAGTGCACGGTGCGCGCATTGTCTGCGCGCTCCGCGGCGTGCGGTGCGCTCTTGCCTTCGCCGGTGGAGTAATAGTCCGCGTAGAACTTCACAAAGCGGAAGAGCTCCGCAACATACGTGGGTGAATAGATGTTGGGGCGACCCTCCTTCTTTGAGAAGGCGGTTGTCACCGGCGATAGCGCGGCGTCGTTTTTCTGCTCGCCGCCAAAGTGCAGCTTGTCGCAGATGAAGGTCTTCTGCGCGTCCGCCGATGAGATATCGCGCAGGTAGACGCGGTTCTCCATTGTGTATGCGGAGCCGTCCGCCTTGCGGCAGCTCTGCGGGTTGTAGAACTGGTCGTGCCATATGAGGGACACGCCGTCTGTCGACACGCCTGTGTCTGTCTCAAGCTCCGTTGCCAATTGATCCAATCCGCTCTCAAAACTGGGCAGCGTATTCTCTGGCCGCAGGCCGCGTCCGCCGCGATGCGAGCTCACCACAAAGTGCTTCAGCTTCTCGTCCTCGGGACGCGCGGCACGCTCTTCCGCAACCACCTTCTGCAACAGGTCAGGCCGGTCGCTGATGAGGCCATCGACGCCGGTGCGGATGAGGTCGCGCATCTGCTCCGGATCATTCGTCGTCCACGGGACAACACGAATGCCTTTGGCTTGTAATCCAGAAACAGGCACCAGTGGTGCGTCTGCCGGCGTGGTCTTCATGCGGACAACGGAGTGATCCACCGGGCTGAGCAGAGGCGTCTTTGCACCGCGCTGCTTTGCATGCGCGGCGGCGCGTGTCATCAACAGCAGCCATGGATTCGTTGCGGGATTGTTGGCGACATCCATGCTTTGTGTAGATGCCGAAGTCTGCGCCGATGTTTGGGCTGACGCAACAGGAATCGTCATGAGCGCAATCGTAGCGAGTGCAGCAAGCTTCATCATCCCTCCAGAGTGCGCGCGCTGCATGACGGCGCTGTAAATGCCCACACCTTACTGCGCATCCACACGGACCACGTCCATGCCGATGTAATCCATCGACCAGTCCGGCTTGTGGCCTGCCTGTCGTGCCAGCATGGCGGCCTGGGCAAAGTGGCGGATGCCGTGCATCAGCGCATGCGCAAACATGGTGCTGCGGTGCGACTCCACTTGTCCCCAGCTAATCGTCTTGAACTGCTGCTTCGCGGTCCAGTCATAGTCCGGCATCTCAAGCAACCGGGCCAGCGTGGTGTGCGCTCTCTCCATCGCCGCGAAGATGCTGTCTGCATCTTTGCCGATGTCGTCGTAGCCCATCTCCGGCTCGCCAGCAAGGCGCTGGGTAAAGCGCAGTTGCACCACGGCAATGTGGTGCAGCAGGCCGCGCAGATCACTCACGCCGTACACGTCGCACGGCACATCAAGCACCGCGGGCGCGTCCGCCACCAGCTGCTGCCATCCCTGCGCCGTGCGCTGGTGCCACGCCAGCATCCTCTGTCCGCTCAGTCCAGTGTTGCTTTCCATACTGTGCGTCTCCGTTCGTCTCCGTATAAACATGTTGCGCGCATCGTTTCAAAAGCTTCTACCGCGCCGTCCAATACGTCACGAGTGCCTTGTAGCGCACCGCGGCAGCACCCTCGGATTCCTGGCCGGGCTGCCACGTCATCCGCAGCGATCGCTCAAAGAACACGGGCTCAATATCGCCAAAGAAACGGTACATCAGCGCGTCGCTTGGCGACGACTTCTGCGATAGCCCCGCGCCAATAAAGTCGCCCCACTTGTTCGTCTGCACGGACGCCTTGCCGCCCGCAAAGTACCAACCCGACCCGAAGAAATCCTCCGTACCGTTGCTGGTTACGGCAAGGTTGCCATCGGTAAAGACCGTCGGATTGCCCTCAAGGTAGTGGTAGTCCGTGATCATGTTGTTCGGCGTGACGAACAGCGTGACAGACTCCATCTCGCCGCCGCCCTCTGCATTTACCTGCGGCAGCAGATCCAGCATCTGCATTGCCTTTGCATCCGTCAGCGGAGTGAGCTGCGCATGCCACACCGCGCGCGAGGGCTTAGACAATCGACGGCCCAGGTGGTGGATCACATCGGCAAAGATCATCTGGCGTGTGGGTGTCTGCAGGTCAATGGTGCAGCCGTTGGTGAAGTTGATTTCCGTGCTGCGGTTGGCAGACCACTCATCGCGCGCCGGATTGCCAATGCCAAGGCTGTCCAGCAGAAACGGCGTGGTGGGATAGTCCTGCGCCATGAAGAAGGTGCCGGTGTCCACAATCTGCGGTTGTGCTGCGCCGTCGCATCGAATGGCCAGCTTCACGGTGTCCGGGTTCGCGTTGCCCACGGAGATGTGCAGCGAGTTGATCGTGCCGGAGACGCCCGGACCCGCAGTGAAGATGCGGCAGGCATAGCCCGCATTGCAGTACTTGTACTCCGTAATGGAGGAGCGCGTGGGCCGGCTGTCATACGGAGTGGTTGCAGCGGGTGGCGGGGTGCCGTCGGCGGTCAGGCCATTGTCCGTAACGGAGCTGCCGCAGGCAATGTGTGTGCTGTTACGAATCGTCAGCGCGCCATTGGTGGTGCCGCCTCCGCGAAAGACACGGCAGAACGCAGCGCCCGGCACCGCTGGCAGATCAATGCGATTGACCTCTGCGGCTGAATCCGCAACGGTGGAACAGCCGGGTGTGGTCTCGCCTGTGTTGCTTTCAGGCGATTTGCTGCTTGCGGATTTGCTTGCCCGGGTTTTGCGATCCGGGGCATTGCCGCCAAAGTATGCGGCAACGCAGTAGGTGTGCGTGCCCTCAACAGGCTGGTACGCCGCAGGGGCGGCCGGGCCTGCGGTCAGCTGCGGCTGCCACGCGGAAAAGCCGCTGCCGCTGCCGGTGAAGCGAACCGAGCTGGAAGCGGGCGCGCCGGTGAAGAACACCCCATCCAGATACGTGAAGGGTGCCACGGTAAATGCAAGCTGCAGTTTGCAAAAGCCGCCGCCAGCGGAAGAGGCGGTCGCGGTTACATCCATACCCGGCGGGAAGCGGCCACCGCCCTGTCCACCAAAGCCGCCCCCGCCGCCCTGTCCGTTAAAACCGCCGCCTCCACCTGCCACATTGACCTGCAGCACGTTGGCTGTGGTGACGGTGCAGTTGGATAGGTCAAACCAGTTGTCGCGTCCCACGGATCGCAGACCCGTCTGCGCGTGGATGCCGAGGTCAAAAAAACTGCCTGCGCCGCTGCCTGGGGCTGCTGCATTGACTGCAGCAGCTGCATCTGCTGGCACCGCAGCAGGCTTTGTGGCGTCCGCCTTCGCCATCATCGTCAGCGTGTACGGCGTGGGCGTCGCGCCGGTCAGTATCTTGGGATCCCACGTCACAACATGCGCTGCGTCCGTAAGGCTGGGCGAGAAGTGTGACGCGGTATAACCGCCTGCGCCGTCCGGCTCGCGGTCGGTGGAGTACTCCATGCCCGTCAGCTCCCACCACGCGGCCATCGCGTCTGTGTAGGCCAGCAGGTTGGTGTTGGGCGTGGGCGTTACGGTGGGCCGCGGCGGAATCGCAGGCGTTACCACTGCGGCGCGCGCTGCCGGTGAGGGTTTGCGCACAGCGCCCGTCTGCGGAGCCTTTGGCGTGTTCAGCGGAGTGGCCGGCGCGGTGGGCTTTTTCCCAGCGTCCTTTGCTGCAGAGGGACTCTGCGCCTGCAGCGGAGTCAACACGCACGCAGCGGTCAGCAATGCTGTTCCCAGCGCCCGCAGAATCCCCGGCAACGGCCTTTGCATCACGCCTTCCATCTCTCCATGTGACCAGCCCTGCCTCAATCCGGCAAGCTGGTTTCGAAAATCTATCGATCCATCCGCTCAGCCCAGCGAACAAGAGTGGTCGTACCACCGAAATGATTCGCGCGCATGGCGTCTTCTGCCGTTCCAAGCACGTCAACACAAATGAATACATTGTGACAAAAAAGGCGTATTCTTCCACCACAACCACCAAAGTAGCGGCCGCGGAGCTGACCTTGCTTCGTCGGCGAAGTGTTGAAGCCAACCTTCGTGCAGCCATTTTTGCGCGCACAGCAGTGAAGGCCTGTGGCTTGCCAGTTATTTGCGTCATCATTTCGTTCCTGTCCCGGAGAAGAACACCATGCGCCGTTTCTCTGCCCTTCCAGTCACTGCCACCGCGGCTCTGACCCTTTCGCTTCTGTGCGTCAGCGCTTCCGCGCAGGACCAACAGGTGCGTCCGCACAGCGCGTACCAGTCGCCCGCGTCGCTTGCTGCTGTGTCGCTTGCCGCCAGCACCAAGGGCGTGCCTGCAGACGAGCTGACCACCGGTGAAAAGACCGACTTTGAGAAGACCGCGCGCTATCAGGAAGTGATTGACCTGGCCCACCTGTATGAGAAGCGTTCGAAGTACATCAAGGTGATCAGCTACGGCACCACGCCTGAGGGCCGCCCCATGACGGCCATCATCGTCAGCAAAGACCGCGCCTTTACGCCTGAGGCCGCACGCAAGACCGGCAAGCCCATCATCTACATCCAGAGCGGCATTCACTCCGGCGAGATTGAGGGCAAGGACACTGCGCTCATGCTGGTCCGCGACATGGCCGTAACCAACCACCCCAAGCAGGCAGCGTGGCTGGACAAGGTCATCTTCATCGTGGTGCCGCTGTATGAGATCGACGGCCACGAAGATCGCAGCGAGTTTAACCGCGCGCAGCAGCAGGGGCCTGACATTACGGGCACACGTCCGCAGGAGCAGCAGCTGAACCTGAACCGCGACTACATCAAGGCAGACGCGCCGGAGACGCGCGCATTCCTGAAGCTGTTCAATGAGTGGGGCCCTGACTTCTACTTCGACAACCACGTCACCGACGGCGCGGACTACCAGTACGACGTGACCTGGGATATGACCCATCATGAAGACATTGGCCCGGGCAGCCGCGCGTGGGTCAACGACCGCTACATCCCTGAGTTGAACAAGCGCATGGAGGCTGACGGTCATCTGGTAAGCCCGTATGGCGGCCTGCGTGGAGACTTCCCCGGCACCGGCGGTGCAGGTATGGCCAACGCACCCGGCGGCGCTGCAGCCGCTGGTGGACGTGGTGGTCGCGGTGGTGCTGCTGCCGCCGCTGCGGGTGGCGGTGGTGGTGGCGATGACCGCGCGGGACGCACCGCACCTCCTTCCACCAACGGCATGCCCGACTTCAACGTGGAAGTCTTCTCGCCGCGTTACTCGCACTACTGGTCCGGCGCGCGCAACGTGCCTGGCCTGCTGGTGGAGACGCACTCGCTCAAGACCGCGAAGACGCGTGCATGGGCCAACTACGACATCATGACGCACTCCATTGAGATTGTTGCGGAAGACCCGGCGGCGCTGCGCAAGGCTGTGACGGACTCCAACGCAGCAGACGCAGCCATGGCCGGCCATCGCGACCAGATGCTGTACCTGGGCGGCAAGACCTCTGCCGCATCCCACCCCATCATGTACCACACGCTCAAGCGCGCCAGCCAGGTTAGCCCCATCACCGGCCAGCCTGTTATGTCGTTCACCGCAGAGAAGAGTGACTTCATGGTGAACATGCATGACGGTGTGGACACCACCGCGTCCGCACCCGTGCCAGTCGGTTTCCTCATTCCGCTGGCGTGGAAGCCCATCGTTGATCTGCTTGAGCTGCAGGGCGTGAAGGTGGAAAAGACCACCAAGGACCTGAGCGATCAGGAGTTCGAAAGCTGGCGCTTCAGCGCTGTAAAGAAACAGCCCACGCCGTTTGAAGGCCGCACCCTTACGGACTACACCATCACACCCGTGACAGAGAAGCAGCACATGCCCGTGGGCAGCTACTACGTGCCCATGAACCAGGAACGCGCACGCATCATCATGGCCATGCTGCACCCCGCCGCGCCTGACGCTCTGGCTCGCTGGGGCTTCTTTGACGCAGTGTTTGCAGGCATGGGCCGCATCGGCGCGGGCGAGTACCTCTCCGTGCCCATCGCAACCAAGATGGCAACCGACCACCCGGAGATGCTGAAGGAGTTTGACGCAAAGGTGGCTTCTGACCCAGCCTTCGCAAAGGATGCAGACGCACGCATCCGCTGGTGGATGAGCCGCAGCCCCTACCAGCCCAGCATGGCAAACAAGTACCCCGTCGTCGAGGTATGGAATAAGAACTGGTAGGCGCTTCGTGCCGTTCTCGACGGCACTTCGCGCGTGTCCGTACAACAACCAACAGCAAAGGCTCCCTGTCATTCAGGGAGCTTTTGCTGTTGGTTCTTTCAATTGCGTCATCCGTCTTTAGTGGCTGGGTGCCGTGGCCGGTGCAGCCGTTTTGGATGCAGGAAGATCGTCGCGTACTTCCAGGCTCACCAGCTGCATGCCCTCCGGCTTGTACGCAACGATTGCGGTATGGCCCGTCAGGTGATAGCAAGGCGTGTAGTGATCCTCACCCCACCAGAAACTATCTGAAAACCCGACGCTGAACCGCTCAGATTTGAGTGTGAGGGGTTCCGATCCCGGCGCATCGGGTGTCAGAGTGAACAACGCGGCCTCCCCTGGCTTGGTGCTGCACGTAACTCCCGTCAGTGTGCCCCGTTCCAATTTTGTCCCCGGTGGAATTTCCAGCGTGAGTGCTGCGCCGTCCCCTCGATCCTTTACGGGAATCTGGTTCCACAGGT
>JAMFTB010000239.1 GCA_026225595.1 Terriglobus sp. | reverse complement strand
GTCGCTGCCAACGATGACGGCCTGGATGCGGCCCTTGCGCATCAACGCGCCGGCCATGTTGTCACACAGTACTGAGGTCTCAATCCCATCCTTCAGCAGCTCCCACGCGGTAAGGCGTGCGCCCTGCAGGTACGGCCGGGTCTCGTCTGCCAGCACACTGATCTTTGCGCCGCTCTCAACCGCAGCGCGGATAACGCCAAGCGCCGTGCCGTAGCCGCATGTGGCCAGCGCGCCAGCGTTGCAGTGGGTCAGCACGGTGCCTTCGCGGGGCAGCAGCTCCGCGCCAAACTTGCCCATGGTCTTGCAGGCGGCAATGTCCTCGTCGTACATCACCAGCGACTCGGCGATGGCTGCGTCACGGATGGCGGCAATCTTGTCTGCATCGCTCATGCTTGCGGGCAGCTCCGCGGCCAGCTTCTTGGCAAGGTTCTTGATGCGGTCAATGCCCCAGAACAGATTCACCGCGGTGGGTCGCGTTTTTGCCAGCACATCGGCCATTACATCCACGTCCTGCAGCAGGGCAGCAACGGTGGTGGCCTGGCTGGTCTTAATGCCCAGTGCCATGCCCATGCCGGCGCTCACGCCAATGGCCGGTGCGCCGCGCACAATCATGTCGCGGATCACGGTGGCCACGTCCTGGTAGCTGGTGGCAAGTACGTAAATTTCTTCCAGCGGCAACTTCGTCTGGTCGAGGAAGTTGACGCCCTGGTCGGTCCATTCAAGAGTCGGAATCATCGCCTTCCAGTTTACCGCTTTCGACGTATGCAGTGCCCAACGCATAACTTTGTCATCCGATACCCATCCCCTGACTTGTCATCCCGCAGCGCAGCGGAGGGATCTGCATTTTGGCTGGGAGCAGCAATCAGTTTGTGCAGAACCGCGAACTATTTTTGTGGTTCTGCACGAGCGAGTCCTGTGGAGTGCACGCACACATGCAGATCCCTCCGCTGCGCTGCGGGATGACAGCTTAGGAAAGAACGAGCGATATCATGGACGTATGCGGATGCTGGATAAAGAGAACCTCGCGCTTGGCGAGGATTGGTACGGCAATAACGCTGCGGTGACGTGCTTCGCCTGCGGCAAGGTGTTTTTGACTTCACAGATACTGCACCGCAAGGGGCGCTCCTGCCCTACGGTGGGCTGCGGCAAGACCAAGGTGATGTTTACGAAGCAGGGTGTTGAAGTTTCTGAGGCTGGTGATTCCGTCTGACGTTGCCAGAAGATCTTGATCCGCGAGCCTTCCAATACTGCTAACCCTGGCGCAGCTTTTCTGCGCGCACATCGCTTGCTGTGAAGACGCTTACGAAGGGCGCGGAGCCGATGACGGCTTCAATATTCGCGCGGCCACCCTGTTCGCGATCCACAAGGCATAGCACCGCTGCAACCTTCATGCCTGCGGCCTGCACCGCTTCAATCGCCGTGATGGTTGATCCGCCGGTGGTGCAGACGTCATCCACCACAACGACTTCAGCGCCCTCGCGCACGTAGCCCTCAATCTGGCGGCCGGTGCCGTGCGTCTTCAGCGCCTTGCGCACCAGGAAGCCGTGAACCGCTGGCACGCCTGCATGCGCAAGCTGCCACCATGCCGTGGCCGATGCCGTGTTGCTCACCAGCGGGTCAGCGCCCATGGTGAGGCCGCCTACTGCAACGGCCTGTGGTGCGTGCTGACGAATCAGTTCTGCGAAGACGAGGCCGCTGAGGCGGCCACCTTCAGCATCCAGCGTGGTGGTGCGGCAGTCGATGTAGTAGTCACTTTTGGCGCCGGACGCGAGCGTGAAATCGCCCAGGCGAAAGGAGAGCTTCGCGATGAGGGCAAGCAGGGCGGCGCGGTCGGCGGTAAGGGCGGCTGTCAGTTCCATGCTTCTGATTGTAAGCAGCATGCAAACAGAGTGAAATCCCGGAACAGATGTTGGCCTGTTCGCGCTTATCCGCATCTCAATTCTGTCGGAGGAAACAAGCCATGGATGCCGTCAGTTTCTTTTTGAGCCAGCTGGATCGGGAGAGTGAACGTAGCCGCAAGATGTTGCAGGAAGTTCCTGAAGGTAAGAACTCGTGGAAGCCGCATGAGAAGTCGATGGAGCTGGGATATCTGGCTGCACTGTTGGCGCAAATGCCCGCGTGGATCGAACTGATGATCAATACGGATGGTCTTGATCTTGCAGACAAGACCTCGCGCAGTAATTTTCAGGCAGGCGCGTCAGAGTCAAAAGGTGCATTGCTGAAGCTGTCGGAAGATTCAACCGCGAAGGGGAAAGCTGCTCTGGAAGGCACAACAGAAGATCACTTGAACGGTACGTGGGATTTCCGTATGGGCGACAAAGTACTGGGCAGCGGAACACGCATTGAACAGATTGCCGACACGTTCACACACATGGCACATCATCGCGGACAGTTGACGGTCTATCTGCGGTTGCTAGGCGAGAAGGTGCCATCAACATTTGGACCAAGTGCCGACGAACACGCCTAGCTAGTGCCCCGTCATCTTGTCGAGATGGCGGAAGCCGTCTGTTGCGAAGAAGATGACGACGAAGATCCAGCCGTTGTAGACGGCGTGCACCACGCTGCTGGCTGCGACGGATTTGAAGTAAATTCGCACAGCGGTAAGCGCTCCTCCCACCACCCACAGCACTCCTACGGCGGGCCACGTGAAGCCCAGTTGAGGCGCATGCATGGCCGCGAACAGTCCGCTGGTGATAACACCGGCAACGATCATGGAGCGCTGGGAGAGGGAGTCCGCGGTCATCCACCACAGGCGGCCTTCGTCTGTGCGCGGCGTCATCAACCACTCAATGGTGATGGCAAAGCCGCGCAGCAGAAAGCCACGGAAGAAAATCTCTTCACACACTGGCGCGACCAGCGTGCCGAAGAGTGTAATCACGATGACGTCGCTTGGCTTACGGAAGAAATCATCGACGGGCAATTCTTTGGGCAGCGTCAAAAAGCTTTCCAGCAGCTGCGCCAGCACGCTGAGAGCGATGCCTCCAATCGCCAGCGGCAGCAGGAAACGCTTTGCGGGTGCGGGATTCCATTCGATGGTGCGGCCAAAGGGACGCTCCCAAAACCGCGGGAACACAAGCGCGGCGATGCCAAGCGTGACGCCGAATGTTACCGCCTCAAGCAGGATGCTTGCCTTGGGCAGGCCGTTGGCAGCCTTTGCTGTATTGGCAGGAAGCAGATGCGCGCTCTGGCCCAGGAATGCGATGCCAATGGACACCAGCGCCAGCACCAGGAAGCCGATGATGAGCAGCGCAAGCGCATAGCCAAGATTGGGCTGGCGGATGGGTGCAGGGAAGTAGCCGGGATCGTAACCCGGCTCAACCTCAACGGTTCGCTCAAGATGGTTCTCGTTTTCCATCATGCAAGCTTTGTCCGTGCTGCCTTCTTCGCCTTGCTCTTCACCGCGGCGGCTTTGGCTGCGGCCTTGCGCTTGGCGGCGCGCTCTTCTGCGCTTGGCGCGAACTTGGTGGCGTTGGCTACCTCAGTCTTCACCACCACGGGTGCGACGTATGCGGGCGCTGGGCCGCGCTGGCTGTCGGGGCGCTCCTTGTAGAGCTTGGCGAGGAACATGCCGGTGTGCGATGCCTTTACCTTTGCCACCTGCTCCGGCGTGCCCGCTGCAACGATGGTGCCGCCGCCGCTGCCGCCCTCAGGCCCCATGTCAATGAGCCAGTCTGCATTGCGGATGACGTCAAGGTTGTGCTCAATGATGAGCACGCTGTTGCCCAGGTTCACCAGCTTTTGCAGCACTTCAAGCAGCTTGCGTACATCGTCAAAGTGCAGGCCGGTGGTTGGCTCGTCGAGGAGGTAAAGTGTGCGGCCTGTCTGGCGTTTGCTCAGTTCCTTGGCCAGCTTCATGCGCTGTGCTTCGCCGCCGCTCAGCGTGGTTGCAGACTGGCCAAGATGGATGTACCCGAGGCCAACATCCACCAGCGTCTGAAGTTTTTGTTTGATGTTAGGCAGGTCGCCCAAGATGCTAAGCGCGTCGCCGATGGGCAGATCAAGAATGTCTGCGATGCTGTAGCCGTTGAACTTTACTGAGAGCGTCTCCTGGTTGTAGCGGCGGCCATTGCAGACCTCGCACAGCACGTAGACGTCTGGCAGAAAATTCATTTCAATGCGGCGCGGGCCGTCGCCCTGGCACGCTTCGCAGCGGCCACCCTGCACGTTAAAGCTGAAGCGACCGCTCTTATAGCCGCGCTCGCGCGACTCTGGCAGCATGGCAAAGTATTCGCGAATCTGCGTGAAGACACCGGTGTACGTTGCAGGGTTTGAGCGAGGCGTGCGGCCAATGGGCGACTGATCAATCTCAACCGCCTTGTCGATCTGGTCGATGCCGACGACGCGCGTGTGCGCGCCCGGCTCTTCCTTGCTGCGGTAGAGCGTCTTTGCCAGCGAGCGATAAAGGATGTCGTTGACCAGCGTGCTTTTGCCGCTGCCGCTGACGCCGGTAATCACCGTCATCACGCCCAAGGGGAAGTGCGCGGTGACGTTCTTCAGGTTGTGTTCGCGCGCACCCTCCACCACAATCTCTTTGCCGCTGAGCGCGCGTGGAGCGTCGTTGCTGCGAATATCGACCTTGCCGGAGATGTACTGGCCGGTGATGGAGTCAGGGTTCGCAGCAATCTCTGCCGGTGTGCCTGCGCCAATGAGGTAGCCGCCGTTCTTGCCCGCGCCGGGGCCAAGGTCCAGCACGTAGTCGGCCTTGCGGATGGTGTCTTCATCATGCTCCACGACGAGCACGGTGTTGCCCAGGTCGCGCAGGTTTTCCATTGCAGAGATCAGCCGCATGTTGTCGCGCTGATGCAGGCCGATTGACGGCTCATCCAGCACGTACAGCACGCCGCGCAGGCGTGAGCCAATCTGCGTGGCCAGCCGGATGCGCTGGCCTTCGCCGCCGCTGAGCGTGGCTGCACTGCGGTTGAGCGAGAGGTAGCTGAGACCAACCGCGTTCAGAAACTCGAGGCGCTCAATCACTTCTTTTTGCAGTCGGTCTGCGATGAGTTTTTCGCGGCCGGTGAAGTTGAACGTGTTCGCTGCGTCCATCGCATCATCCAGCGACATGGACGTGAAGTCGCTGATGGATTTGCCATTGACCTTCACCGCGAGTGACTCCGGCCGCAGGCGTTTGCCGTTGCATGCAGGGCACAGTGTCGCGGACATGTACTGCATGTAGTACTCGCGGAAGCTGTCGGACTTTGACTCTTCCATGCTGTCGCGCAGGTAACCGAAGATGCCGTGAAAGCCGGTGCGACCGGCCTCATTGCGTGGCGGCCCGTAGAGCAGCAACTTCTGCTGCGCCTCCGGCAGATCCTCAAAAGGCAGCTTCAGGTCGATCTTGTACTTGTCGCTGAAGAGCTTGATGAGCCGCAGCAGATACGCTGATCCAGCGCCGGGTCCCATGGCTCCATCCAGCAGAGGCTTTGACCAGTCTGTGATGGTCTTGCCGGGATCAAAGTCGTAGATGCTGCCCAGGCCATTGCACTCGGTGCAGGCGCCGTAGGTGCTGTTGAACGAGAACGAACGCGGCTCAAGCTTGGGCACGTTGATGCCGCAATCCGGGCACGCCATGGACGACGAGTACAGCGTCTCGTCCATGCCGTGGATGGCGATGATGACCAGGCCATTCGCCATCTGCAATGCTTTTTGGACTGAAGCCTCAAGGCGGCGGGTGTCGGGGCGGCCTTCAGTGTCCAGCTTCAGGATCACGCGATCGACCACGGCTTCAAGCGTGTGGTTCTTGCGCTTCTCCAGCCGCATGCCTTCGGTGATCTCGATCATTTCGCCGTCAACGCGCGCGCGGAAGCCCTGCTGGTCAAGCGCCTCCAGCTCTTCGCGAAACTCGCCCTTGCGGCCGCGCACAATGGGCGCCAGCACGGAGATGCGTTCGCCCGGCTTCAACGCGACGATGCGTTCGACGATCTGGTCTGCGGTCTGGCGACTGATCTCGTGACCGCACTGCGGGCAATGCGGCTTGCCCACGGATGCCCACAGCAGCCGCAGGTAGTCGTAGATTTCTGTGATGGTGCCGACGGTCGATCGCGGCGAGCGCGACGTCGTCTTCTGCTCAATGGAGATGGCCGGCGACAGGCCGTCGATGGCGTCCACATCGGGCCGTTCCATCTGGTCAAGGAACTGGCGCGCGTATGCGGACAGCGTCTCAACGTAGCGACGCTGGCCCTCTGCATAGATGGTGTCAAACGCAAGGGAGCTTTTGCCGGAGCCCGACAAGCCCGTCACCACCGTCAGGCTGTTGCGCGGAATGCTGACGTCGATGTTCTTCAGATTGTGGTGGCGTGCGCCGCGAACCGTAATGTGCGTGATGCTCATAGCAGAGGTGCGACCTGTTGAGCCGCAATCTCTAGGGTAAGGCATCCGGGGCCGCGCGCAATGGGGCATACTGAAAGGAGCGGCCTACGAGTTGTTTGCCCCGCTTCTTTGTGGAGTTTCGCTTGGGGCGTTTTACGCACAGTGCACAGGAATTCACCGTGGGTACCCGGTTAAGTACTATTGCGCGTGCAAAGGGAAGAGCAAACTAACTGAGCTGCACTGCCGTCCAGGTTTTCGAAAGCTGGATGACCCGTGCCGACGCCGCTGTAAAGGGAGTTTGGAATCGTGACGACCGTAGTTCTTTTGTGTGCCATTCTGGCCAGCCTTGCCGGCGGCGTGTTGCTGGCGTATAGCCTCTGCGGAGCGATGTTCCGGCTCTTCCGCATTCACTCTATCCAGGTTGCGCAGCAGGGCATCGCCAGCCGTGAAGCAATGGCCGTTTCAGCTTCCACCGCACAGGCCGATCTGGCTTAAACCTGCATCGGACGTGGTGTTGAGCCGCCGTTACTGGCTGGTTCCGCTGGCGCCGCTCTTCTGTTGCTGCTGACGCTTCTGCAGCTCCTCAAAAATCTGTTCCGGGGTCCGCACGCCATTGGGCGACTGCGGCTGACCGCTTGCGTCCGTTGTGGGCGTGGTACTGGCGGGCTGCGAGATATCCACTGCTGCGCCAGCAGGAGGCGGTGGTGGTGGCTGCTGTTGCGGAGCTGCCTGTCCCGGCGGGAGCTGCGCTGCGTTTGGCTGGTTGTTGAATCCGCTGCGAGCGCCGCTCCTGTAACGCGAGCCCTCATCGTCGCCAATGGGCCGCGCCATGGGCGGGGTAACGCCGCCGGTGCGTGCGGTTAGCACCAGCTCCTTGGGAGTGGTGGGGCCGCCGTTTACCAGCATCATGTTGATGGCAATGCCATCAAACAGCTGCCCCAGCACCTGCTGCACGGGGCCCGGGCCGTAGTTGCCAAAGACGCGTTCGTCCGGGATGCCGCCTGTCACCTTCATGCCCGTCAGCCGAGCCACCTGCAGCAGTACACCGCGCAGGTCGTCGCCGTGGCCCTCCACCGTCAGCTGCGCATTGCTCCACGTCACCACGCTTGCGCCTGACGACGTAGCCGAGGGATGGGCAGATGGCAGATCCGATACGGAGGGCGTGCTGGTGGGTTGGGTCGCAGGAATGGCCGCAGAGGGCTTCGTCTGCGCACCTGCTGATACTGCCACTGCCATGCCCAGCAGACCGCTTCCAAAAACCTTATTCCAGCTGCTGCGCATAACTCTCCCGTCGCCGTGGGTATCCGCTTGGCGGTGTACCCCGTCGAACCGTGTGTACGTGCTGTACTAGACTAGCAACCGCGCCCGTTGGGCATCACGGTGCGGTGATTTTCTTTGAGGGAACCTGTTCATGCGCTCCGTCTGCCTTCTTCCGCTTGCCGGCTTCGCCTTTGCCGCCACACTGTTTGCGGAGCCATGCATCCCGCAGTCGCAGATGATGCCCGCGGAGCGCGACACGATTGCGCGCGCAGGCACCGCGCTGGCTGGACTGGCCGCAGCAGGGAATGCAGAGGGTGTCCGAGCGCAGACCATGCCGCAGTTTGCGAAGGACTTTGCAGGCATCGCCAGCGCCATTCACACCGCGGCGCCGCATCTGCAGGGAGCAAGCTTTGTGACCAGCACCGTGTGGATTCTGGACGCCAGCGCCAACAAGACCGCGGCAGACGGCTCCGCGCAGGATGCGCAGTTCTTCTGCACGCTGCATGGCAGCCCGTCGCAGACCAGTTTTCTGATCCCCGCACTGCCGCCCGGCCGCTATGCGCTCGTCGTGCTGGACACCGCAGGCACAAGCGAACCGTGGCAGGTGGCGATGCTGTTGCGCCAGAGCACTCCCGGCACATGGCAGCTTGGCGGCCTGTTTCCGCGAGCCACCCTTGCAGGGGGCCACGATGGCCTGTGGTTCTGGAAGACTGCTCGCGACTACGCCGCCAAGAAGCAGGCATGGAACGCGTGGGTCTACTACACAGAGGCTGAGGCGCTGCTGAAGCCGGTAACCTTCCTGACCAGCTCGCACCTGGATACGCTCCAGGGCGAGCGGGAAAAGTCCGCGCCCACGGCGCTTTCCGCGGGCATTGGAACGTCGCAACCGCTGGTGCTTACCGGCAAGGCAGGCGAGGTTCGCGTGACCAGCCTGGAGGCCGAGAACGCTCCCAACCATGCGGACGGCATTGACCTGCTGGCCCACATCCACGCGGAAGATGCGCTCCCCGACCCCGTAGCCTCGCGTGCACGCAACGCAGCTGCCGCCAGGGCGCTGGTAACGGCATACCCTGAGCTGCGCAGCGCCTTTCATGGCGTATGGGTGGTGGCAGACCTGCCCAACGGCGCCAACTACGTCAGCGAAGAGCCGATGAATTCGCTGTAACTACTCAGTGTGACTGAAGAAAACCGTTCAGAACTGCATTGAATTCCTTCGGCTGCTCGAACCAGGGGAAATGGCCGGCACGGTCGATGAAGCGCAGAGTGGAGTGGCTAAACGCTGCGCTGGTCTGATAGGCCATCCACGGATCCATTGGGTCCTGGCGTCCGTGAAGAACCAGGACGGGCCGGTCGAAATGTTTCAGGCGTGGCCGCAGATCGTATCCGGGCGCTGTGATCTCCGGGCCCAGCAGATGGCCGACATCCGAGTGCCATGCCTGGCTCAGTTCGCCCGCCAACTGGTCTCCGATTTTTCGATCAAAGAAAAGACCCTCAGCCTGAAACCGAACCATCTCCGGTCGCGACTGAGCAGCGCCCGATTGCTCGAGGGTAATCAGTCGTTCGCGATCCACTTCGGACAAGCGGCCCAGCATGTTGTCCTCAAAAGCCGTCAGGTACTCAAAGGCGACTGGCGCCGAATCCAGCAGTATGAGCTTGTCAATCCGCTCTGGATAGGCGGCCGCATAATCCATCGCGAGGACACCTCCTGCAGAATGTCCGATGACGGTCCACCGCTTGACATTCAAATGCTCTCGAAGCGACTCCATGTCTGCGAGGGAAAGCGCCAGATTGATCGTCGTCTTATCGATCTGCGGAGGTAGAGAGCGCCCAGTGCCGCGCTGCTCCAGCAGAATGGCATGGGCGTGCTTGGCGACTTCTGAAGCTACTGGCAGTAGGTAATCACAGTCATCTCCCGGTCCGCCGCTCAGCAGAAGAACTGCATCTCCGCTACCGAGCGACCGGTAGTAAAGATCAAAACCGTTTCTCGAAATCTTTTCTGTCTGAAACTGATTGCTGTAGGGAGCTAGCAGCGACGGTGTGCTTTGGCTATGACCATCAGCGCCCAGAACGAGAAAAGCGGTAAAGCACAAAAGAGGAATGAAGGGGAGTCGGCATTTCTTCAGCACAGAGCCTCCGGTAGCACATTTGTCACGTACGTTCATGACGTCATACGTCGGAAACGCTCTCAGGGTTCCCCTAGGTCCGATGCCGACGGCTCCAGTACACTAGACCCGATGCAACAGCCGCTCAAGTCCCTGCCAGACGCTATTCGCGAGCGCAGAAATACCCCCTCGTTTGACGGCAGCCCCATGCCTGAAGAAGACCTGCGCGTCATTCTGGAGGCGGGTCTGCAGGCGCCCTCCGGTTACAACGTGCAGCCGTGGCGCTTTATTGTCGTCCAGTCGCCGGAGCAGAAAAAGCGCCTGCGCGCGGGCTGCTTCAACCAGGCCAAGGTTGAGGAAGCATCCGTCGTCATCGCCTGCTGCGGTGATGCAGACAGCTGGCGGCGGGACGCGGATGAGATTGTTGAGATGGGTTTAAGTGGAGGTATGTCAGAAGGATATGCCGCACAGTTAAAGTCCTACGTTGAGAGTTACCTGCTGAGCCTGAACACAGACCAGATGCACGGCTGGATGAGCAAACAGGTGACCTATGCCGCCGCCTACATGCAGTTGACCGCTGAGGTGATGGGGTATGACACCGCTGCGATGGAAGGCTTTGAGCAGGAAAAAATTCACGAGATATTAAGACTTCCGCTAAGCTATTGGGTAGTGTCCCTGCTCGCCATTGGCCGTCTGAAGGGTCCCGATAAATATTTCGGAGGACGCTTCGACGTGAACCATACGTGCTTTGCAGAAGAGTTCGGAAAGCCCCTGAAGTGACGCCGGTCAAGCCGCGCAAGCGGACTTGGCTGGTTGTGCTGATTGCGCTGCTCACCCTGGGCAGCAGTGCAGGCGCCCTGCTTTATTACAACCCCCTATGGCTGCTGGATCGTTCCGTGGATGTCTATCTGCGTGGCAACGGCGTGCGCAGCCACTGGGTCAATGTGGATGGCTACCGTATCCACTACCTCGAGGCCCAGACGAACAACGACCATCAGCCGGAGCGGCCGCTTCTGCTCATCCACGGGCTGGGTGC
Organism: Terriglobus sp.; assembly: GCA_026225595.1. Taxonomy (GTDB): domain Bacteria; phylum Acidobacteriota; class Terriglobia; order Terriglobales; family Acidobacteriaceae; genus Terriglobus. Next base: position 6,053 of record JAMFTB010000239.1, on the reverse strand, counting down.
GCGCGCCACGGACTGGGCACCCATGCTGCCGGAACTGGCGATGCATGGCTACCATGTTTACGCCATTGATCTGCTGGGCTATGGCGATTCGCCCAAGCCCGCCGGTGGCGACTATTCGCTGGCCGCGGAAGAGCGCCTGACCGTGGACTTTATGCATGCCCTGAACATGCCGCAGGCAGATGTTGCCGGCTGGTCCATGGGCGGTTGGGTTGCGACGAAGGTGGCGCTGGACAGGCCGGACCTGGTACACAGCCTGCTGCTGTACGACAGCGCCGGCATGTACTTTGTCATCAACTTTCCCATGTCGCTGTTCTCGCCCTATGACCGCGCGGGCATTGAAGAGCTGACGGCGCGCATTGAGCCGGACAAGCCGCACATCCGCATCCCGGGCTTTGCTGTGCCGGGCATGCTGCGCATCTTTGAGAAGAGCCGCCCCATTGTGGACAGCTCCTTTCAGAGCATGCTCACAGGCCACGAGATTCTCGACTTCCGTGTGCACCAGTTGAAGATGCCCGTGCTGATTGTGTGGGGGACCGAGGATAAGCTGACGCCGTTTGAGTCGGCGCTGCGCCTGCACGAACTGGTGCCGCAGAGTGTGCTGGTGGGGCTGAAGGGCTGCGGACACCTGGCCGCAGCAGAGTGCGCCAACCAGGTGCTGCCAGCCACTGAGCGCTTCCTGGATGAACCACCCGCATCAGGGTCGGCAAGCATCATAGACTCCGGCTGGCACAACACAAATCCAAAAGGCTAAACACTTCTTCTTTGTCCTGCCGGACGGGCCAGCTACGCGGAGGGCGGGCGTTTGCACGCCTTTTTTCTGCTTCGCTTAGTCCTCCCGTTGGTCGGGATGAATTGTCTTGCCAACCATCGGGAGGCGCGAGGCGAAGCCAGTAGAGAGGTGCGTGAACACCCGCCCTCCGCGTAGGATGCCTGTCCGGCAGGACATTATTCTTCGGGTTTCCAGCGGTAAGCGGAATCCTGCGGCAGGCCCAGGTGCTGCAGCACGCGGCAGCAGAACTGGTGTGCGATGGCCTCTGTGCTCTCAGGCTTGAAGTACAGCGCGGGGATGACGGGGTAGATGGTTGCGCCAGCCTCGGCAGCAAGTGTCATGTTGCGCAGGTGGATGCGGTTGAAGGGCGTCTCGCGCACGCACAGGATCAGCGGGCGCCGCTCCTTCAGGCAGACGTCGGCGGCGCGGTCGATGAGCCGCTGCGCCATGCCGTTGGCGATGGACGCCAGCGTGCCCATGGAGCAGGGCAGCACCACCATGCCGTCGCTGCGGTACGATCCGCTGGCAATGCCCGCGCCAACATCGTCGTTGTTCAGCAGGTGAATCTTGCTGTGGTCTTTTTCCGTACCCAGAAGGCCTTCCAGCAGGCCGGTGCGGCCGCGGATGCCCATCTCCTCAGCGGCAACGCGCAGGGCGTGGTCTGAGACGACAAACTGCACGTGAGCCACGCGTGCATCGGCCGCCAGCAGCCGCAGCATGGCCGCAGTGAACAGAGCGCCGCTGGCGCCGGTCATGGCCAGCGTCAGGTTCCATTCGGTCTGCGTGGGGAGCGGTGCGGGAGACATGCAACTGCATTATCTCTCTTTGCTCCTACGTAAACATCCCGCAGATGCGAGAACTCGTAAGGGCACGGCTTTAGCCGTGCCGAACACATACCTTTGTAAAACGGCTTTAGCCGCTGAGGTCCCTTTGGGGCCTCAGGCGTGCGCGAACTCTGCTGGTTGGAGTAGAGGCAGATTACTTTCGTCCAGCAGAATCACGCGCGGCGTGTGTTCCAGCGCCAGACTCTCAGGCATCCATGAGAACGCGGCGATGATGACCAGGTCACCCACCTGCGCCAGCCTTGCAGCAGCGCCGTTCACCTGGATTTCGCGGGAACCGGCAGGCATGGGTATGGCATAGGTCTCCCATCGTTGGCCGGTGTTGATGTTCCACACATGGACAGCTTCGCTGGGCAGAATGCCCGACAGCAGGAGCAGGTCAGCATCGATGCCAATGCTGCCTTCATAGTGAAGATCCGACTGCGTCACGGTGGCGCGGTGGAGCTTCGCCTTCATCATCTTTACGGTTGGTTCCATAAGCCTCTGCTCAGCGCCACTCGTAGTACGGTGGTCGCCTGCTCAAGCTCAATTTTACTCGTGATGGAACGAGAGAGTTAAAGCCCTTGCAGGGCGAATGCGATGATGGTGGTGCCTCCACCGGCCTCCGCTTCCAAAGATGCTTCCAGATCTTCTGGTGGCAGATGGAGTTCTGCGGCGGCAACGGCTTCCGCAGGCGAGCCGATGAAGCAGAGTTCGCAGATGCCGTACCCGCCTTCTTCTACTCGCACCGGCGGGCCAAAGCTGCGGCAGGTCATGGGGCGATGCGCGTACAGGTCGCAGGTGCCCGTGGCGGGGTCAAGCACGGGGCAGGCTGCTTCATTGGCAAACTCTTCAAAGGCCTGCAGCGAGTCCTCGTCCTCGCGAAGAATGCCGGTGGTTGGGTCGCCGGGGAAGTCAAAGGCGAGTTCCTGGATAGACTGCGCAACGCGCTGCCGGATGCGATCTGCTGTTGCTGCGTCCGCCATCCGCAGGCCTTCGCGCAGCCGCTCCGCATCCAGCATGGACATGCGGAAGACGCCGTGGCAGCACTGCGAACATCCGGGACGGCAGGCCAGCCACGCTCCGCTGCGCGCGGTGGAGTCAGCCAGCGCAGCGTCCATGATCTGGATCAGTTCGTGGTCGCCCGCTGGCCGCATGTTTGACTGCTAGACCTTTACGCCAAGCACGCGTTCAAAGATGGCGGGCACGTTGCCCAGCCGGCGCTGCACGTCAAAGGCGCGTGTGATGCGTTCCGGCGGCAGCAGAGCGGTGATCTGCGGGTCGGCTGCGACCAGGTCCTTGAAGACCAGGTCTTCCTTCCACGCTTTCATCGCCAGCGTCTGCACGGTCTTGTAGGCATCCTCGCGCGACATGCCCGCCTCGGCCAGGTCCAGCAACAGTTGGCCGCTGAAGACAAGTCCGCCGGTCAGGTCAAGGTTCTTCTTCATGCGCTCGGGGTAGACCATCAGCTTGTCGATCAGGTTGGTCGCCTTGCTGAGCATGTAGTCGGCCAGCGTTGTGGTGTCGGGCAGGATGACGCGCTCTGCCGACGAGTGCGAGATGTCGCGCTCGTGCCACAGCGCAACGTCTTCCAGCGCTACTTGGCTATTTGCCCGCATGACCCTCGCTAAACCGCAGATGTTTTCGCAGGTAATGGGGTTGCGCTTGTGCGGCATGGCGCTGGAACCCTTCTGCTTTTCGCTGAAGAACTCCTCCGCCTCGCGAACTTCGGTGCGCTGCAGGTGACGAATCTCAGTGGCAATGCGGTCGAGCGAGCTGGCAACGATGGACAGCGCGCCAACGTACGCAGCGTGGCGATCGCGTTGCAGCACCTGCGTGCTTACTGGAGCAGTCTGCAGGCCAAGGCGCGTGCAAATCTCCTCTTCCAGCGAGGGCGTGACGGTGCCGTAGCTGCCCACAGCGCCGGAGAGTTTGCCCACGCGCATGTCCTCTGCGGCGGCGGTAAAGCGCTCAATATTGCGCAGGCATTCCGAGTACCACAGGAGCAACTTCATGCCAAAGGTGGTGGGTTCTGCGTGGACGCCGTGCGTGCGGCCGATGCAGGGTGTCAGCGCAAATTCCACGGCGCGGCGCTCCAGCACGGCGGCAAGTGCGTTCAGCCCCTCAAGGATGGTGGCTGATGCCTGCTTCAGCAGCAGTGCCTGTGCGGTGTCCACCACGTCCGTGGAGGTGAGGCCAAAGTGCAGCCAGCGCGCGTCAGGACCGACTTTTTCCGCCACCGCCGTGGTGAATGCGATGACGTCATGGCGCGTCTCCACTTCGATGGCCTGAATGCGAGCGATGTCGAAGTCGCCGCGTGTGCGGATGGCCTTTGCGGCCTCCTGCGGCACGATGCCCGCGTCTGCAAGCACCTCGCTGGCGGTGGCTTCCACCTCAAGCCAGGCGCGGAACTTTGACTCATCAGACCATAGCGTGCGCATGGCGGGCCGTGTGTAGCGATCGATCAATTGCGTCTCCCGGGACTTACCACCGTAGGCGAACCGGCGTAAGTTAACAGTAATGGAATCGGAAGAAAGAAGCGGAATAGAGCGAGCCGCCGCTGCGGATAACGAAGCAATTGTCGTAGAAGTGCAGGAACGGGGAGAAGCGTCGTCGCCCACACCGGCGGACTCAGAGCTGCCTCCACTGCAGGCGGAAAGCACCATTTTACGGGATTATTCCGCCGATAGCCGAATGCTGTTTATAAGCGCGGTGGCGGCCGTGCTGGGTGGCGTGTCGGCCGTTCTGTCGTGGGTGTTGCTGCGGCTCATCGGGCTTGCGACCAACCTGTTTTATTTTCAGCGCTGGCAGTTTGACGAGGTGGATCCGTCCACGCACCACATGGGTTGGTGGTCCGTGCTTGTGCCGGTTGTGGGTGGCGTTCTGGTGGGGCTGATTGCACGTTTTGGCTCGCCCGCGGTGCGTGGTCACGGCATGCCTGAGGCGGTGGAAGCTGCAATTTTTGGTGGCGCGCGCATCAAGCCGCGTGTCGCGTTTCTCAAACCGCTTGCGACAGCTGTCTCCATTGGCTCAGGCGGCCCGTTTGGCGCGGAAGGTCCGGTTATCGCCACGGGTGGTGCATGCGGATCATTGCTGGCACAGTTTCTGCCGGTAACGGATGCGGAGCGTTCTGTGCTGCTGGTTTGTGGAGCGGCGTCTGGTATGGCCGCAACATTTTCATGCCCGCTATCTGCGGTGTTGTTGGCGGTGGAGTTGCTGCTGTTTGAGTGGAGGCCGCGGTCGCTGGTGCCGGTAGCGGTTGCCTGCGCCACCGCAGGCGCGCTGCGCCGCCTGCTGCTGGGGCCGGGGCCAATCTTTCCCATGAGCTACACCACGCAGAGCATGCACCACCAGGCCATGCTGGGTGCGCTGCTGCTGGGCGTTCTGTGTGCGTTGGTTGCGGTGGCTTTAAGTTCTACGATCCATCACGTGGAAGAGCTGTACGAAAAGCTGCCCATCCACTGGATGTGGTTTCCCGCCATTGGTGGCCTGTTTGTGGGCCTTGGTGGCATGCTCTTTCCGCAGGCGCTGGGTGTGGGGTATGACGTGGTTCGGCTCTTCGTGAACAACGACTTCACTTGGAAGCTGATTGTTGGCGTGCTCGTCGTCAAGTCGTTTATCTGGATCATGTCGCTGTCGTCCAACACCGCTGGCGGTATCCTTGCGCCGCTGCTGATGATTGGCGCTGCGATGGGTGCGGCGCTGTCGCACTGGATGCCATCGTTGTCGCCCGGTGGATGGGCCGTGGTGGGCATGACGGCATTGCTGGCTGCTTCCATTGGAGCGCCGCTGACCTCTGCAATGTTATCCGTCGAACTGACGCACAATGGTGGCCTTGTGCTGCCAGTGCTGCTTGCCTGTACCACCGGCTATGCGCTCAGTGTGCTCTTCCAGAAGCGTTCGCTGATCACCGCGGGTCTGTCACGCAGGGGACGTCACCTGGCGCGGGAATATTCCGTTGATCCGCTGGAGATGGTGGTCACGCGCGATGCCATGCACACGTCGGTCTATGCGCTGCCGGCGGATGCCACGCGGCGTGACGCGGTGGAGTGGCTGCGCAAGATGAACGAGCGCGGCGCGACGTCATGGTCGCACTGGCAGCGCATCTTTCCCGTGGTGGATGCACGCGGCGTGCTGGTGAGTATGCTGACGCGGTCGCAGATGATTGCTGCTGCAGAGGGCCTGCCGAGCGACGAGGCGGAGCAAATGGAACGACTGCTGATGGACTATGGCGTATCGTCGCCAGCGACGCTGCCGGCGGATGGAACGTTGCGTGTTGCGGCCGAGCGCATGGGTGCAAGCGGTTTCACAAGCTATCCGGTGGTAGATGCGGCCGGGTATTTTGTCGGCATCCTGAACGTTGCGGATCTGCTGAGCGCCCGCGTGCAATCAGCAGACCGTGAGGGCAACCGCCACCGCGTGCTGCGTGTGCGCTGGCCCTTTGGACAGCATGCAAAAGCGCC
>JAMFTB010000238.1 GCA_026225595.1 Terriglobus sp. | reverse complement strand
GCTGGCGCTGGACATCTCACCCGATGCGCTGGGCGTCGCGCACAGCAACGCCTGCCACCTGCGCGCGCGTAACCTGCGCTTTGCATGCAGCGACTTACTGGATGCCGCAGCAGGTGAGCCACATTTTGATCTGATCGTCTCGAACCCGCCGTATGTTCCGCTGACGGACGCACCCACGCTCCACGCGGAGGTGCGCGACTTTGAACCGCACTTGGCGCTGTTTGGTGGTGACGATGGCCTGGACGTCATCCGCCGGCTGTTGCCGCACGCTGCGCAGCATCTGCGCCCCGGTGGCTGGCTGCTGATGGAAACAGCAGGCCGCAACTCTGCGCTGGATGCGCTACTCACAGGCTGGAGCAGCGTGCATCACGTGCGTGACCTGCAAAGCATCGAACGGATCACTGCACTTCAGCTTTAACTTACCTAACTACTTGTGTCCTGCCGGACGGGCCCGCTGCGCGCGGAGCGGGTGCTCACGCACCTTTTTACTGGCTTCGCCGCTGAGATAGAAAGTCGAGCAGCTCGTTGTGCGGCTTTAGCCGCTGAGATTCGCATCTCGGTGGCTAAAGCCACACTATCTAAGGACATCGACTTCTATCTCGGCGGCTAAAGCCGCAACAATTACGACAGCCACTTCAGCAGGCGAATCACGCCCATGGACGCGGGTTTGCGGTGCGCTGAGACATCCGTGCGGCTGTGAATCTCTGCGCGGTGCGCGCGGTAGTGCTGGTATGCGCGCAGCAGCATCTGTTCGTTGGTAAGCGTGGGCTGCCACTTCAGCTCCGCCTTTGCGCGAGCGGTGTCAAAGACGAAGCTCTCCGCAATCATCTTGTAGTGGTACGGCCCCAGCGGCGAGATACGCAGGTGATGCGCGGCCATCATGGCAGCAATAGCAGGTCCGCGCGGAAGCGACTTCACGCGACTCTTGCTGCCACTCGCTGCGATCACGCTGCCGTAGACATCCCGCATGCTCTGCACATTGTCGCTGCCAACGTGGAAGAGACCGCTGCGCCCATACCCCGCGCCAAGGATGCAGGCGGTGGCGAGGTCGTCCGCGTAGAGAAACTGATACTGATTGCTGCCGTCGCCCACCACCCACACGGTCTTGTTGTCGTCCATGAATTCGTACAGCATGGCAAGCAGGCCCAGGCGACCCTCGTCCATGATGGTGGGCGTGCGCAGGATGACGACGTTGAGATCGTCAAAGAACGTACGAAGGCGCTGCTCAGCTTCAAGCTTGCTGCGACCGTAAATTTCGATGGGCGCGGGCACGTCCACATCTTCCTGCACAGGATGGCCAAGGTTTGAAGCCCACAGGCAGTTGGTCGATACAAAGACGAACGGCTTCACACCATGCTGCTTTGCCAGCTCCGCCAGCAGAACGGTCGCATCCACGTTGCTGGTCCACAGCAGCTTTTCATCCAGATGCATGCCGTGCGCCAGCTGTGCTGCTGCGTGGAAGATTGCGTCAAAGCGATGCTCCGCAAACACACCCTGCATCAGCGCAACATCGCGCAGATCACCGCGGATGCTAGTGAGGCCGGTCGCACCTGCATCCTCATCTGCCTCGAGGTCGACGTTGACCACGGTGTGGCCTTCGCGCAGCAGCCGCCGCTTCAAAATGCCGCCAAAGAAGCCGGACGCGCCGGTAACAAGGTAATGAGCCATCGCTCTTCCATTGTCCCACTGAGTGAACTGCGTGTCCTGCCGGACGGGCCCGCTGCGCGCGGGG
>JAMFTB010000237.1 GCA_026225595.1 Terriglobus sp. | reverse complement strand
GCCGCGGGCCAAAGCCTCCACCCGCGCCAGATGCCCACTCGAGTCGAAGATGGGCTGATACGCCAGCTCCAGCGTGCCATCCGCCAGTGCGCGGCGCAGCGCCGCCTCCACGTCGGTGGCGTTGCGTTCCTCTGCGTCGTCGCCCAGCGATGCCAGCACGGCGCGGCCGCCGCCGGCGCGCTTGGCCTGGTACAGCGCCTTGTCACTCCGCTTGCGGATGCCGTCCATATCCTCGCCATCGTCCGGATACACGGCCACGCCAATGCTTACGGACACGGCAATTTCGTTGTTGCTCAGCAGCAGCGGCTGCTCCAGCGTGGAAAGCAGCGCTGCGGCGGCCGCCGCAGCGCCACGGCGTGATGTGAGGCCGCCCACCACCAGCGTGAACTCCTCGCCGCCGGTGCGGGCCAGCGTGTCCGCATCGCGCACGCGTGTGCTGAGCCGCTCCGCAATAGCCTTCAGGCACTCATCGCCTACGTGATGACCGTAGGTGTCGTTGATGCGTTTAAAGCGGTCCACATCGATGGTCAGCAGCGCTGCCTTGTTGTGGTCGCGGACGCTGCGGGCCAGCGTCTGCGCGGCGCGGTCGTCCAACAGTACGCGGTTGGCCAGGCCGGTCAGCGCATCGTGCTGCGCGTTGTAGACCAGCTCGCGGTTCATCTGCTCGCGCTCCGTAATGTCAATGGCCATAGAGAAGCAGGCGGGCAGGCCACCAAAGGACACATCGTGCCCGGAAATCTCCACCTCGAACAGCGAACCATCCTTGCGCTGGTGCCGCCACACCTGCTGACGATCCACCTCGGGCGACTTCAAGGCAACGCGCAGCCGCTCGTAATCCTCCTCTGGCCGGATGTCGAACAGCGTCATGGAAAGCAGCTCGTCGCGGGTGTAGCCGTAGACGTGGACAGCCGCGTCGTTCACAGAGAGAAAGCGCGCGTCGGACTGGCTGAAAATCCACATAGGGTGCGGGTTGCTCTCATACAACAGGCGATATTCCTCGCTTAGCGTGCGAATCTGCTCCGTGCTCTCCTCCACCACGCTCAGGATCATGCCAAAGCCGACAAGGTACTTGGGCAGATTCCAGATGCGGTCCAGAAGCGCTAAGTAGGCATGCGGGTTGTACAGCACCACTCGGTTGGTAAAGTACAGGGCACCCCATGCCAGAAAGCCGGCAGCCGTCATCCATGTGCCGGTGTTGCGGTTGCGGGTGTTTGCCAGCAGCAGCGTTGCGCTGCCCCACAGAATCTGCACCAGCACCACCGTCACCATGATGTCTGGCCGCGTCATGGGCGCGAGCACCACCAGCGCCACAGCCGCCACAAGGCACTGTGCCACGATGAGCCGGTATCCCGGCCAGCCAGCCAGCATATCGCGCGCCATCCACAGCGCCACCGCTTCGCCCGCCAGCGCCACCACACAGCAGAACACCGGCCCGATGATGCCCGCGGCAGAGGCGTCTGCCAGCACGCACGGCGCAAGCGCAAGCAGCACAACGTAGATGGCCAGCCGCAGGCGCGAGGACTTCAGAGGCACAAAGGATGCCAGAAAAAGAATGCCGCCGAGGATCAGGCAATCCAGCCGAATGCTTTCCTGAAATACCGTGGCCAGCGGCGACGCGAGCGGCCACATCCACACCAGGAAGCTCAACAGGATGAGCGTCCAGCCACCCAGCCACAGGCGGTACCGGCGCAGCGGCCGCCGCGCCTGCAGCACCCCAAAGAACAGGATGAGCAGCGGCAGCAGAACGAAATCGAAGAGGTTTCCTCGCACCGGTGATCGCTCTCCCCAGGAGCCCTGTAGCAAGCGCTTTGTGGCGCCATGCCACGCCGCAAGCCCGCGGACCCCGAAGCGATCGTGTGAGGGGCGCGCAAAACAGCAGCGCAGACGGACCTATAGCCTAGGGAACAAGTGGATCAATGGCGAATCCCACATCCGCGTTAGGGATGTTTACGATGCGGATTCGCCTGCAAGGGTGCTTGCGACAAGCTTACTTCAGCAGGCGCGCCGCGTCCCGCGCAAAATAGGTCACGATGTAATCAGCCCCGGCACGTCGTATGGCCAAAAGAGACTCCATCATGGCGCGATCACGGTCCAGCCAGCCACGTTCAAACGCGGCAATCAATGCGCTGTATTCGCCACTGACCTGGTAAGCGCCCAGCGGCAGGTCAAACCGCTCACGTGTGGCGCGGATCACATCCAGATAAGGCCCCGCAGGCTTTGCCAGCAGCATGTCCGCACCCTCTGCCACGTCCAGCTCAATCTCGCGCATGGCCTCGCGCAGGTTGGTGCCCTGCATCTGGTAGCCGCGGCGATCGCCCATCTGCGGCGTGGAGTCAGCCGCCTCTCGAAAGGGACCATAAAAGGCACTGGCAAACTTTGCTGCGTAGCTCATGATGGCAGTCTCGGTAAAGCCAGCCTCATCCATGGCATCGCGCATGGCGGCAACGCGGCCGTCCATCATGTCACTGGGAGCGACGATGTCTGCACCCGCCTTTGCCAGTGATACGGCCGTCTTGGCCAGCAGCGGCAGCGATGCGTCGTTGTCGACGGTACAGTCCGCACCCTCACCCACCAGAACCCCGCAGTGGCCGTGGCTGGTGTACTCGCACAGGCAGGCGTCTGCAATCAGCACCAGGCTGTTCAGTGATGCGTCTGCCTTCATGGCGCGCAATGCCTGCTGAACGATGCCGTCATCTGCGTAAGCACCGCTGCCCACCTCGTCCTTGCTCGCAGGCAGGCCAAACAGCAGCAGGCCGCCAATGCCCAGCGCGGCACAGTCCGCAGCGTCCTTCAACGCCTCATCAATCGACAGGTTGAAGACGCCCGGCATGGAGCTGATGGGTTTGCGCACACCCTGGCCCGGGCAGATAAACAGTGGATAGATCAGCTGCGACGGCAGCAGAAACGTCTCCTGCACCAGCGACCGCATGGCCGATGTGCGGCGCAGACGGCGCATGCGTGTAACGGGGAATTGCATGGCACTTATTGTAGGCCGCGCATGTGGATCGAGATCAAACAGCACTCATTTCCAAAGTCTTGCCTAGCACTTTCAGCGCCGCAGCCACGCCATCAATCTTGGTGGCATGCCGCAGATTCAGCAGGCGGTTTACTTCCTGCTTCGGCACCCCGAGACGATTCGCCAGGTCGATCGCACGTACTTTCTGCGTAACGACTTCGTTCAGCAGTAGAACCTTCGCCACAACACTGGCCGGGAGTTCAACAAAATCCTGCCCGCGCTTTACGCGTGATGGTGCAGGGACGGGCCGCTTGTCTTCAAAATAGAAATCCAGCGACGTGATGAGCGCGTCGAGCGCCATTTCCAGCGCATTGTCGCGACCGTCGCCTTGCGTAAGTGCTTCAGGAATGTCAGGGAACTCCACGCCGATGATGCCGTTTTCGGGCGGACTAAGAACTACCGGATATCGCATGCTGTTCATCCTTTCAGGCGGTGCAAACCATGACTTTATTTCAGTCCTAGCTGCTTCTTGATCTTGTTCTCCAGCCACGTGCCAAGCTCTTGTTTGGCATGTCTCGGAAGGACCGTTTGTTTGCCGTTCAGAAAGACCTTTTCGTGATTGGTCCCATCACCGAAGGTTGCTCCCTGCTTTGCCAGCCACCGCTTGAATTCGCTGACCGTCATAAAACAAACGTAAGCAATAATGCCTACTTTGTCAACAATTTTGCATACTTGATCTGCTCCTAGTGATTGCTAAAGCGCGTAGAATCGTCCTGTAAGACGCGGACATCCGGTAGAAGCGCCTTGACCACCAACAGCGCCCGCAGCAAGAAAAACATGTACGTCAACCTCATCCAACTCGGCCGTATCTCCTACGCGGAGGGTCTGCGCGTACAGGCGGAAGTAGTCGCCGCGCGCAAGGCCGGAACGATTGCCGACACGCTGCTGCTGCTGGAGCATCCGCCCGTGTTGACGCTGGGCCGCAACGCCCACCGCAGCAACATTCTGGCCAGCGACGAAATGCTCGCAGCCAAGGGTGTTGAGGTGCAGGAGATCAACCGCGGCGGCGACGTGACGTACCACGGCCCCGGCCAGCTGGTGG
>JAMFTB010000236.1 GCA_026225595.1 Terriglobus sp. | reverse complement strand
GCAGCGACCGCATTGCGGCGAACGGCGATGTGGCCAACAAGATCGGCACCTACTCCGTTGCCGTGCTGGCGAAGGAGCATGGCATCCCCTTCTACGTCGCAGCCCCGTGGTCCACGGTGGACATGGCCACCAAGCACGGCGATGACATTCCCATTGAAGAACGCAGCGCCTACGAGGTGACGCACTCCAACGGCAAGCAGATGACGCCCGACGGATGCGGTATTGAGAACCCCGCCTTTGACGTGACGCCTGCAAAGTATGTGACCGCCATCATTACGGAGCGTGGCCTGCTGCGCGCGCCCTACGAGCAAAGCATGCTGGCCATGCAGGCCGAGGTGGATGCCGCCGTCGTCTAGTACGCCGCGGTCCAAGATATGGCGGCGCCATGCCTTCACGGACTGGCGGCAGCGGTCACTGTTGCGCGCCAACGGCGTTGTTCTACTGAGCCTGGTGGTGTCGTTCTGGCTCTCTGACTTTCCCCACAACCGCGCCAACCCGTGGCTGGTGTTGCCGTTGCTGCTGGCCATGGCAGGCACCGGCGACACGCTGCGGTGCATGCAGCAGCGCTGGAACTGGTACCACGGGGGCGTGATACTGTGCGCCTACATGGACCTGATGGTGGTCTGCCTCATCACGTTCTTTCTCCTCTATCCACTGTGGCTTTAATGCTGTCCGATTTTGACGACGTGAAGTCCGCGATGTTTTTTGATAGAGCACTTTATCCTCCGGACGATCTGTCGTAAGCTGGCCTCACCAATCTGGAGGGCAGCATTATGTTGAAGGGCTTTCGCGATTTCATCCTGCGCGGCAATGTAGTCGATCTTGCCGTCGCAGTCATTATCGGTGCGGCATTTGCTACGATCACCGCTTCACTGACAGCAGATGTGATCACGCCGTTTATCGCAGCGGTGGTTGGCGCACCGGACTTCTCGAGCCTTGTGATCCACATGCCGTCATTGCATGCCGCCACACCGCCAAGCCCGCTGCCTGCGAACTACATTGCTCCCGGCGAAATCCACATCGGCAAGTTTCTGAACGCGATCATCAACTTCCTGATCAATGCCGCGGCACTATACTTCCTGGTTGTGATGCCGGTACAGAAGTTGATGGCTCGGTTTTACCCGGCGATTGCGCCCCCAGCAACGACCAAGCCATGCCCGGAGTGCCTCTCAGACATTCCAACGGGAGCGACGCGCTGCAAGTTTTGCGGACAGCCTCAGCCTGCAGCGTAGTTTCCGCATTGGGAACAGAGCGGGAATCAGCAAAGGTTCTGCTGCGGTAATTGCTCTGGTAGCGCGGTGAAGAGTGGCGCAATCTCACAGTGATCGATGCCCGACATATCGGCAATTGTGAGGCCACTTAAATGCACGATATCGCCATCGCAGCATGCTTTCTCTTGATGATTCTTTGCCCTTCTCTCATTGCCATGCGCGAGGACGAGAGCGGCGGGAAACAAGGAAAGTAAATCAGATAACAACAAGGGCCGCGCATCATGCGCGGCCCTTTTACTTGCTGCTGAATTCCCGATTTAGTTGCGCAGCGCCATCTGCTCTGTGACGATCTGCGTCAGGTCCATCTTCTTCAGGCCGTGGACCTCTTCGTTGTACTTGTCGACCTTGCTGCTCCAGTTCATGCTGCAGAACTTTGGCCCGCACATGCTGCAGAAGGCAGCTTCCTTGTAATAGTCATCCGGCAGCGTCTCGTCGTGCATGCTGCGCGCGGTTTCCGGGTCCAGTGACAGGTTAAACTGCGTGTCCCAGTCAAACGTGTAACGCGCGTGGCTGATGGCGTCGTCGCGGTCGCGCGCGCCGGGACGGTGCCGCGCAATATCCGCTGCGTGCGCGGCAATCTTGTAAGCAATGATGCCGTCCTTCACGTCCTTCTCGTTCGGCAGGCCCAGGTGCTCCTTGGGCGTTACGTAGCAGAGCATTGCCGCGCCGTGCCAGCCGATCATCGCCGCGCCAATGGCTGACGTGATGTGGTCGTAGCCGGGAGCGATGTCCGTAACCAGCGGGCCAAGCACGTAGAACGGAGCGCCGTCGCACAGCTCCACTTCCTTGTCGACCTGCTCCTTGATCTTGTCCATGGGCACGTGGCCCGGGCCTTCGATCATCACCTGCACGTCGTCCTTCCACGCCTGGCGTGTGAGGTCGCCCAGCGTCTTCAGCTCGGCAAACTGCGCTTCGTCGCTGGCGTCTGCAACGCAACCTGGGCGCAGACCATCGCCCAGCGAGTAGCTGACGTCGTACTTCGCCATCACCTTCGTGATGCGATCAAAATTTTCGTAGAGGAAATTCTGCTTGTGGTTCGCGGTCATCCACTGCGCCAGGATGGCGCCACCGCGGCTGACGATGCCGGTAATGCGCTTGCTGACCATGGGCACGTACTGGATCAAAACGCCGGCATGGATGGTGAAGTAGTCCACGCCCTGCTGCGCCTGCTCCTCGATGACCTCAAGGTAAAGATCAATGTTCAGATCCTCAACACGCTTCACACGCGACAGCGCCTCATACAAAGGCACGGTGCCAATGGGCACGGGCGAGTGGCGAATGATCGCTTCGCGGATCATGGGGATGTCGCCGCCGGTGGAAAGATCCATCACCGTGTCTGCACCGTAGTGGACGGCTGTGTGCAGCTTGCGCAGCTCTTCGTCAATGTTCGACGTGATCGCCGAGTTGCCGATGTTCGCGTTGATCTTGCACAGCGAGCCAACGCCAATGGCCATGGGCTCCACTTCAGGGTGGTTGATGTTCGCCGG
>JAMFTB010000235.1 GCA_026225595.1 Terriglobus sp. | reverse complement strand
GTGTTTTTACATAACGGTTCCCAGCGCAGCCCAGTGCATCTGCACGATGATCGTCGCCCAGCAAGAGGATGATATTGGGCCGAGAGGCCGTCTTCGTTTGGCCTGCCGCGGCCAGATGGCTCGACGCAGCCAGGCCCATCAGTTCTACAAAATCGCGACGCGTCATGCGGACTCCTTCACAGTTGAAACTGCGCACCGAAAGCCGACGTTCGAGGGTAGAGCGATCCGGCAGCAGACGAACACTTTCAGCTTAAACCCGTACACATGGCAGAGGAGTCGTGGCTGTGACCGCAATCATTAACTCTTACGGAAGCTCACGAGAGACGACTGTGCTGATTAAGCGCGTTGGTACCGAGAAACACATTTCTCGTGAGCAATAAATGCTACGAGGAAGCCGACCGACCAGGGAATGGGTTGTCGCTGGTATCATCAACACGGAATGGCAGCGACTCAATCGACGGTAGTGCCTGCGCGGCACAGCACAATCTCTCCCACGCTGGTGTTGGTTGCCGGATGGCTTGTCCCCGGCCTCGGCCACCTGCTGCTGAAGAAGCCGGTTCGCGCGGCTCTGCTGTTTGTGTCAGTGGCGGCCATGTTCGGCATCGGGCTCGGCATCCACGGCAAAATTTATTTGCCCACCACGGGTGACCCGCTGGATCTGCTGGGCTTTGCCGGGCAGATTGGTGCGGCAGGTCTGTACGCCGTCGCCCGACTCCTGGGCCTGGGCGCTGCAGCTCTCAGCGACACGCTGAGCGACTACGGCACCAAGTTCATTGTGGTGGCTGGCCTGTTGAATGTAATGGCCGCGGTAGACGCGCAGTCCCTCGCCAACGGACGAAAGGCGGGCCTGTAATGCTCTCGCACTTCTCGGCCCTCGCGCTCTACGCGCTCTTCGCCTCAGTGGTCTTCGGCATCACCCAGCGCGCAGAACCAAAGATGATGATCCGCTTTGGCGCCTACTGCTTTGGCCTGTTCATCCTCGCGGCCATCGTCGTTAGCTGGGGCATGTACTTCATCAAGCAATAAGCTTTCCCTCTTCAAAAACATGTCCTGCCGGACAGGCCCACTGCGCGTGGGGCGGGTGCGCGCACCTTATCTACTGGCTTCGCCTCGCCCCTCCCGATGGTCGGGATCAAACGCATCACCACAAATCTTGTCATCCTGAGCGGAGCGCAGCGAAGTCGAAGGACCTGCATTTCGCCCGGCACCAGTACAAATCTCCAAGCCGACCATCGGGAGGGCTGGGCGAAGCAGTAAAAAGGGCGTGTGAACGCCGCCCGTCCGGCAGGACATTAGTTCTCCGTCGGCCTCTCCACGTGATCAATCACCAGCACCTCAACCGGACCCTTCGCAGGCTGCAGCTTCAGCCCAAGCTGATTCTGCAGCGCGGTGAAGAGGTAGTCGCCGGGCTCGTCTCCACCGCTGTGCGACCACGTCAGCTGGCAGTCGTACGCGCCGTCGATGCCCGTCTTATCCACAACGGGCCGTCCTTCCAGCTCCGGTTGATGGCTGATCATGGTGACCAGCAGCCAGAAGGGCCATCCCCGCGTACGCATGTGCAGCAAGGGCTGTGGAGCGGGCACAGCGCCATCACGCGGCGGCGGTGGAGGCGACGGTGCGGCGGCCCAGCGAAAGCGCGGACGCGAAGGATCGGGGATGGCCGGCGGCGCGTCTGGGTCTGCAGGACACTTCAGGCCGCCCTTAGCTAGCTCAAGCTGATAGAGCGGTAGCTGCCGCGTCTCAAAGTGATAGGTCAGGTGAAAGCGCTCCGCCAGCATGGCCTGCATCATCAGGCGCATCTGCTCTTCACGATCGTCGCGGCTCAGCTTGCCCAACGCGGCAATCTGGTCGTCACTGAGTTTGGCCTGGATGTCGTACGGGTCGTGCGTGACCCACGACGGCGCGTTCACCAGCTCCTGCTCGTAGGCCATGCCGAATGCGTACGAAAGAACTTCACTTAAAGGAATTCGCTCGCGGCGATAGGCGGCGACGGTCGTGCTGCCACCCTTAAATCCTTCGCCCTGCTGCGAGGGACGAACGCTCACAACGTCGAAGGTCGGCATCGGCGTGGCGGGGTGCAACAGCTGCGCACCAGCTTGGGCACATAGGATGCCGCAAAGAAGAAGTGCTTTCAAATTCATCACCAGGGTGTCGCGACTGGAGAATACTACATAGGGAATATGTGAGTCCTGCCGGACGGGCCCGCTACGCGCGGGCCGGGTGCTCGCGCATCTTTTTCCTGGCTTCGCCTCGCCCCTCCCGATGGTCGGGAAGGGAATTTCATCCTGACCAACGGGAAGGCCACGCGACAGCAGTAAAAAGGCGTGGAACGCCTGCCCTCCGCGCAGGAGGCCCGTCCGGCAGGACAGGTGTCTGAGAAAAACTGAAGAGGAAATTTAGCTACGCGTTTGCGTCCACACGTTGGCGCAGAAGCTTAGCCTGCGGCGGAAGCCCAGCTTTTCATATAGCTGCAGCGCGGTGCCGTTGGCCTCGGTCACGGTCAGCGTAATTGCGCTCAGGCCCTTTGCTGCCAGCTGCGTTGCCACATGTCGCAGCAGCATTTTGCCCATGCCGTGGCCGCGGTGCCGTGGAGCGACGCACAGCTGCGTAATG
>JAMFTB010000234.1 GCA_026225595.1 Terriglobus sp. | reverse complement strand
TGTGCCCACTGAGATTGGCATGGTCGTCACCACGCTGCTGGTGAAGAACTTCCCCTACATCTTTGACATGGACTACACCCGCAAGCTTGAAGACGAGCTGGACGAGGTGGAGAGCGGCAAGGAGAAGTGGACGGACCTGCTGGACGGCTTCTACGGCCACCTGACCGACGAGATCAAGGTCGCGGAAAAGTCCATGGAAGAGATCAAGCGGTGGGAGAAGCCTACCGATGAGCTCTGCGAAAAGTGTGGCTCGCCGCTCATTTTGAAGTGGGGCAAGTTCGGCTCGTTCTACTCGTGCTCAAACTTCACCAAGACCAAGCCGAAGACCATTGCGGTTGCGTCCTTCAAAAAGGATGAGAAGGCGACCATCAAGCGCGTGAAGGATGCCTTCACCTACCCTGTCACCATTAAGGGCATGGTGGATGACGCCGAGGCTTCCAGCGAAGAGGTCCACAACGACAAGGAGCTGCTGGCAGCGCTGAAGCTTGCTGCCGCGCGCGGCAAAAGCATCCTGGTGGACCCGGTAAGCTGCGACTTTACCAAGGAAAACTTTGCGGACAAGCCGGACCTGGCGGCGATGGAAGCTGGCGACACCGAGGAAGAAGAGTTCTGCGAAAACTGCGGCAAGCTGATGGTGCTGAAGAACGGTCCGTGGGGCCCCTTCATGAGCTGCCCGGACTACTCCGCAGACCCGCCCTGCAAGACGGTTCGCCGCCTGAACCAGAAGGTGCAGAGTAAGCCACCAGAGCCCACCGGCGAAATGTGCCCGGAGTGCGGCCTGGAACTGGTGAAGCGGCAGGGCAGCTATGGTGAGTTTGTCTCGTGCAGCGGCTACCCCAAGTGCAAGTACGTGAAGCAGACGCTGCTGGACGTGCCGTGCCCTAAGGACGGCGGCAAGATCGCCGAGCGCAAGTCAAAGATGGGCAACATCTTCTATGGCTGCACCAACTATCCCAAGTGTGACTTCACCAGCAACCAGAAGCTGATTGCCAAGGCCTGCCCACGCGGCAACTCCACCTACCTGCTTGAGGTGCCGAACAAGGCAGACGGAACCATCCACGAAGTGTGTCCGCATAACCACGATGCGCTGCCGAAGCGCCGCCCCAAAAAGGGTGCCAAGCCAGTTGAGGAGGCGGTCGACCCAATCCAGTGCGACTGGGATGAATCCACCGGACGGCCAATTCCGGCGAAGGAACCGCTCGTGGTGGAGGTGCCGGTACTCAAGCGGCCAGACCCCGCAGCCACCCGGCCACTGGTTGAAAGCGTCGCCTAAGTAGATGAGATAAAACAGAACGCGGCGAGCGCCGCGGTTCCGCAGCGGTCGCTGCGTTCTGCTTTTCGTCTCTTGGGCCATAACTTTACCCTTGAAATCTGATCCGGTCACACTCAAATCCTGTTGCACCTTTGGCATTAGGTATTCCATCTAATGGATAGGTTTGGTACAAAGGTAACTGCCCAGATTTTGGGCGTTGGCGCCCGCGCGCGCCAAACGACGACTTTTCCTGAGCTACCTGACGTCGATCCTGTTGAAAGTGTGGGACTAAAGGCAATGGCAAAAGCAATGTGGAATGGCCACACGGTGGCCGAGAGCGAGAGCTTCGAAACCGTGGAAGGCAACATCTATTTTCCGGAGGAGACGGTAAAGCGCGAGTTTCTGCGCCCGAGCTCCACCTCTTCATCCTGCCCGTGGAAGGGCCAGGCGCGGTACTTCACGCTGCTGGTCGACGGCCAGGAGAACCCGGACGCAGCCTGGTATTACCCTGATCCCAAGCCCGCAGCCCGCTCGGTGAAGCACCACATCGCCTTCTGGCGCGGGGTGGAAGTCAGCAAGTAACCTCTGCAATCGGTTAAGTACGAAACGCCCGCCGTGTCTCCACGGCGGGCGTTTCGTTTTCTGCGGAGGGTTATTACTTTTCGCCGACGATTGCAGGCTCCAGCGGAGTCTTCTCAAACAGGGCGGAGTGGATGAGCGCGCCGACGATGCCACCCACGATGGGAGCTATCCAGAAGAGCCACAGCTGGCTCAGCGCCCAGCCACCGGCGAAGATAGCCACCGCGGTGCTGCGGGCCGGGTTCACGGACGTGTTGGTGACGGGGATGCTGATGAGGTGGATGAGCGTGAGGCCCAGGCCGATGGCGATGGGTGCAAATCCCTTCGGTGCGCTCTCGTGGGTCGAGCCCAGGATGATGAGCAGGAAGAACGCCGTCAGCACAACTTCAGCAACGAAGCACGCCAGCAGGGAGTAGCCATCGGGCGAGTGCATGCCGTAGCCGTTGGATGCGAAGCCCGCATGTACGTCAAAGCCGGCCTTGCCGCTGGCAATCAGGAACAGTACACCCGCTCCAACTGCGCCGCCAACTACCTGCGCTGCAATGTAGCCGGGTACGTCTTTCCATGCGAAGCGCTTTGCTACCGCTGCGCCAATGCTGATGGCCGGGTTCAGATGGCAGCCGGAGACGTGGCCCAGCGTGTAAGCCATGGTGAGCACGGTAAGGCCAAAGGCCAGCGAAACGCCGACAAATCCAATGCCAAGCTGGGGGTAACCCGCGGCCAGCACGGCGCTGCCGCAACCGCCAAATACCAGCCAGAACGTTCCAAAAAATTCGCCAAACAACCGCTTTGCCATTCGGACCTCTTGCAGAAGAGTTCTACGTGGGGGTCGTGAATCTTCTGCACGCATCATCCGCCTCTAAAAGGGCGATGTCACGATGATTTTTGGGTTTTCGCGCTAGTGGTTACGGTAGCTTTCCAGTGAAACTGCGGGTATATCCAATTCCACGCGCAGGGTACCGGCCGGGTTGAAGGTCTGAAGCAAAAATATTTTTTGAGGCGGCAGGATTTTAGTGGCTGCCCTCGGGTGCCTTCGCACCGGGTTTCATGGAGACGGTGAGCAGCGCCAGTGGTGCTGCCACCAGCGTCATGATGCCGATGATGTAGAAGCAATCCATGAACGCAAGTAGCCGCGTCTGTGCATAGAGCTGGTCGTAGTAGCGCGCGGTGGCGGCGGCCATTGCATCGGCATGCGCAAAGCCGTGCGTCTGCAGATACGCCGCTGTGCCGTCGATGGCATTGCGCAGCGTCAGCGATGACTCCGTGAGGTTCGCGCTCATACGCTCCTGGTGCAAATCCTGGCGGCGTTCGCTCATGGTGGTAACAAACGCAATGCCAAACGATCCGCCCCAGTTGCGGAAGAAGTTGGTCAGCGACGATGCCTTGTTGTTTTGCTTTGGCGACAGCTGCGAGTACGCAATAACCGACAGCGGCACAAAGAAGAACGCATAACCAAAGCCCTGCAGCGCACGCGCCAGCGCGTAATGACTGTAGTCCGTCTGCAGGTTGAACTTGGCATAGTGCAGGAACGAGTAGCCTGCGACAAGGATTGCGCCAAACAGCAGGTTCTTCGGCTTGATAATGCCGCGTTGCACCAGCTGCGCACCCACCGGAGCAAGGCATGTGATGACGAACGCGCCCGGTCCAAGCACCAGCCCTGCGTCAATGGCGCGGTAGCCGTACAGCGACTGCAGAATCTGCGGGATCATCGTGGTGGATGCGAAGAGTCCCACGCCGAAGACGAAGTAGAAAACGTTGGCGATGGCGAAGTTGCGAATCTTCAGCAGGCGAAAATCGATGATGGGATCGGGCGTGTGCAGCTCCCACCAGATGGCCGTGCCCAGGCATGTGATAGCGATGACGAACAGCCAGCAGATCAAAGTGGACCCAAACCAATCCTCAATCTGTCCGCGATCCAGAACGATCTCGAGCGCGCCGGAGCCGACGCCGACAAGCGCGATGCCAATGCCGTCGATATTCAGCTTGCCGTTCACGCGTACAGTCTTGCGCTCTTCCGCAAACGACTCCGGGTCATGCACGAAGCGGTTGGTCAACAGCAGCGACAGGATGCCGACAGGGATGTTGATGAAGAAGACCCAGCGCCAGTTGTAGTTGTCCGTGATCCAGCCACCCAGCACCGGACCAATGGCGGGCGCAGTCACAATGGCAATGGTGTACAGCGCAAAGGCGGTGGCGCGCTTGGCGGGTGGAAAGGTGTCTACCAGGATTGCCTGCTCAACCGGTGCAAGACCGCCGCCACCAATGCCTTGCAGCACGCGCGCCATCAGCATGACGCCGAGCGTGGGTGCAATGCCGCAGAGGAAGCTGGTGATGGTGAACAGAGCGACGCATGCCATGTAGTAGTTTTTGCGGCCAAACACGCGCGAAAGCCACGCAGACATGGGCAGAACGACAGCGTTTGCAACCAGGTAGGTGGTTAAAATCCACGTTACTTCGTCAAAAGAGCGGCCAAGGCCACCGGCGATGTAGGGCAGGGAAACGTTGGCGATGGAGGTGTCCAGCAACTCCATAAAGGTTGCCAGCGTCACAGTCAGCGCGACGACCCATGGATTGATAACCGGCCTGGCGACTC
>JAMFTB010000233.1 GCA_026225595.1 Terriglobus sp. | reverse complement strand
GCATTGGCCGAGCAGTCCACCGCGCAGCTTTCGGAAGCCAACACCGCCCTCCAGGCTCGCCGCACCGAGCTCGAAACGATCATCGAGACCATTCCTAACGGCGTTGTAACGCTCTCGCCGCAGGGACGGGTCGTGGTCGCGAACCGGGCCTTCTCCGAGTTACTCGACCCCGGCGGCCAGAAGCACTTCGTCGGCATGTCGCTGGCCAACATCTTTACACCGGAGATCACCGAATCGCTCGACCGCCTGCTGCGCCGCTCGCATCGCATGGGCAGCGCGTCGGCAGAGATGCAGATGTCGTCCAACGCCGGCCCCATCCATTTGTCCGCGACGGTCGCGTTGCTGGAAAGTAGTGGCGCCTCTGCCCGCGAACATCTCGGCTACGTGCTGGTGCTCGAAAATGTAACCGAGTTGCTGCGCGCGCAGAAGCAGAGCGCATGGAAAGAAGTGGCGCGGCGCGTTGCGCACGAAATCAAGAACCCGCTCACACCCATCGCTCTTTCAGCCGAGCAGATTCGCCGCCACATTGTGCGACTGGGCGACACACTGCAGGCAAGCTCTATCGAGTCACCATCCGTCGCGACGATTCATCGCTGCAGCGAGGTCATCAGCTCCTCCGTCGACAGCATGCGTTCTCTGGTGGATCAGTTCTCGTCCCTTGCGGAGTTTCCCAACGCAAAGCCGCAGCCTGCGGACATGAACACCATCGTGGATAACACGCTGAGCCTCTTCGCTGGACGGCTGCAAAACGTAACCGTGGTGCGGCAACTGTCGCCGGGGTTGCCGTTGGTCATGGCAGATCCGGAGGCAATCAAGCGCGCTCTGTCGAACCTGATCGACAATGCGGCAGAGGCCATGCAGAAGAGCCTGCTGCGCGAGATTCACATTGAGACGCGCCGCAGTGAACAGTCACCTGGCATGCTGGAGCTGGTGGTGGCCGACACAGGCCCCGGCGTAACGGACCAGATGCGCGAGCTGCTGTTTCTGCCGTACTTCAGCACCAAGGGTCGCGGCACGGGGCTGGGCCTGACCATTGCGGCGAAGATTGTTGCGGATCACCAGGGCACCATCCGCGCAGAGAAGAACACGCCCAGCGGCGCGCGCTTCATCCTGGAGCTGCCACTGGCGCCATCGCCGGATGCCCACACCAGCGGCGAACATGAGGCCGTTGGATATGCGCGCGCCTCGCGTGCCGAGGTGCGTGCACGATGAGACACATTCTTGTAGTCGATGATGAAGCTGAGATTCGCTCCTCGCTGGAAAGCATTCTGCGCGAAGAGGACTACACCGTCACCAGCTCCGGCTCTGCCGTGGAGGCACTGGAACTGATTCGCGATGTGGAGTACGACGTTGTGCTGCTGGACATCTGGCTGCCAGATGGAGATGGCCTGGACGTGCTGGCACGTATCCGCGAGATGGGTCTGACGGCGCAGCCGGAGGTCGTCATCATCAGCGGCCACGGCACGATTGAGTCTGCGGTGCGCGCGACCAAGCTGGGCGCGTATGACTTTCTGGAAAAGCCTCTCTCACTGGAACGCACGCTGCTGGTGCTGAAGAACGCAACCGAGTCTCGCCGACTGAAGCAGGACAACAGCGAGTTCCAGGCGCAGCTGGCGCAGAAGGCTTACCTGAGCGGCGACAGCGTGCCGCTGAAGGCGCTGCGGCAGCAGATCAAGCTGATGGCTCCGACGAACGGCCGCGTGCTCATCTATGGCGAATCCGGCACCGGCAAGGAACGCATTGCGCGCACCATGCATGCGGAGAGTCTGCGTGGTGACCGCGTCTTTATTGAGCTGAACTGCGCGGCGATTCCGGAAGATTTTATTGAGAGCGAACTCTTCGGCTTTCGTGCAGGCGCAGTGCCCGGCGGTCCGCAGGAGAAGCGCGGCACCTTTGAACGCGCGGATGGCGGCACGCTCTTTCTCGACGAAGTGGGCGACATGAGCCTGAAAACGCAGGCCAAGGTGTTGCGTGCGCTGGACGAGCAGCGCTTTTATCCGGTGGGCGCGTCGCAGCCAGTGCATGTGGATGTGCGCGTGATTGCCGCCACCAACAAGGACCTGGAAGACGAGATTGTAAAGGGCAACTTCCGCGAGGATCTGTTCTATCGCCTCAACGTGATTCCCTTCTTCGTTCCTCCGCTGCGTGACCGCGTGGAAGATATCCCCACGCTGGCGCAGGAGTTTCTGCAGGAGTTTGGACGGCAGTATGGTCGGCCACACGTGGAGATGGCGGCTGAAGCGCTGGCCGTGCTGAAGAGCTACCACTGGCCCGGCAATGTGCGCGAGCTGCGCAACGTGATTGAGCGTGTGCTGATCCTGAATCCCAAGGCGCAGCGCATTGAGCGCAAACACCTACCGGTGCTGGTATATCGCGATGGCGCACGCGAGGGCACCAAGGCCGCGCGCACAGAGGACTTTGGCACGCTGCTGCAGGCACGCGAAGCCTACGAGCGCGACTACATCCTGAAGAAGCTGGATGAGTGCCGCGGCAACGTGAGCCGAGCCGCTGAAGCTCTAGGACTGGAGCGCAGCCACCTCTATCGCAAGATGAAGGCTTTGGGCGTCTCTTTGAAGGAAGCCTAACTACATTACAGCATGTCCTGCCGCACGGGCCCGCTGCGCGCGGGGCGGGTGCTCACGCACCTCTTTACTGCTGTTGCGTGGCCTTCCCGTTGGTCAGGATGAAGTTTCATGCCGACCATCGGGAGGCGCGAGGCGAAGCCAGTAAAAAGGCGTGCAAACGCCCGCACCGCGCGTAGCGGGCCCGTCCGGCAGGACATGGGCTGTGACGCGCATGTGCGACAGTGGAAGAGATGGATTCCACTCCAAAGACCACCTCACGACCGATGGGCTTTCTTGCCTGCGCGGCGGCAGGCACGTTGTGGGGCACGGGTTTTTTCTTTGGCAAGATTGCGTTGCGCGAGGTTTCCGTGGGGCACATGGTGCTCTACCGGTTTCTGTTTGCGTCGCTGGCGATTGCTCCGCTTGCATTTGGGCGCGGCGACCGCTGGGTGCGGCGCGACTGGACCATCCTCGCGATCGGCGCCTTCTTCGGTATTCCTGTGCAGTTTCTGCTGCAGTTCAAGGGGCTTTCGCTCACCACGCTGTCGCACGGCGCGCTCATGATCGGCACCATGCCGGTAATTTTGGCTGCGGCCGCAGCGGTCTTTCTGCATGAGCGGCTGGACGCCGTGGGCTGGGCTTCGCTGGCCGGGTCCACCGTGGGCGCATGCCTCATTGCGCTGGGCGGCCGCGGCAGCAGCGGCACAGATGGAACCGCGTCCCTGCTGGGCGACTCACTCATCGTTCTGTCGGTGGTCATCTCATTGGTATGGATCCTGGGCAATCGCGATCTGCTGCAGCGGCACAGCACGCTGGCAGTCAGTTCACGATCCATCCTGCTGGGAACGGTGATGATGACCGTGTGGGGCTTCCTGCAGTACGGCACGCCGCCGGTGCGCGGCATCTCGTGGCAGGCGTGGGCGGCGCTGGCAGCCAGCGGATTCTTATGCACAGCAGCCACTACCGTGCTGTGGAACTGGGGTATGACGCAGGTGCCGGCGTCGCAGGCGGGCGTCTTTCTCAACATGGAGCCGGTCATTGGATCGGTACTGGGCATCACCATCTTTGGTGAGCAACTGGGTGCGTGGGCGTGGGTTGGTGGCGCGCTCATCGTCGGCTCTGCTGTGTTGTTGACTACGCGCAGCAGCAGCAGCGCGGAAGCCGCACACCTTGCACCCATGGAATAGCGGCGCCTGCGGCTGCGAAAATAAGGCCGCCGTCTGAAATGAAGTTGGAGTTTGTATGTCTGTAGTTGAAGAGAAGCCGCGCATGATTGCCATTGATATGGATGGCACGCTGGTGCATCCCGGCGGCACGATCACACCGCTGAACCAGGCCGCGCTTATCCGCGCACGCGAGGCAGGCGCACGCATCGTGATTGCCACTGGACGCCGGCATCATTATGCAATGGAGGTGCTGCGCAAGGCCGCGCTCCACCCGGACGATGTGGTGCTCAGCTCCAACGGCACGGTGGCACGCACCGTGGGCGGCACGCTGATCTTTCGCAACACCATGCAGCTGGAGACGGCGCGCTGGCTGTGCGATGCTCTGGGTGAATTTCGCAACGCCTTTGTTCTGACCTTTGACCTCTTCGGCGACCACGGCGAAGATCTGCCCGGATCACTGGTGCTGGAGGAGCTGGATGTGCTGCACGGCAGCATCTTCAACTGGATGGACGCGAATGCGCGGTGGATACGGCGCGTGGCCCGCGTTGAAGAATCGCTGCCGCAGGGCGATGTTCCCTTTGAAGAAGCTGCGCTGCCCATCCAGGCCATGCTGTGCGGCCCCATAGAACGCATGGCGCGTGCAGAGGCAATGCTGACCGCCGCGCACGACGGCCGCCTGTCGCTCTACCGGACGGAGTATCCGGCGCGCGATCTCTGCATCCTGGACATTCTGCCTGTGGGCAGTTCCAAGGGCACCGGCCTGCAGCGTTTGCTGCAGCGCGATGGCCTGGCGACCAGCCAGCTGATGGCCATTGGCGACAATTGGAACGACATGCCCATGCTGGAGCTGGCACGCTGGCCCACCGTGATGGGCAATGCGCCTGAGGCGTTGCGCACGCTGGCGGCAGAGCGTGGGTGGCCCATGACCGCCAACCACGACGAGGGCGGCGTCGCCGAAGCCATTGGTGCTCACTTCCCTGCGACCAATCCGTCCTGACTTCAGACCGAAACCACTGATGCCCTGTAGACGGCAATCCGCCCCTGCAATGGGATGGTCTGGAATGCAAAATGGTACCCTCAAGACGATGTTTCCCCGCGCCTGCCGCACGCTGATGCCTGCCCTGCTGCTGACCCTGTCTCTAATGACTGTGGCTGCATTGCACGCCCGCGCGGCAGAGCTGATAACGCTGCGCAGTGGCTTTACGGTGAACTGCACCACGCACGAACCGCTGGACGAGAACACGGTGCGCCTGCACCTGGCCGGCAGCAACCCAGACGGCAATAAAGCAGACAACTACATGGACGTGCCTGTGACTTCCATCGCAGCGGTGGAAGCAGCGCCCGATGAGTCTCCTGCGCCGACCGCCGTGGCTAACTCCAATAAAAACTCAACCAAAGTTGATACAACCGCACTGGTCGCCAGCTCCGGCGCGCGGCACAACGTGAACACCGCCCTGCTTGCGTCTGTGGTGCAGGCAGAGAGCGCAGGCAATCCACACGCTGTTTCGCGCACGGGTGCGCAGGGGCTGATGCAGTTGATGCCAAAAACAGCGGCGCAGCTGGGCGTGCACGATGCCTTTGCACCGGCAGACAATGTGGACGGCGGCAGCGCCTACCTGGACAGCCTGCTGACGCGTTACCACAACAACCTGCCACTGGCGCTGGCCGCCTACAACGCAGGGCCTGCAGCGGTGGATCGCTACCACGGCATTCCGCCCTTCCGCGAGACACAGCAGTACGTGGCGCGCGTGATTCGTGAATTCAATAAGCGCGTTGCGGCTGATATAAGAGCCGCGGCGCAGGCGCAGGCAGCCCGGCGGACATCCGCCGCCATCACAATGGCAGCCAGCCGCTAACCGATGCCCGAGCCCACAACACAAAGCAATACAAGCAACGTACGCCGCTTTGCGGTGTGGGGTATTGCGTTGCTCGTGGTCGCGCTGGTGGCGTGGAAGCTGCATGCATCCCACTTTGACTGGGCGGCTTTCTGGCAGGCCTGCCGCAGTGCCGATCTGCGGCTGGTGGCCCTTGCCATCCTGATCATTTACACCAACGCAATCGTTCGCGCTCTGCGCTGGTCCATCTTCCTGAAGCCGGCTTTGCCGCGCGAGCAGCGGCCGCCGTGGACATCCCTCATTGGGTCGCAGTTCATCGGCTTTACCGCGCTGGCGATCCTGGGCCGCATTGGCGAACTGATCCGGCCCTATCTGGTCAGCAAGCGCACCGGGCTGCCGTTTTCGTCGCAGGTTGCAGTGGTGGCGATTGAACGCATCTTTGACCTTGCCGCATTCGGCATCCTGTTCTCCGGCAACCTGCTGCTCTCGCCCGAACTGATGACACTGCCCTACCACCAGCGCTTTCATCTGTTTGGTTATGCCATTGGCGGCGCAACGCTCTTCCTGTGCGCCTTTGTGTTCACGGTGCGCGTGGCCGGTGAGCCGGTTGCGCGCGTCCTTGGCACAGTGGTCGGGAAATTTTCGCAGAGCGCGGGCAAGCGCGTGGCTGCGGCAATCCTGCAGTTTCGCGGTGGCCTAAACACCATTGGCAGCGCCACCGACTTCTTCCTCATCCTGGCGCTCAGCCTTTTGATGTGGATCAGTATTGCGTTTGCATACATCTTCACCATGCGCGCCTTTCCGCCACCCATCCATTACCTGGGTATCCATCAATCGCTCTTCCTGATGGGTTTCAGCGTGATTGGCGGATTGGTGCAGCTGCCGGGCGTTGGCGGCGGCGCGCAGATTGTGACTGCGGGAGCGCTCCACACCATCTTCGGCATACCGCTGGAGCTGGCAACCTCTGTCGGCATCATCCTGCCCATTGTGACCACCTTTAGCGTGATTCTGCCGGGCCTGATTTATGCGCGCGTGGAAGGTGTGTCCCTGCGCAACCTGGCACGCACCAGCGAAGACGCCGCGGCTACAAAGTAAAGCCGCCGCAAAAACGGCTGCAAGTGTATAACCTGCAACGCCCTCTTGCTACACTGAAGCTCCATGAAATGCCCCTTCTGCGGCTTCGCACAAGATAAGGTCGTTGACTCACGCGAGAGCAAGGAAGGCGACAGCATTCGCCGCCGGCGCGAGTGCGAGAAGTGCGGCAAGCGCTTCACCACCTACGAGCGCATCGACGAAATCCCCTACATGGTCGTCAAGAAAGACGGCCGCCGCGAGAAGTTTGACCGGCAAAAAGTCCTGAGCGGTCTGCTGCACGCCTGCGAAAAGCGCCCCGTACCCACCGGCAAGCTGGGCAAGATTGTGGACGAGACCGAAGCCTACGTGGTCGATTCGCCCGACCGCGAGCGCACCACCAACGAGATTGGCGAACTGATTATGGATCGCCTGCGCGATCTGGACACAGTGGCCTACATCCGATTCGCCTCTGTGTACCGTGACTTCAAGGACGTGCGCGAGTTCAAGGCAGAGCTGGAAGAGTTGCTCGGCTCAAAGAAAAAAACGACCTAGCAGGCGCGGGAAGTTCAAGCTTCGCCCGATGGCGAACAAAACTCCTCGCATGCTGCTAACCGGTGCGGCCTGCACGGCATCACAGCAATCTATGAGACGCTTCGCGTTTGTTCGATTTGCGGTACTTTCGTTCTCTCTATTGACGGTTGCGCTGACGGGTTGCAGGCCAGACGCTGCCGTTGAGCGTGGCGCCGTGATTGACGCAGGTCCCAACACAAGCGAAAAAGACGTGAAGAAGGCCGACACCCCAACGGTGACCGAGCCCACAAAAGATACCCAACCTCCGCTGAAAAAGGTGCAATAGCCATGACCGATATGCATACGCTGGGACTGCCGTTCTGGTTCCTGGTGCTCAGCCTGTTTCTGCCGCGCATCTCCCTGCTGGTGCTGTACCTGCAGGGTCACACCGGCAATGTCTTCGTCATCAGCTTTGTGCCGGTGATTATTGCGCTGCTGGTTCCGCGCATCCTCATTCTGTTCTGGATTTACACGGCGCAGGGCCTCAGCATCTGGTTCCTCATCCACGCGGTGGGTCTGCTGATTGCATGGGGTGGCTTTGGCGGCTCGCAGCTACGCCGGCGACGCAGCGACCTGTAGAACCATCGGCATATCAGCCTGCGCGCAGTCTTTGCCGCAGGCCGGTATGCAGAATGACGACGTTTTCACGTATCCTTATCGGATAGGCATAACAGATAAGGATTTCGAGAGATGGAACGTCGTAAGGTGGGAATTCTTGGCGCGACCGGAACCGTCGGCCAGCGATTTATTCAACTGCTTGAGGCTCACCCGTGGTTTGAGATTTCGTGGCTTGCCGCCAGCGAACGCTCCGCAGGCAAACGCTTTGCAGACGCCTGCCGTTGGAAGCTGGACACACCCATGCCCGCAAACATTGCGGAGATGGTGCTGCAGCCCAACACACCCGCCGCCAACACTGGCGAGATTCCCCGCGTCATCTTTTCCTCTGTAGACTCCGATGTTGCGAAGGAGCTGGAGCCGCTATTTGTGGAGGCTGGCTGCGCCGTCATCTCCAACAGCAGCGCCTTCCGCATGTCTCCGGACGTGCCGCTGGTGGTGCCTGAGGTCAATGCGGATCACCTGGACCTGATCGCCACGCAGGCCGCGCACAAAAGCGCGAATGGGGGCTATCTGGTCACCAATCCCAACTGCAGTGCCATTGGGCTGGTGCTGGCGCTGAAGCCGCTGGAAGAGCGCTTTGGCATTGACGCACTGTTTGTCACGACCATGCAGGCCGTCAGCGGCGCGGGCTACCCCGGGGTGCCTTCGCTCGACATTCTGGGCAACGTGGTGCCGTTCATCAAGAACGAAGAAGAGAAGATGCAGGAGGAAGTTGGCAAGCTGCTGGGCAGCTTCAACGGCTCCGGCATCGACTCGCTGCCTGCGAAGGTAAGCGCACACTGCAACCGCGTTGCTGTCATCGACGGCCACACGGAATGCATCTCCATCAAGTTCACCAAGCCCGCAACGCGCGAGGAAATTCTTGACGCGTGGAATGAATTCCAGCCGCTGCTTGCGCACCACCTGCCCTCTGCGCCGGAACACCCGGTTCTCTTTACCGGCGCGGATGATCGTCCGCAGCCGCGCCTGGACGTGAATGCAGGCCGTGGCATGAGCACCACCGTGGGACGTCTGCGTCCGTGCAGCCTGCTGGACTGGAAGTTTGTGCTGCTGAGCCACAACACCGTGCGCGGCGCGGCGGGTGCGGCGGTGTTGAATGCGGAAGTACTTGCCAAGCTGGACAAGCTGCCCGGCGCGGTGAAGCACTCGCAGACCGGCGCTGGACGCGAACTGGTGACCGCATGAGCACAACACCGCGTCCCCAGTTAGTCGTAATGAAGTTTGGCGGCACCTCGGTTGAGGATGCAGCGGCCATCCGCCGCACGGCAGCCATCGTGCGCGACCGCCGTGAGAAGTGCCTTGAAGCCATCGTGGTTGTCTCTGCCATGGCGAAGGTGACGGACACGCTGCTGGCCGCGGCTGCTGCAGCAGGCCTGGGCGACAAGTCCGGTGCACTTGCGCTGAGTGCACGGCTGCGTTCGCGCCACCTGGAAACCGCGAGTGAATTGGTAAAGGCACCCGCGTTGAGCACGCTGCTGAGCAGCGTGCAGCATGACTTTGACGCGCTGGACGACCTTCTGCGCGGCATTGCCGCTGTGGGCGAGTTGACACCACGCACCACCGACCTGGTCGTCAGCTTTGGTGAGCGGCTCTCAAGCCAGATTGTTGCCGCCGCATTTGACGCAGCAGGCATGCGTGGCAAGCATCTGGACGCGCGTCTGTGCATCGTGACGGACGATCAGTATGGCAAGGCCATTCCGCAGGAAGGGTTGATTGAAGCGCGCATGCAGCAGCATGCGTTGCCGTTGATTGAGCAAGGCTTCACGCCCGTGATGGGCGGTTTCATCGCATCGACCGAGAGCGGCATCACCACCACCCTGGGCCGCGGCGGCAGCGACTTCTCTGCTGCGCTGGTTGGCGGTGCTTTGCATGCGGGCGCAATCGAAATCTGGACGGATGTGAACGGCATTATGACCACCGATCCGCGCATTTGCCCGGACGCGCTGCGCGTGAAGACCATCAGCTTTGAAGAGGCAGCGGAGCTTGCCTACTTTGGAGCGAAGGTGCTGCATCCTGCCACGATCCTGCCCGCAGTCCAGAAGAACATTCCGGTATGGGTGCTGAACAGCCGCAACCCTGCGAATGAAGGCACGCGCATTAGTGCGGTCGCACCGCCGTGCCGCTCGCCCTTCAAGAGCATTGCGGTGAAGAAGAAGCTGACCATCGTGGACATTGTGGCCAGCCGCATGCTGATGAGCCACGGATATCTCAAGGCAGTGTTCGACATCTTTGACCGTCATCGCGTGGCGATCGACATGGTGTCGACCAGCGAGGTTTCCATCTCCGTTACGGTCGATACCAGCGACCGCCTGCCTTTGGTAGCAGAAGACCTGAAGAAGATTGCCGACGTGAGTTACGAGAGCAACAAGGCGCTGATCTGCCTGGTGGGCGAGGATATTCGCGGCCACGCGGGCATTGCGGGCAAGGTCTTCACCGCGGTGGGGCACGTGAACGTGCGCATGATCTCCCAGGGTGCAAGCGAAATCAACATGAGCTTCATGATTGAAGAAGAGGATGCAGCAGAGGCTATCCGGTCGCTGCATCGCACCTTCTTTGCCGATCCGGATGGCAACATCTTTGACCTGGACGCACGCGCCAATACAACGGGCGCACCACCAGTCAGCGTACCCGCGTCCATTGCGGTTCATTAGGAGACGGAACATGCGGGTACTGGTGTTAGGACAAGGCAAGACAGGCAGACTGGTGGCGGATGTGGCAGCAGAGCGCGGCCACGGCGTGCACGTGCTGGATGCGAAAGAGAATCCGCGCGCAGCCGCGCTGACCGCTCCGTTTGTTGCGGGCTTTGACGTGGTGATTGACTTCACCACGCCTGAGGCCGTGCTGACCAATCTGCGCGCCTGCCTTGCTGTTGGCGCAAAAGTAGTTGTAGGTACAACCGGTTGGTACGCGCAGCTGAATGACATGAGCGGCCTTGCCATCCGCAAGGACGGTGCTCTGCTGCATGGCACCAACTTCTCCATTGGCGTGCAGGTGATGCTGCAGGCGGCCAGGGCTATGGCTGCTCCGCTGGCCAAGGCTGGCTACGAATTAAAGATTGAAGAGACGCACCACGTCACCAAGCTGGATGCGCCCAGCGGCACAGCCATCAGCCTGCAGCAATCTGTTGCCGCGGCGGGTGAGGTGCCCATCACATCGCTGCGCGAGGGCGATGTGCCCGGCCTGCATCTGCTGGAGGCGGTGAGCGCCGCTGATCGCATTGTGCTGTCGCATGAGGCGTTCAATCGCCGCGGCTTTGCGGAGGGCGCTGTGCGCGGTGCGGAGTGGCTGGCTACACGCAAGGGCGTATACGACTTTCGCGACGTCTTCATGGAGCTTTAGATTTTTGAAAGAGCACAGCAAGTTGTTTTGAAAGGGCACAGCTTTAGCTGTGCCGATATAGAGCCTCTTAAATGTTTTGTTTTGCTTTGATCTC
>JAMFTB010000232.1 GCA_026225595.1 Terriglobus sp. | reverse complement strand
GAAGTACAAATTGCCCGTTGCCTCATCCAGCCGCATCACCTGCGCCACATCCCAGTCGCCGCCGGTCACCTGCCGCTTCAACTTGCCGGTGGTTGCGTCATACAGGTACAGGTGACCCCAGTTGCTGCGCTCGCTGAACCACAGAATCTCATTGCGTTTGGAAAGGTAGAGCCAGTTCTCCTTGCCGAATTCGCTGTCGGAGTAGCCACTCTCAAAGTAAGTCTTCGACTCCTCATGCAGCACATCACGCACATTGCCGGTGGCAACGTCTGCTATGCGCAGGTCCGCACGCTTGTGGTTGCGCGCGGTGGAGATGAAGGCCAGCGTCTTCGCATCGGCAGACCACTGCACGTCCTCCCATCCGCCGCTGCAGCTCACGTCGTCGCACAACGATGAGCGGTGTTCATCGGGCGGCATCTTCAACCGCGTTGTCTTTGCCGCGTCCACGTCGATGATCACGCGCTCAATCATCGTCACGTCCTTATCGCCCGCGAAGGGATAGCGCCACGCATCCAGCGTGGGATGGCCCACGTTGGTGCTGACCATGTAGTACATGCCGGTCTTGCGCTGATCCTGCTGAAACGTCGCGACCATTTTGGAATCGGGCGACCACTCCACGATGGCGTTGTCCGTGTGCTTCCATCCGGCGTTATCCGTCGCGTAGCCGTAGTCCGTCACGCCGTCGGTGGTCAGCTGCTTCTCCGCGCCGGTTGCTGTGTCGCGCACCCACAGGTTCCAGTTGCGGATGAAGACTCCGCGCTTGCCGTCCGGCGAAATCACCGCCTCTTCATGCCCGGTATTCTGCTTCGCCGCCGACTGCCGTACACACTTGTACGCGCCCGCCGTGCTGCAGCTGTAAGCGTTGTTCGCCATCGTCACCGTAAAGGCGCTGCCTTCAAACTCAATCTCTGACACCGGCAGGTTGCCTGCGCTTACGTTGCGAACACCCAACGCCTCCAGCGCGCGCGCCATCCGTGCGTGGTCAAACGCGGGCGCCTTGGTTCCACGCGCTGCGTCCACCAGCATGAAGGTGGTAGTGCCATTCGCCGTGTCGCGATACCAGAAGCGATCATCGCCAGCCGTGCCCTGCCAGTTCACCCTTGTCACCGCATGGTCCACCAACGACGATGTGTTGGAACCCAGGCGGCTCTCCGCGCGCGCATAGTCCGCGGCAGTTACAGCGGTCTGCGCAGCGGCAGTGTGACCCATCAAGGCGAAAGCGAAAGGCAATGCCGAAAGCGTGCGAAAGCGGGCAAAACTCATGCAACGAAGTTTACAGTCGCGAAGGTTGCTGCGGAGAGCTCAGCCGCGCATTGACGTTTCATGCCTTTCTCCAAAGACCACGATGGGACGGGCCTCCTTCGCGGAGGGCGGGCGTTTGCACGCCTCTTTACTCCTTCGGCTGGCCTTCCCGTTGGTCAGGATGAATATTCATGCCGACCATCGGGAGGAGCAAGGCGAAGCCAGTAAAAAGGTGCGTGAGCATCCGCACCACGCGTAGCGGGCCCGTCCGGCAGGACAGGCGTTGCCTACTGCCGCAGCTTCCAAAGCATCTGCCGCAGCATGCCCAGCCATATCTCCACGTCGTCGCCCGCAAGCGACAGCCGCCGCACCAGCCTTCGCAGAGCATCGTCGCCTACGTTGCCGGGGAAGCGGCGATCGTACTCGCTGGCGGTAAGCACTTCGCGCAGCAGTGATTCAAAACGCGCGGCCTCGGCGGCGGTTGCTGGCTGTGTTTCTGGCGGCAGCGTGCGCTGCGCAGGTGCGTTGCGGGCCAGCTCATACAGGCACACCGCAACCGCCTGGCCCAGGTTCATGCTGATGCCGCCGTCGCGCATGGGGATCGTCAGCAGCCGATGGCAATGGCTCATCTCCTCCGCGCTCAGGCCCGTCTTCTCTGATCCAAAGAGCAGCGCCACGCGGCCACTTGCCGCCTGCATGTGCGGCGCGGCATCGCGCAGCACATCCACCGGATGCAGCAGACGCCGCTCACCCAGGGCAGTGGTACCGACAACCAGCGCGCAGTCTGCGACAGCTTCCGCAACGCTGGCGTAGCTGCGTGCCTGCTGCAGCACCGCAGCTGCATCCACGGCTGAACGCGCCTCCGTAAACGGCACCTCGTAGTCGTTGACGATGCGCAGGTCATCAAACCCAAAGTTCGACATGGCACGCGCGACCGCGCCAATGTTCAGCGCATTGCGCGCACGCACCAGCACCACCGCAATCTGTCGTTGAGTCTCCACCTATGCGATCTTACGCAACGCGTGCGCACACATGCTGCGTTGTGTTAGGAGAGATGTATGCGCCGCGCCGTTACCGCACTATCGTCAGCCCTATGCCTGCTGCTTGCAGCGAAGCCTGTAACCGCACAGGTGAAGCGTGCCTCGACCGCGCCTGCAAAAGCGACAGCGCCAAAGCGCGCACCCGAGCCCACAGGTCCTATCGCCGTCTTTGACACATCGCTGGGCCGCATTACCTGCCGCCTCTACGCGAAGGAAGCGCCCAAAACCACGGCCAACTTCATTGCTCTTGTGCAGGGCACGCGCGACTGGCATGACGCCGTGAACATGACCACCGTGCATGCGAAGCCGTTTTACGACGGCACGGCGCTGGCGGGCATTGTGGACGGCATCCGCGGTGGCGACCGCTTTGGCGGCGGCGAAGGTGCGGCCGGCGAACCCATCGCCGAGGAGAAGATTCCCGGCGTCATCTTTGACCGCCCCGGACGCCTGGCCATGGCACGGCACGAGGGCGAAATCTCCAGTTCGTTCTTCCTCATTACGCTGTATGCAGACGATGAGTTTGATGCCAACAAACGCGGAGCCATCTTTGGCCAGTGCGATGACGCAGGCGTGGCCGTCGCAGCAGACATTTCGCACCAGCTGATGCAGGCTGGCAACCGCGTGACAAAAGCAATTGCCATCAACAAACTCAGCATCGTGCAGCCCGGCGATCCGCTGCCTGCACCCGCACCCGAATGGCCTGCATCCAGCGTGGTGCCGCAGCCCGTTCCGCCGCAGCTTGCCCCGCTGCCACCGCCGCTGCCCAAGGGGCCAACCGCAGTCATCAGCACCACCATGGGCACGCTGACCTGCAAGCTGTATCGCGAGCAGGCACCCATTGCCACCGGCACCTTCATTGACTTTGCCGAAGGCACGCGCGATTGGACGAACCCCACAACGCACGTCACCAGCAAGAAGCCGTACTACAACGGCCTGCACATCAATCGACTGCTGCCGGACTTTATGGTGCAACAGCAGGACTATCCCGGCGGCGCAGAAGACGCGGGCTTTGCCTACGGGATTGAACCCGTGCCCGGCTTGGAGTTTGACCGCGCAGGCCGCCTTGCCATGGCCAACGATGGCCCGGCGAAGAACGACACATCATGGTTTGTAACGGACGCGCCCGCGCATACGCTGGACGGCAAGTTCACCATCTTCGGCCAGTGCGATGACGCATCGGTAAAGCTGGTAGGAGAGATGGCGCGCGTGCCACGCAACGCCCACAACCACCCCATCACACCCATCACCATCAACAGCGTCACGATTCAGCGCTAACTATCCGAAAGGTTGCAGCGCAACGATGTTTGCAGGTCGGAAGGGCACAGCTTCAGCTGTGCCATGATGTCCAGTTTAAGTGATTGGGCTTTAGCCCCTGAGGTTTAGCTTTCGTGGCCGCATCGAGGAAAGCTCAACCTCAGCGGCTAAAGCCGTTTCCTTACATGAGAATTATTGGCACAGCTGAAGCTGTGCCCTTCCGAACGATTGACATTTGTGGCGCATTGGAAAAATGCAGGTCCCTTCGGCTGCGCTGCGCTTCGCTCAGGATGACAAATCTATGAAGGCCAGGTGAGATTCACGAACGCCAATGCAGATCAACCGGCTGCTGCAGCGGATGTTCGCCCTTGCCGGTAAGCCGCCGCTGCTTCAGCGCGAAGTACCACTTGGCTGGCTTATCGGCATCATCAATCAGCATCATGGCCGGGCGAAAGCGCAGACCCTCTGCCTGCTGCACCATCGTCTCCTGGTCCTGCTTGACGAACTTCGCGCCAAAGTACCGCGCAATCGCGGGCACCAGCGGCACGTTGTAAAAAATGTTCCAGCACGCCATCACATCAATGCGGCAGCTTGACGGCGTGACCGGCGTGATGGTGGTTAACGAAGCGAACCATTTTTCGCCTGCGCGGATGACCTCATAGCGGCGATTGGGCAGCGTGAAGTCGATGGTCGTCGTTACATCCTGCCCATAGACACCCAGCAGCTTGTAGGGCGCGGAGTTCTTGCTCGGCGCGTGCGAGCTCATGCGGAAGCCATCCGGCAGCGGCTCAAAGTGCTTCGTCTTTTCGTGGATGGAGGCCGCCGAACGCCACCACCACGCGCGATGCACAAACGGGCCGTGCGCCGGGTCCATCAGGCCAATGATGCCGTGGTCCACGTTGCAGGGCAGCTCCGCAACAATGTGCGAGCTCCTGAAGCGGGCGGAAAACTTCGGCACCTCCGGCACCGGCGGCAGCACTGTTTCATCTGTAATGCGGCCTGCGCCTGCCTCCGGCAGGTAGACCCACGCGTAGCCGTCTACTTCGCGGCATGGGTACGCGCCTGCGTAGATTTTTGTGGGCTCCAGCGAGTCAATCTGCGTGAGCGACGGAATCTCAACACACTGACCGCCGCATGGCTCAAACTTCCAGCCGTGGTAGCGGCACTGCACCGTATCGCCGTCGAACCAGCCGGCTGACAACGGAATGCCGCGGTGCGGACAAAGATCGCGCAGGGCAAAGATGCTGCCGTCGTTCTTACGGCCAATCAGCAGTGGGACACCCAGCAGCAGCGCCGTCGTTTTCTTGCCCTTGGCCAGCGTGTCCGCGCGCAGCGCCGGATACCACTCGCCAAAGATCAGCTCCGTCGCGGGCTGCGTGGTGTCATCCGGTTTGTCGTTACGTGACGTCATCCCAAGCACGAGGCTACACCGTTGGCCATGCGAAAATTTTCGCATGGTGCGTTCCCTCGTTCTCTGCGCGTCCTTGCTTCTGCTCACCGGTTGTTCGGCGTCGGAAGCGTACGTTACCAGCCAACACTTCACCCTGGTGCCCGATACCACCGGCATCAGCAAAGACCTCCCCGCAGGCTCGCTCGCGCTGGACACCCGCACCGGGCAGCTCTGCTTCACACTCACCGGAGCCTTCCAGGCCTCAGCTCCGGAGATACCAACCTGCGCATCACTTGCCGATAAGGACAGCTCCAACACCAAACGCAAGTAAGCCCGCAGAGACGGCTCTGGCGCGAACGCTTTAAGTGGTGCATCCTAAGGCGCATGAACTATCTGTTGATTGCTGCGCTGGGTGGATGCACGGGGCTGCGTTGCATGACGCCCATTGCCGTGCTGTGCTGGTTTGCTTATAAGCAGCAACTGCACTTTGCTGGATGGCGTTCGTTCACCGTCTCCATCATCTCTGTCGTCATCTTTTCCGTTGCTGCGCTGGGTGAGTACGTGGGCGACAAGCTGCCCAACACACCCGCCCGCACCGCTGCACCGGGGCTTGGCGCACGCGCCGTCTTTGGAGCTTTGGGTGGCGTTCTGCTGGCGCAACCACTGGTTCTGAACGTGTTTGTTGCTGCCGCGCTGGGTCTTGCAGGCGGCGTGGCAGGCGCGTTCATTGGATGGTTCACACGAACACGCTGCGTCGCTGGATTCAAGTGCCCTGACTGGCCCATTGCTTTGACTGAAGACGCAATCACCATCGCGCTGAGCATTACGCTGATGCACCTGGCCGCAGTCCACAGCCTGATGTTCGCGGGTAACGAAGGCTCGTTCCTGCGTTAAAGCAAGCTTCTCCGCATGTCCTGCCGGACGGGCCCGCTACGCGCGGGGCGGGTGCTCACGCACCTTTTTACTGGCTTCGCCTCACCCCTCCCGATGGTCGGGATCAAGTTTCATCCTGACCAACGGGAAGGCCATCCGAAGGAGTAAAAAGGCGTGAAACGCCCGCCCTCCGCGCAGGAGGCCCGTCCGGCAGGACAACGCCTTTAGCAGGTAATGTTCGCGGCCTTCAGGGCATCCTTCAGCCCTGCCATGTTCACGCGCGTTGACGACTCGTTGATCGCATTCTTGTCCGTGCCGGGGCCGCCGTGCCAGTGCGTTTCAAGGCTTACGCCGAAGTGGTAGCCGTCGCGGTGCAGCGCGCGCAGCTGGCCCACCCAGTCAATGTCGCCCTTGCCCACCGGCTGCCATTCAAATCCGCGATCCTTACCCGGCGACTGGCTCACGCTCTTCACATGCACGTGGCCAATGCGCTTTTTGGGCAGCCGCGCGTAGTCCGTGGGGAACGGCACATCGCCCACAAAGCTGCCGGAGTTGCCGGGATCCCAGTTCAGCATGAGGTTGGGGTTTGGGACGGCAGCCAGCAGCGCAGCCGCTTCAACGCCGCTGCCGGTGTTGCAGGCCATCTCGTTCTCAATGACGAGCTTCAGGTTGTGCTTCGCGTAAAAGGTGGCGGCCTTGTCCAGCTCCGCGTTCATCGCCTTGCGGAAGGGCTTGGGGTCTTCCAGTCGCCAGAAGTCGAAGCAGCGGATGCGGTCTGTATCAAAGCTCTTGGCCAGGCCGACAAACTTCTCCATCAGCGCTTCCTGGTCTGAAAGGTCTTTGGGAATCTTCGCGGCGTCTTTGTTGGGGCTTTCTTTCGAGAGCGGAGCGCCGGGAAAGTCGCTCTTGAACAGCGGCGTGGCCAGGTCCGTGACCTTGAGGTTGTACTTCGCCAGAATCTTCTTCGCCTCGGCGATCTGCGCTTCAGACAGCCGCTCCGTGCCCAGGCCCCATGCGCTGCGAATCTCAACCCAGCTCAAACCAAAGTCATGCGACGCCACGTAACAGGCGTGGTCGAAGTCTGACGAGATTTCATCCGTAATGACGGCCAGGCGGAAGGGGCAGGTAGCAGCCTGCGCGCGGAGCTTCGTGGCGAAGATGGCGGCGGCGGAACCGGTGATGAAGTGGCGGCGGGTAACAGACTGGGAAACGGACATAGGGCGCAGAAACCTCCGGAA
Organism: Terriglobus sp.; assembly: GCA_026225595.1. Classification (GTDB taxonomy): domain Bacteria; phylum Acidobacteriota; class Terriglobia; order Terriglobales; family Acidobacteriaceae; genus Terriglobus. The sequence continues at coordinate 1,277 of JAMFTB010000232.1, read as the reverse complement.
ATCAGCACGGGAAAAGCTGAAAACTGTATCGACGGCCATCTTATGCGTGCCGCTGCGGCGCGTCGAGCGACGTATACTGACAGCTGCAGGCGGACTGAACGATCGCTGCTGCTGTGCGCACGTATGTCGCAGCAGGGGAGGAAAGTCCGGACTCCGCGGGGCAGTGTGCCGGGTAACGCCCGGGATCGGCGCTTGAAGGCGACGAGACGGCCAGTGCCACAGAGAAGATACCGCCCCTGAGCAATCGGGGGTAAGGGTGAAAAGGTGCGGTAAGAGCGCACCGCGCAGGCAGCAATGCAGGCGGCATGGTAAACCCCACACGGAGCAAGACCAAATAGGCGGGAAAAGGGTTGGATCGCTCGCGACCCAATCTGCGCGTGCCGGCCCGGCGCGCCAAACTCGCGGGTAGGTTGCTGGAGCCGCGTAGCGATGCGCGGCCTAGAGGAATGATCGTTCAGCACAGAAGTCCGAGCGCGAGCAGAGATGGTGTGTGGACAGAATCCGGCTTACAGGTCCGCCTGCTTTATTTTTTCTCGTCTTTGACGAGGTCGATCACCAGCACCACGTCTTGCTCTGGCTTGCGCTCCAACTTGCTGATCTCGTGGTGTTTGGAGTGGTGGCCGCGGAAGCTGGCCCACACGTGATAATCCGCGTCCCCGCGCAGGTTGTGGAAGTGGAACTCACCCTTTTCGCCGGTGATGTAGCTGGCAATCGTCATGGAATCTTCTGCTTCAATCTCCACCACGGCACCCCGCAGCGGCTCACCGCCCTCATCCCGCACGGTGCCCAGCACGGTTCGCGACGCTCCATTCCCGCCGGGGCGGTTGAACTGAACAGTTTTCAGGGGCTGCTGCGCAACCCCGCTGCTGGATGCGGCCAGGGTGGCTGCTACCAGCAAGACAATCAGCCACACCCGCCGATGCAGCGGGCGAAGATCTGCGATGACTACCGCGACAACACCTCGTGTTCGAAGAAAAGAAGACACCTGTACCTAATGGGACGCTGGTGGGGCTGTGAACGTTCTCCCCTTTGAGAAATCTTGTCGATGAGCAGAAATCTTATCGTTGAGAATTCGTTGAGAAAATTGCTCCCGGAGCGGTGAGAGCTGCATTTGCTGCACCAATTTAGGTGCAGCCGTGCGGTTTCCGGCACAGTGTGCCGCTTTGGCTACTCGCTCCTGCTCTCCTAGTTCCCCTATAATCGTCTTTCGAGCAGATACGCACGAAAGCCGAGAGAGTGGGCGATGCCGCGGGCATCCTGTGCGGGCGAGTTTCATG
>JAMFTB010000231.1 GCA_026225595.1 Terriglobus sp. | reverse complement strand
TTCGTCAAAGTTCAGGTCAAGTGAGATCTCTTTGGTGGGCACCGGCGGATGCATGCCCAGGTACTCCGATCCCAGCAGTCCCTGCTCCTCCGCTGTAACGGCGGCAAAGATCACCGTGGACGGTGGCTGAATCTTCTTCATGGCATAGGCGCGCGCCATCTCCATGATGATGCTGGTGCCGGTGCCGTTGTCGGCAGCGCCGTGGAAGACGGGATCGCCCTTGCGTGTGCGGTCAACGCCAAAGTGGTCATAGTGGCCGGTGTACAACACGTCATGGCCGGGCTTTGTGCCGGTCACCTTGCCCACCACGTTGGCAGAGTTATATTCGCGGATGGTGCTGACCACATGCGCGCGCAGACGCACCGGAAGTGTCTGGCCTTTGAAGCCGGGCTTGGCCGCGGCGACGATGGCACTGTCTGCCGTCATGCCAATGGACTGCAGCAGGCTGTCCGCAACGTCATGCGTAATCCAGCTGGCGGCCTTCAGCGTTGCATTCGGATCGTTGCGTAGATAACTGTGTTCACCGCTCCACGAGTTCTGGACCACGTGCCAGTCATAGCTGGCCAAATCACTGCGATGGATGATGAGCACGCCCACCGCGCCGTGGCGGCCGGCTTCCTCATACTTGTAGGGCCAGCGGCCGTAGTAGGTCATGGACTTGCCGTTGAAGAACTTCGGCCGCGCATCGTCATACGGCTCATTCACAATGACCAGCACCACCTTGCCCTTCACATCCAGTCCCTTGTAGTCGTCCCAGTTGTACTCCGGCGCAACGATGCCGTAGCCCGCAAAGACAATGGGAGCATCCACGTCCGCAGTGGGCGTGTGCGTCTGGTTGTTGGCAACGTAGTCCGCGCCAAACGTCAGCGATGCGGCTTTGCCGTCTGCGGAGACCAGCTCCAGCTTCGTTTTGTAGGCGTTCGTCTGCACGCCTACCAGCGGAACTTTTTGGAGGTAGGTACCGTGTTCGCCTGCGGGTTCCAGGCCTGCGGCCTTGAATGCGGCTGCAATGTACTCCGCGGCCTTGTCGCCGCCGGGCTGGCCGGGGCCGCGGCCTTCAAAGGCGTCGCTGGCCAGCGTCTTGTCGTGCTGGCGCAGACGTTCCGCGTCAATGCTCTTCATCTCGTCCTGCGCGGCAGGCGGCAGGGTCAGGTTGGCCTGCGCGTGCAGCGCGGGCATAAGCAGAAAGGCGGCGAGCAGGGCAGGCGAAAGGCGCATCGAGAACTCCAGAGAAAGCAATCCTTTGAAGTGTAATGTGTCCTGCCGGACGGGCCCGCTGCGCGCGGGGCGGGCGTTTCACGCCTTTTTACTGCTTCGCCTCGCCTTCCCGATGGTCGGGAAGAAATTTGATCGCGACCATCGGGAGCGCTACGCGAAGCAGTAAAAAGGTGCGTGAGCACCCGCCCTCCGCGCAGGAGGCCCGTCCGGCAGGACAGTCGGGTATTCTGCTGATGACCTCATGAGTGATCAGCTAACCCCCTCTCAAAACGGAACCGACGTTTACGCCATCCACGGTGCAGACCCTGAGGTACTGGCCTATGCCATGGCAAAGTATTCGCGGTCAGCGCTGACGCTGCGCGAATCGCTGGCGGAGATCAGCGCGCAGAAGGCAGAGCAGTTTCTGAACACCTTCTACTTCGCTTATGGCCATCGTTCGATTGCCGACCTGGCGCACGTGGCCTTTGCCGTAGAGCGGCTCAGCCTGCTGGCAGCCATTGCGCTGGTAGATGAACAGCGCTGGGATGGGCAGGAACGCTCCACGCGCTACCAGAATTTCCGCAAGAGCGGCTACTACACGCCAGCGTTTGACACGCCGGAGCAGACGGCGGAATACACCGCAGTGGTGGACGATCTGTTTGCAGGCTACGTGGATGTAGGCGAGGGCATGCTGACGGAGTTGAAGCAGCACACGCCGCAGCCCGAGGGCATGGACGAAGCTGCCTACACGCGGACGCTGCGCGCGCGTGCCTATGACATGGCGCGCTACCTGTTGCCGCTGGCGACCAACACATCGCTGGGCCAGATCACAAACGCGCGCACGCTGGAGCAGCAGGTGTCGCGGCTCCTGGGCAGCGAGTACGCGGAGATCCGTGACCTGGGTGAGAAGCTGCGCGAAGCCGCTGCGGGACCTGCATGGAACGTGACGCACGCCGCAGGCCGCGAGCTGGTCGACGCGATTGATGCGCTTGACCCGGAGCTTGCACGGCAGGCGGGGCAGCACATTCTGCGCGAGGTACACACCAGCCCAACGCTGGTGAAATACACAACGCCCAGCGACTTTGAACGCGAGAGCAAGGTGGTTCTGCGGCAGGCCGCGCTGGAACTGATGGGCGCAGTAGCGATTGAGCCGATGCCCGTGGACTCACCAAACGTTGAGCTGGTGCTGCCTGCGGTTGGCGAAACCTATTCGCTCGAAATCGATCTTGCGGCATCGCTGCTGTACCCGCACACGCACTACCGCTTCCGCCAGGTGCGCAATGCGGTTGCCGCGCTGCCCGTTGCGCGCATTGCAGAGATTGTGGCGCTGGGCACCGAGCATCGCGGGCGCCATGACGAACTGCCGCGTGCGTTCAGCGCAGCGAATGGTCTGCGCTTTGACATCCTCATGGACATTGGCGGCTTCCGCGACATGCATCGTCACCGCCGCTGCGTGCAGCTGCTGCAGGGTTACACCGCTGCGCATGGATACGACCTGCCAGACTTTCCCGGCCAGCCTGCGGTGTCGTCGTCTGCGGTTGGTGCGCGCTTCACTGGATTGATGGAGAGAGCCTTCGCCTTCCATACAAAGCTCACGGGCAACAGCGCTGCTGCTGGAGCTTCTGCTTCACATCATCATCTGCACGCGCATTCATCCGCTGCCGTGCCTGTGCCGCAGTTTGGCGAAGGCGGCGTGGCTATGAAGTGGGGCGCATCCCTGGCCGGTTCTTCTGCGGCTGGTGTTTCGCATCCGGCTGCAGGCAGCAGCCCGGCGGACTACGCGCTACCGCTGGCTACGCGCTGCCGTTCGCTCTTCACCATGGATTTTTCTGAGGCGGTTTACATCAGTGAACTGCGCTCCACGCCTGCAGGCCACTGGAGCTACCGCAACGTGGCGTGGCAGATGTACCAATCCCTGGCGCGTGCATACCCGTCGTTGTCGCAGCACGTTCGCATTCGCGACCCGCACGAGCCGGTAGACTTGCTGCAGCGGTAAAGAAAAACGAAACGAGGCCGCATGACAAAGACCGCTGACGATTCAACCACGGGACGTCATATACCTGCGTTGGATGGCCTGCGTGGCACCGCTATTTTGATGGTGCTGTTCTTTCACCTGTTCTGGTCGAATTCCAGTCCTACTGGAAACCTGTTGGTTCGTTTCGTGGCGCAATTGCGTACAACGTGCTGGATTGGCGTTGACCTGTTCTTTGTTCTTTCCGGATTTCTACTTACAGGCATTTTGTATGACACGCTCAGCAGCGCTCATTTTTTTCGTAACTTCTATGGCCGCCGTTCGCTGCGCATCTTCCCGCTGTACTACGCCTTTTTGTTTGTCGTCATCGCTATAAGCTATGCGCAGGGATACCACTGGTTTGGTGGAATCTTCTATTACCTGACCTACACCGTGAGTTTGTTGTGGAACGGTGTTGCGTACACCACCGCGCCCTGGGTGAAAATCAGCCACTTTTGGTCTCTTGCCATTGAAGAGCAGTTTTACATGGTGTGGCCGTTGCTGATGTTTGCGTTGCGAACGAAGCGGCGCATTGCGGGTGCCATTGTTGTGCTGGCGCTAACTGCTTTACTTGTGCGGACGTACCTTGTCGTCAGTGGCGCTACGGTGCATAACCCTTATTCTGTGTATTCGTGGAGCCCGGCACGCTTTGATACGTTGCTGCTGGGCGGACTCCTCGCACTTGCGATCCGGTCGCGCTTTCGTGGCGAGGTATTGCGGTGGGCGTGGCTTGTCTTTGTGTGTGGGGCCAGTGTCTTGACTGCCTATGGCTTCTGGCACGGCAGCTTTGACGCATTGACGGACGGCGTTGTTGCGACCATCGGCCTCAGCGTGCTGGGAGTTACCGGGGCCGCACTTGTTGCCGCGTCGCTCACCCGTACAAGCATCTTCTCGGCCTTCTTTTCCAACCCTGTTCTGCGCTTTTTTGGGCGGTATAGTTACGGGCTTTACGTGTACCACTACACGCTGCAGGATGCGATGCTTCCATTTCTGCAACCATGGCTGCAAAGGTTAACGTACTCGAAACTGCTGTTGGTTTTGCTGAATGGTGGCATCGTTCTGCTCGTCACCATCCTGCTGGCAGTTGTCTCATTTGAAATGTTCGAGAAACGGGTCCTGAGCTTGAAGAGATTTTTCCACGACGAAACTTCTACACCAAAACTGCGACAGGATGTTGCAGAAGCTGAGAGCGAAGCGAAGGCCTCCGCCTAGAAGGAAGACGATTGTTTCGGGCGAGACCTGAAGTATTCGCTTTTTGTTTGCTTTGCTGCGCCGCCCGATGCTAGGATGAGCTTCACTTAACAAGGAGAATGATCCCGTGGCAGTTGATGATCGCGCAAGAGCCATAGAGAATGCACTGGCTGGCATTGAAAAGCAGTTTGGTAAGGGTTCCATCATGCGGCTCGGCGCGAAGGACGCGATCGTGCCGATCTCCGTCATCTCCACGGGCTCCATCTCGTTTGACGCTGCGCTGGGCGTGGGCGGCGTGCCACGTGGCCGCGTGATTGAAATCTTCGGGCCGGAGTCGTCGGGCAAGACGACCATCACGCTGCAGATCATTGCAGAGGCGCAGCGCATGGGCGGCCTGGCGGCGTTTGTGGACGCGGAGCATGCGCTGGACCCGGTCTACGCACGCAAGCTGGGCGTGGATACGGACAACTTGTTGATCTCGCAGCCGGACTATGGTGAGCAGGCGCTTGAGATCACCGAGGCGCTTGTTCGCTCGGGCGCGATTGACGTACTCGTCGTTGACTCTGTTGCTGCGCTGGTACCCAAGGCTGAACTGGATGGCGAGATGGGCGATTCGCACGTTGGCCTGCATGCACGCCTCATGTCGCAGGCGCTGCGTAAGCTGACGGGCACTGTATCCAAGAGCCGCACCAGCCTCATCTTCATCAACCAGATCCGCGAAAAGATCGGCGTCATGTTCGGCAACCCGGAGACGACCACAGGTGGCCGCGCTCTGAAGTTCTATTCGTCGGTGCGCATCGACATTCGCCGCATCGGCGCGGTGAAGGAAGGCGACGTCATCGTCGGCTCGCGCACCAAGACCAAGATTGTGAAGAACAAGGTGGCCGCACCCTTCCGCGAGGCAGAGTTCGACATCCTTTACGGCGAAGGCATCTCGCGCGAGGGCGATGTGCTGGACCTGGCAGCTCTGCACAACATCGTTGAGAAGAGCGGCGCCTGGTACTCCTATGCGGGCGAACGCATTGGTCAGGGCCGTGAGAATGTCCGCAACTTCCTGAAGGTGAATCCGGAGATTTTCGCGCGGATGGACAAGGAACTGCGAGAGAAGCTGAAGATTGGCGCTGCATCCACTGCGCCGGTACCTGCTGCTCCTGAAGATGGAGAAGCCAAGGCGCAAGAGGCCGTGCGTCCCGGCAAGAAGTAGCTTTCCGCATGTCCTGCCGGACGTGCCTCCTGCGCGGAGGGCGGGTGCTCACGCACCTTTTTACTGGCTTCGCCTCGCCCCTCCCGTCGGTCGGGATCAATTTCATCCTGACCATCGGGAAGACCACGCGACAGCAGAAAAAAGGCGTGCAAACGCCCGCCCCGCGCGTAGCGGGCCCGTCCGGCAGGACACCCTATAATCCACTCATGCGACCCTCTGCCTTTGCCGTGCGCCTGTTCCTGTTGGCCTCGGTAATGGCTTGCACCGTGCAGGCGTGGTGCCAGGGGGATGAGATGGGCGGCCGGGTGGTACTGGTGCTGCCCTTTGACAATCGCTCCGGGCAGGCATCGCTGGACTGGATTGGTGAGTCCTTTGCCACCACTATGAATCAGCGGATGCGCTCGGCAGGCTTCCTCACCATCTCTCGCGACGATCGTGTCTATGCTCTGGACCACCTGGGTTTGCCCGCTGGCTTCAAGCCGTCGCGCGCCACCACCATCCGCATTGCGCAAACGCTGGACGCACAGTTTGTGTTGGTGGGCAGCTACACCGTGCATGATGCGCAGGTAACCGCACAGGCGCAGGTACTGGAAGTCAATCAGCTTCGCATGTCGCCGCCGCTGGATCAGACTGCGCCGTTGCAGCAGTTGCTGGACGTGGAGAACATCCTGGCCTGGCGCGCCGCGCGGCAGATGGACCCACATTTTTCCGTCTCACAGAACACCTTCATCGCGGTCTCCTCAGGGCTGAAGCTGGATGCGTATGAGAGCTACATCCGTGGCATTACAGCGGCAACGGATGAGGAACGCGTTCGCCGTCTGAAGACGTCGCTGGATATCTCGCCCGCCAACTCTGAGGCGCTGCTGGCGCTCGGCAAGACTCAGTATGTCGACGGCAGTTACGACGACGCATCGGCCACGCTGGCACGTGTGCCGTCCAGCGATCCGCTGGCGCTGGAAGCAGGGTTTTACCGCGGGCTGGCGCGCTTCAACACGGCGCACTATGCAGATGCTGAGGCAGCCTTTGCCGCGGTGGCCAACAAGCTGCCGCTGCCAGAGGTGGTGAACAACCAGGGTGTCGCGATGGCTCGCCAGCGCAAGGATGGTGTGGCGCTGCTGCAGCGCGCATCGGCAGCGGACCCGCAAGATGGGGAGTATCACTTCAACGTAGCGGTCAGCCTGAGGCGCAGCGGACAGAATGCCCGCGCCAAGACTGAGGTTGACCAGGCAGTGAAGCTGCGGCCCAACGATCCCGAGGCGCGTGAGCTCCAGGCCGTGCTGGCTGGCACAACGCCGCCCTCGGGTTATGACCCGCAGGAGCGCATCCGCCGCACGTACTCTGAGGCGGCCTTTCGCCAGGCGGCTTTCCAGATCGACCAGATGCGCGCCGCACGCATCGCCTCTCTGCCGGCTGCAAAGCAGGCAACCGAATATGCCAGCGCTGGGCAGGATTATCTGACGCAGGGCCTGGTGCTGGAGGCAGAGCGGGAGTTCCAGTCCGCTGTGCAGGCAGACAGTAAATCGTCCGCTGCGCACCTGGGACTGGCGCAGGTGCGCGAGCGTTCCGGCAATGCGGATGAGGCGCGGCGCGAGGCCCAGGCCAGCATTCAAAACGGACCGAATGCAGGTGCGTACCTGGTGCTCGCGCGGCTGGATATGAGCTCCAACCCGGGTGCCGCGGCATCGGATGTTGGGAACGCGCTGCGGCTGGAGCCGACAAATCCAACGGCCCAGGCCATGAAAAATGCGCTGCAGGCACGCGGAGTCGCCATTCCATAATGAGGATCATGACGAGTCTGAAGAAAACCATATGGCGCGCGGCTCTTCTTGCAATGATTGCAGCTGCCGCGCCCGCTGCGCTGCCGGCTCTCACGCCGGTGCCATCGCACAAGCCGGTGATCGCCGTCATTAACCTGCGCGATACGCTGCAGCCGGTGTTGGCGCGGCAGTTTGCCAGCCAGGTTGAGGAAGCGAACAACGACCACGCCAGCGCCATCATGATTAACCTCAGCACGCCGGGCGGCCTTACAGCCTCTGCCGATTCCATGGTCAGCACCATGCGAAAGTCGCGCATCCCGATCATCGTGTGGGTCAGCCGGCCATCATCGCGCGTTACTGGTGAAGGGCTGCGACTGCTGGCAGAGGCGGACTACGCCATCATGGCGCCGGGTGCCTTCCTCACGCCCCTGTGGTCTGACCCGCCGCGTGCGCTGCCGGCGGAGGAGCGCGCCGCGGGCAGCCTGAGCCTGCTGCAGAATCTCTCCGCCGCGGTGGCTACACATGGCCGCAGCCCGTCGGCGCTGGATGAACTGAGCTCAGGAATTCACTGGTTCAGTGCGCAGGAGGCTCTGCAGGCCGGGTTGATTGACGGCATCGCACTCCGTCCGGCGGAGCTGTACCGGTTTGTGGATACGCACCCAACACATCGTCCGGGCGCTGTGCGGGATGCGCCGTCGCTGGGACTTTCCAGTGGGCGCGAAGAAGAAGTGCAGCGGAGTATGCAACAGCAGCTGCTGCTGGCGTTGATGAACCCTGACCTGTCTGTGTTGCTGCTCACGCTGGGGCTGTTGCTGATGTACCTGGAGGTAAATACTCCGGGCACGATTGTGCCAGGCGCTGCGGGCATTTTGCTGGTACTTCTGGCGGCCTATGCGCTGCAACTATTGCCACTCAGCGTGATTGGGCTGGTGCTGTGCGCTGTGGCTCTACTGCTGTTGCTGCTGGAGGCGGTCCTGGCCCGGAATGGTGTGCTCGCAACGGTGGGCATTGTGGTCCTGGTCTTTGGTCTGGGCATTCTGGTGGATGGCCCGCTGCCGCAGCTGCAGGTGAGCTGGGGAACTGCGATTGGCGCCGGGCTGGGCTTTGGCGGGGTCACCGCCAGCCTGATTGTGTTGGGGATGGAAGCGCGCAGAACCAAGGTAAAAACGGGCTCAGAGGCCATGCTGGGCTGGATGGCTGTGGCGCAGACGCCGTTGACACCGGATGGCCAGGTGTTGGTTCGGGGGGAGTTATGGCGTGCGCGCCTCACCACGGACGACTCCGTTGTGGCTGCTGGTGGCCGTGTGAAGGTGCTGCGGGCAGACGGTTTGACGCTGGAAGTTACTGCAGTCCCGCTATAAAGGCAACTGCGGTTCCTGTAAACCTGCGCGAAAGCCGCGTACCGGTCCTGCAGGGGACTCGCGGGTCAAGTAAACTGGGAACCAGCCGGTGAACACACCCGGGTTGAGGGTTCAGCAGTTGATGCCAAAGCGGTTTGCCTTTCGATTTCTTCTTCTCCTAGCACCTGTACTCACACTTGCCGTCCACGCGCAGGACGCGCCGCCGCCGCTAACCAAGGGCGCTCGGTTTCTGCACCACTTCGACCTTGGCGTGGCCGGAACCGCCATCTTCACCAAGGATGTAAGCGGCACCGTTACGATGAATGCGCCGGGTGCACCTTACACCTTTACGCAGGGCGCCAGCACTACGGCAGGTGCACTGGTGACCATCCGCGGAGAGAAGTCGCCATGGCTGGGCATTGAACTGAACTACGGCTACTCCCGAAACACAAACAGCTACACCTGCTGCAACCAGAGCGTCATCGATGGCTCGTACATTGGGCCGTTCACCAGCCAGTCCGTCATGGGCGAGTACACGGTGGGTTACATGGCACGGCCGCCGCATAAGCTCTTTGGCATGCAGCCGTACTTCAGCGGTGGCGCAGGCGTAATGGAGTTTTCGCCCACGCGCAATGGTGCCGTAGGCCTGCAGAAGCAGGCGCGCGCAGCCTATTACGCGACGGGTGGCATTGAGGTACCGGTGGTCAGCTTTATGGGCCTCCGCGCTGGTGTCCGGGAACTGACTTATCTAGCACCAGACTTCAATCAGGCCTACCTTCTCATCAAAAAGCACACCTTCACAACGGAGCCGCAGGTCGGCGTCTTCTTCCACTTCTAACGCGCACAGCACGGTAATCCCCACCGGAGCCCAGCACGATGAGCCCGCTACTGGACAACAACACGGACGACGATCTGACGCTGCGCACACGCCGCAGCGCGTCAGAAGAGCGGCGCACAGTTGACTTGGATGAGCCGATGCCCGCTGACCGCGAGGTAACGCTGAACACCGGCACCGTGCTGGCGCTGTTCTTTACGCTGGCGCTCATCTGCGCCGTGTTCTTCGGGTTCGGCTACTCCATGGGCCGCAAGTCCACGCAGGCAACCGCCTCGAGTTCCGATAGCTCGGGCAGCAGCACTCCGGCAGCCGCGCCGGATGCCTCCGCAAATGGCTACAAGCCCGCGCCTGGATCGCCGGCCATCCAGGCCATTCCGGGTTACATGTCGCAGTCTGAGGCGAACTCCGCCAACGAGAAAGCCGGTACACAGAGCGCTGTCTCCACACCCGCGCCTGTAGCACCCGCGCCTGCTCGTACCGCGGATGCCGTTGCAGTCGCTGCACCTGCGCCTGCACCTGTAGTCCGCACGGCGCCCGCTCCGGTGCCGGTAGTGATTCCGCCTGTCAGCAGGCCTCCGTCCTCTGTGGATGCCGCAGGCGTCACCTACGTGCAGATTGCCGCGGTAAGCCACCAGGAAGACGCAGATGTTCTGCTGAATGCGTTGAAGCGCCGCGGCTACAAGGTGGTTGAGCGCCCTGACTCGTCAGACAACCTCATCCACGTGCAGATTGGCCCCTTCGCCAATCGCAAGGATGCAGATACCACCCGGCAAAAGCTACTGGGTGATGGCTATAACGCCTTCCTGAAATAAAACAAAAGACATCTGTCCTACCGGACGGGCCCGCTGCGCGCGGGGCGGGCGTTCACACGCCTTGTTTCTGCTTCGCGTGGCCTTCCCGTTGGTCAGGATGACACAAATCTTGTCATCCTGAGCGGAGCGTAGCGAAGTCGAAGGACCTGCATTTCGCTGGCACCAGCACAAATTTCCGTGCCGACCAACGGGAGGCCCACCCGAAGGAGTAAAAAGGTGCGTAAGCACCCGCCCTCCGCGAAGGAGGCCCGTCCGGCAGGACAGTCGTCCTATTTCGAGTCGATCACTTCAGCCAGCGGGCGCATGTGCTCCGGCAGCGCCGTGATAATGCTGCCACGCACTGCGGCAATCAGCTCTGCGCGTGTGCGGTAGTCCGCCGGATACACCGCCGGCAGAAACTGCACATGCGCCACCCCGGGATACACACGCGAACTGCCACGCCGCATCATCGTCTCCGTGCCGCTGATGGCCACCGGCACAATGGGTGCGCCGGTAGACTGCGCCAGGTGAAATGGTCCGGACTTGAAGCTCTGCAGACGCCCACTGCGCGAGCGCGTGCCCTCCGCAAACACCAGCATCGACAGCCCGCCGCGAACCACCTCTGCCGCATAACGCATGGCGCGCATCGCGCCCTCGCGCCCTGCGTCGCGATCGACCGGCACATACTTCGCCATGACCCACGCCTTACCCAGCACAGGAATCTTCAGCAGGCTGGACTTGAGCATGATGCTGGGTGTGCCCGGCAGCAGCGGCACCATAATTGGCGGGTCAAGGTTGGAAACGTGGTTCGGCAGGAAGAGGCAGGCGCGGTCCGCAGGAATGTTTTCGCGCCCGGTCTGCACCACCCGGATGCCAGCCGCACGTAGCCCTGCAGCGCACACCCATTTGCCAACGCGGTACATGGGTTGAATGTTGCCGGTGAGAAACGTCCACGGGATAAGCACCAGCCCGGCAGGAATGCCGAGGCCTGCAAATGCAATCACCATGCAGAGTGCAGACCACATCAGCTGCGTCCTCGTAAGGCTACGGGCAGCTTGTTGTAGATGTCGCCAAAGCCGCCGTTTGAGAGCACGGCCACCACATCGCCTTCACGCAGCGTGGGCGCAAGCGCTACGGTGATTGCGTCCGCATCGGCCAGCAACTGCGCGGGTACACCCGCGATGTTCAGCGCATCCACCACCGTCTGTGGATGCAGCCGCTCGCCCTCAGGAATGTTCTCGCTCTGATAGACAGCAGCCAGCACTACCTCGTCCGCCAGCGCAAGGCTTTCAATCAATTCACGCTCAAACACGTTGCGGCGCAGCGTATTCGAGCGCGGCTCCAGCACTGCGATCAAACGGCGGCCGGGGTATGAACCACGCAACGCGCGCAGCGTCTCGCGGATAGCTGTGGGGTGATGCGCAAAGTCATCAATGACGGTGATGCCGCCAACCTCTGCGCGCACCTCCAGTCGGCGCTTCACACTGCGGAAGGTGCGCAGCGCTTCAGCGATGGATGCAGCATCAACGCCTTGACCTGCAGCAAGCGCAGCCGCTGCGGTTGCATTCAGCGCGTTGTGTTCGCCTGCCATGGGCAGCTCAAGATCGGCAAAATGTTTGCCCGCACGCAGCAGCGTCCAGCGCGAGACCGCGCCTGCCTTGAAGTCTGTAAGCTGCCAGTGCGAATCGTCGCGGAAGCCGTAGCGCTCCACGGGGCAGAAGGCGCGTGCGCAGCATTCGGTCACATTGGCGCTACCGTCAAAAGCCACCAGCCGCCCACTGCGCGGAATGAGATTCACTAGCCGCTTGAATGCAGTCTTCACCGCGGCCAGATCCGCGTAGATATCCGCATGATCAAACTCCACATGCGTCAGAATGGCGGCCTGCGGAAAGTAGTGCAGAAACTTGGGACCCTTGTCGAAGAAGGCCGTGTCGTACTCATCGCCCTCGAGGATGAAGGGCTTTGTGTCACGCACATGAAAGCTGGTGCCAAAATTTTCCGCAACACCTCCAATGAGGAATGAAGGCGCAGGCGCAGTGCCGTTGTTCGAGGCAACTTCATAGATCCACGCAAGCATGCTCGTCGTAGTCGTCTTGCCATGCGTACCCGTGACGACGAGAGGCTCGCGTCCGCGCAGAAACTCATCGTGAATGAGCGCGGCCATGCTGGTGAAAGGGAGCCTGCGGTCCAGCACGTCTTCCAGTTCCACGTTGCCGCGCGAGATTGCGTTGCCGATTACGACAAGGTCTGGCGCGGGCTGCAGATGAGCAGCATTGTAGGGCTGCATGGGCTCAATGCCCATGGCGCGCAACTGGTCGCTCATGGGCGGGTACGCCACCGCGTCTGACCCGGTGACGCGGTGCCCCTGGCCCTGCAGCATGCCGGCCAGCGATGCCATCGCCGTGCCGCAGACGCCAATGAGATGAATGTGTTTTGTGTTTTCTGCAACCCTGTGCGTTCTATCTACTGGATCGCCGCAGGCTATTCGACTGCAGATTCCAGCAGCAGCAGGGAAGCTGCGCCGGTACACTCCAACCGCGCCTGTACGCCCAGCGGTAGCGTTACATTCGCTTCGTCCACGTGGCCGCTTTGCAGGCCAATGGAGATGGGTCCCTGCCAGTTGCGCAGGTTGTGCAGCAGCGCGGCCTCAAGCAGTTGCGCCTCGGCCTCGTTGGCCGCGCACTGTTTCATCTCGCCAAACACGATGCCCTTCACGCGTTCCAGCAAACCTGCATGCTGCATGTGTACCAGCATGCGATCCCACTGGTAGGGCTTGGTGCCAACCTCTTCAAGAAAGAGCAGTATGTCGCCTGGCGGCATCGTCATCGCCCATGGCGTACCAAGCGACTCGACAAGGATGGAGAGGCAGCCGCCGACCAGCGTGCCGGTGACGGTTTCGCCCGCGCGCAGCAGGCGCATGCCCTCGCGCTCACCCAGGCTCCACGGTGCTGTCTGCTCCAGCGCGTGTCGCCAGCTGTGCAGATCAACCCCCGCGGCCAGCACATCGCCACGCGCAAAATCAGCAGACACCATGGGCGCATAAAAGCTGTGCAGGCCGCAGTTCTGCGCAAGCCACAGGTGCAGCGTGGAGAGGTCGCTGAAGCCCATGAAGGGTTTGGGATTTGCCTTGATCAATTCCGCATCCAGCAGAGGCAGCAGCTCAGCCGTGCCCCAGCCACCGCGCGTGCAGATCACCGCATCAATGCCGGTGTCGCGAAAGGCTGCATGAATATCTGCAGCGCGAGCCTCTGCAGTGCCAGCATAGTAAAGCGGTCCAGCAGTAAGAGCAGAAGGGAACAGCACAGGCTGGTAGCCCAGCGATGCGAGCCGCTGCATGCCCGCGCGCACCAGCGGTTCTTTAGGAGTGCTGGCGGGCGAGATGACGGCGATGCGTGCGCCGGGCTGCAAACGCTTCGGCTTCATCATGAAGCAAAGCCCTCCAGCGACTGCACGCTTACCTGCCCCACGCACACAATCTCCGCGGGGCCGGTCAGCATCAACTGCTCGCCTTCGTTCCACACCACTGTTTGCGATCCGCCCAGTGAGCTTGCCTCGAGTGCGCGCTGACATCCGCGCAACACAATGCTTGCAGCCGACGATGCCGAGGTGCCGGTGCCCGACGATTGCGTTGGCCCAACACCGCGTTCGTAAATGCGAAATGCAATCGACTCCGGCGACAGCACGCGGACAAACTCAACGTTGGTGCCGCGCGGAAAATCCTTGTGCGTGCAGATGCGCGCGCCCAGGTCCTCCCACGTAAGTCCATGCGAAGCGAAGTGCGCATCGTCCGTGAAGATCACGAAGTGCGGATTACCCACATCGACGTTCGCTCCAACCACATCGCCCACGCCTTCCACATGCACCGTCTGCTCGCGCACCGTGGGCACACCCATCGATGTCTGGATGAGGAAGTGTTCGCCATCGCACTCGATCACGCGGCATACTTTCGTTCCGCCCAGCGTGCCCAGCGTGGTCTCGCGCAGACCTTCGTCATAGGCAAGCCACGCCGCAACGCAGCGTGTGCCATTGCCTGAGAGTTCCGCTTCCGACCCATCGGCATTGAACAGGCGAAGGAAGTAAGAGCCGTCACTGCGCCGATCCAGAAACTCCACGCCATCCGCGCCCACGCTGAAGTTGCGTGCGCACAATAGCCGCGCCAGGTCTGCATGGCTGCCATTGGCGGCAGACTCCTCCACAATGAGGAAGTCGTTGCCGCACGCATGTGCCTTCACAAACGGAATCATCGCGGAGCTCCTCCCGTCAGCATGGTGCTCTGATACAGCTTGGCGCAGGGCTGGCCGGTGTGGCACAGCACTTCAATTTCCGTCAGGCCTTCAGGGTGCGCAATGACGGCCTTGTCGACGGGATCACCTTCCAGAGCAACGATAAGATTCGCGTAACGCGCAGGCTGCTGACGAGCGCGGTCAAAGCTCTGCGAATCCAGCGGAGAGATGAGCGACTTCAACGGCAGACCCGCATCCTGTATGGCGCCGATGTGATCGGTGGTGTCAAACATGATGATGCCGCCGCCGTACAGCCGCTGAATCTCCTTTGACAGCTGGAACTCAAACGGAATGCGCGTGGACGCGTTGACCACGCCCTCCTGGTACACAAGCGGCGGTGCCTTCAACCACGTGGGCACCTTCGCATCGTTGCCCAGTACGCGGCCCACCATGGTGCCAAAGATGCCCATCATGGCAAAGGTGTTGAAGACAATGGCAACAAGCACAACCAGAAAGAAGCCATCCGCCTGCTTGGTGCTGTGTGCGCGCAGCTTGCGCTCAACCCATGCAAGCGCCAGTGCCGTAAACAGCGCAAGCGCAGGCAACAGCTCTATGCCGTAGCGCGAGTTGTAGTACGAGTGCGGATACAGCTGCGGAATAAACAGCGGCACGCTGCCCCACGAGATGGAGTACACGTAAAACGGCAGCGGCAGCCACAGCAGCAGCGTGATGCGTGCCAGCTTATGCCGCGCCGCAAAGTACGAACCTGCAAGCGCGGTGATGAGAACACCAAAGCCAAGCTCCCAAGCCACTGCATCCACCTGTGCCGCGCGTGTGTACGCCATCAGCGACCAGAAAGGATTGTGCCAGCCACGACGCGGCTTCGCGCCCAGCGGCGTTGTCTTCTTCTCAATGGCCTTTGCGGAGTACGGGCCACGCATAAAGTCCAGCCAGTCGCCCTCGTACTTTGCGTTGTACGCAAACCACAGCAGCGGACCTGCGACGGCGATGACCGTCATGGTGATGAAAGCCCAGCGCGTTGCGCGTCGCGTCTCTGCTTCACTGCGCCACCACGCCCACGCCAGCACCAGCCAGATGGCCGCGCCCACAATCCATCCGTCGTAGCGTGTAAACACCATCAGCAGCGTGAGCACACCGCTTGCAATCATGCGTGCGCTTGCGGTGCCCAGCTTGTTCGCGCGCAGCGCTGCGACTGCTTCATATGCAACCACAATCGACCACAACAGAAGAGCGAGGAACAGCGGCTCATTCATTGCAGTGGTTGAGAGATAGAGAAGGTTTGGATTTAGCGCGAAGAAGGCCGTTGCCGCAAACGCCCACGTGGGCGATACCAGCTTGCGTGCCAGCGCGTAGCAGCCCACGTTTCCGAGGACGTACGCAGCCAGCGAAGGCCACGCGCCTGCAACGCCGTTCTGCCACCAGTCCAGCCGCTGCACAAAGGGCAGCATCAGCAGATGCGGCAAGGGCAGCCACACACCGCCCAGCTGCGACAGGCCCGGATAGCGTGCATCGAAAATTCGCCGTGCAATTCCAAGGTGTGCGACGGCGTCGCCGTACAGCAGCATCCATCCCCGCGATGCGCTGACCAGCAGCGCTAGAAACGCAAGGATGAGCGATGCAAGCGCAATGGGCGTCAACTCATCGCGCGTTGCGGGATACACGCTGTTGGGGTCGCGCGGGACGGTGGGCGCAGCAGAGCGGCGGCGACGCGACGGTGTGCGCGGAGCGGAGAGCGCTTGTCCGGGTGTGAGTTTAGGCGGCATCAAGGTCCAGGTGCGAGATCTCGCGGAAGAGCTGGAAGCGCGCATCGATTTCCTCGCGCGTGGTGTTCTGCAGGCGCTCCGTGCCGAACTGCTCCACGGCGAATGAGCCCATCACGCCGCCATAGAACAGCGCGGTGCGGAAGACCTGCGGTGTCAGCTTTGGCTGCGACGCGATGTAGCCGTAGAAGCCGCCTGCGAATGAATCGCCTGCGCCAGTTGGATCGACGACGCTTTCAATCGGCAGCGCAGGTGCGCGGAACAACGTGGTGCTTGCGTTGGGATCATCGAACGAGCGATCGCTGAAGAAGGCGGTTGCGCCGTATTCGCCATGCTTAATCACGAGAGACTTTGGCCCCATCGCCATTACCTTCTTTGCTGCGGTTACAAGGTTGTGCTCGCCCGTGAGGAGGCGCGCCTCGCCATCGTTGATTATGAGGATGTCTTCCTCTGCAAGCACCTTCAACAGGTTCGCGCGATGGTCATTGATCCAGTAGTTCATCGTGTCGCCCGCAACCATCTTTACGCCCGGCAGAGCTTTGCGCACGCGCAGCTGCAGTACGGGATCGATGTTGGCGAGGAAGAGGTAGTCAGAGTTTTTGTAGCTCTCCGGAATCTTCGGATCGAACGCGCCAAAGACGTTCAGGTCCGTGCCCAGCGTCTTCGCCTCGCCCATCGAGCCTTCATAGCTGCCGGTCCAATGAAACGACAAACCATCGGCGTGCTCAATGCCTGCGGTATCAACGCCGCGCTTCGTCATCACAGCTTCATGCTCAGCAGTGAAGTCCGTGCCGACAACGCCAACAACGCGCACATCGGTAAAGAACGAAGCAGCAAGAGAGAAGTGAGTGGCAGCGCCACCAAGCACCTTCGCGCGCGAACCCGAGGGCGTCGTCAACGTATCAAAAGCAACAGAACCAACAACCAGAATCGACATCATTCTCCGTTCAAAAATCAATTTGGCCAGTGGCTATAGATCACCAGCAGGCCCACAACAATAAACGTTACAGCTGCAAACGTGGCAAAGCCAACATTGCGACGGACATCAGGATTCCGCTTCCAATACATCACCTGGAAAGCGTATGACGCTGCCATCGCCACAATGAAGAACAGCATGGTCCATCGCCCGGGATACGTTTGAGGCGCATATCTACCACTGTGTAATTGCATTGCAGCTCCAGCTTTGCCTGAAAGTTATACCTCGTATTTGTCGAGGAAGATGGCGAGCTTCTCGCGTGTTGCTGTGGGGATTGCCTTCTTATCCGTCATGATGGCGAACTGCAGTGCGGAGGCAATCGGCGTGCCGCTGTTGTCCTTGGGCAGAGCCCGGACTGCGCCCTTCAGCACTTCCTGTGCGTTGGTCGTGTTGGCGTGGATGACCTTTACGATCTGCTCGACGGTTACGTCGTCGTGGCCTTCGTACCAGCAGTCGTAGTCGGTGACCATGGCCAGCGTGGCGTAGCTGATCTCCGCCTCGCGCGCCAGCTTTGCCTCCTGCAGGTTGGTCATGCCGATGACGTCTGCGCCCCAGCTGCGGTACAGGTTGCTCTCAGCGCGCGTGCTGAACTGCGGGCCTTCCATGTTGATGTAGGTACCGCCCAGCTTGCCCACCACGCCTGCATCTTTGCAGCCCTGCTCAAACGCCTTGGCAGCAACGGAGCAGATGGGATCACCAAACGCAACGTGGCCCACAATGCCTTCACCAAAGAAGGTTGCGTTGCGAGCAAAGGTTCGGTCAATGAACTGGTCAGGGATGACGAAGTCCGTGGGCTTGTGCTCAGCCTTGAGTGATCCAACGGCAGAGATAGACAGGATGAAGCTGACGCCCAGCTTCTTCATGGCGTAGATGTTCGCGCGGAAGTTCAGCTCCGTGGGCAGGATGCGGTGGCCGCGGCCGTGGCGCGCCAGGAAGGCAACCTTGCGTCCCTCAAGCGTGCCCAAAACGATGGTCTCTGACGGATCGCCAAACGGCGTCTCAACTTTGATCTCGGTGGTGTCCGTCAAGCCGGGCATGTTGTACAAACCACTGCCGCCAATAATGCCGATCTCTGCCTGTGCCAAAACCTTCTCCTTGCGTTTGTTCGTGACGTTGTTCATTACGTGTTCGCGTAAATAAGCCTAGTGGATTGCGCCAGCAGCTTCCACCACGGCACGCGGTATACCGATGCCGGGCAGCAGATGTGCGAACCCTGTTGTCAGCTCATGCTGTGGCAGCTGCTGTTGTGCCTGCTGCAGCTGGCCGTGGCCCTGTGCGTCGCGGTACAGCGTTTCAAGCTTCTTTGCGGTGGCGCGGTCGTAGCCCTCGCTGATGAAGACACCCGTGTCGTCCAGCGACAGCCACACATCGCCCTCGCGCGTTTCAAACAGCAGGTGATCGTCGTCGCCGTCCGGCGTCTGCACCTGCTTCAGCCCGTTGTATTTGCGCGGTAGCTGACTGGCGTACACCTTCAAAAAGCTGCGGGCAGAGTCCTGATTCTCCCACTGCGAGTAGTACAGAACCGCAATGGAGCCGGGCTGCGTCTTCTGCGCGGCGGTTGCGGCACGCCGCTGCGTCGCATAGTAGATGCCGCCATCCCATGCAACGGCAACGGGTTCGGCCATCTGATCGCCGCCAAAGAGTTCAGTGATGATGCGCACGTCCAGCTCGCCCATCACGCCCACGTCATACGGCTCCCAGTCCTTGTCCAGCAGGCCATGAACGTCCGGCATGGTCAGCACCGGTACGGGCGTGCGCGCAATGTAGTCCGCGGGATGCATGATCTCGTGCGACGAGGCCGGCGGACGGTCCAGCGCACCGGCGAATGCTGCGTCGACACCGCGAGCCTGCAGCACCGCCTGCACAAAACCCAGGCCGGTGGAGTAGGGAAACAGCAGCGACTCCTGCAGCAGAAGCGGCGCACGCGCCAGCACGGGCGATCCGCTGGTGTCAGAAGAAAGTTCGCGCAGACGATCACCAAACTCCGGCGCTGTGGCCAGCGTCTTGCCGGTGTCTTTCAACTCATAGTCCACGAAGACGGCCATCGCCTGGCCCTCAGTAACGGCCTCGCGCGATGTGGACGCTTCATCCAGCTGGATGTGTTCGTTGTCCTCATGCACGCTCTTGGCAATGGCGGTCGGCTCGGGGCTGCCCCACTTGGCCAGATGGACGTGGTCGTCCTGCACGGCGTGGGTCAGCTCATGGGCCAGCACAGACTTTTGCTCATCCGGCTGCACCCAGTCCAGCAGGTTCACGGTGCGTGTCTTGGGCTCGTAGTATGCGGCGACCTGTTCGGTCAGCAGCGTTAGCAGAAAGGGCTTCAGGTTGAAGTCGCGGTCCAGCAGGCCAAATTTTTTCAGGACGAGTTCACTGCGTTCCAGCCGCTTGGTGCCCTCGTCGTCGTTCATCTTCTTGGTCAGGTCCTGCTTCACCTGTTCGCGCGTCAGCAGGCGGCGCTTTACCGGTCGCGTGGCCTTCAGGTGCGAGTCGTTGGCAACGTACGCCAGAATCTCGTCCACGGAATGGAAGAGCGCCGCAGCCTGATCCTTGCTCATGTGCGTCTCGACCGCGGGCGCGGCGTCATGCGGGACGTCGATCGGCGGCGGGTCGGGGACGGCCGCGCCGGGCTTCACGCCGTTTTGAGGCGTAGTGGGCGCAGGGGGCTGTGCGGGAGCCGTTTGAGCGTGGAGCGTTGCGTGCAGCGGCAGGGCCAGCAGCAGGACGGCAGTGGTGTACAGGGCGTTTTTAACCAGAGAAGGACGAGCGTTCAAGGCAGTAACAGCTCCACAGAGGGACCGGCGTGAACCGCGGCGCGGGAGCGTCGCTCGGCGGCGGAACCTATAATCCAGTGTACGGGTAAGCGACGCCGAAAGGTGCGCGCGGATGCCCGGGAAGGTCTTGTTATGGCGCAACTTTCGTCCTCGATTACCGCAGGGGCTATCCCGACGCAGCTTTCCCTCCCGCAGCAGCTGGATGCCCTGCGCCACGGCGCGGGCGTGGCAGCAATTAAAGCCGGGTGGATCGCGGTGACCGGCGAGGATCGCGTCCGCTGGCTGAACGGCATGGTCACCAACTCGGTGCAGGCGTTGGCGCCGGGGGAGGGAGCATACAGCTTTCTGCTCAGCGCGCAGGGCCGCATCCAGGGCGATGCCGTCGTGTGGGCAAAGTCAGACCTGTTGCTGCTGCAGACATCTCCGGAGCAGACGGAAGGCATGTTGGCGCTGCTGGACCGGTTCATCATCATGGATGACGTGGAGCTTTCCGACGAAAGCGCACGCTGGCAGGGCATCGTCGTTGCGGGCCCTCAGGCGGCAGAGAAGCTGACCGCCGCAGGCGTTCCGGCGCGGGCGTCGCGTTTGCTAAAGAAGTCGACGGCATCGTTCCAGGGTACGGAGTTCAGCGTAATCGCAGCGTACAGCCCGCTGGTGCCGCGCTTTGAGGTATGGTCGCGCGATGAGGCGGCACTGGCTGCCCTGCGTGAAGCGCTGGTGGAGCAGGGCGCTGCCGCATGCGGCGAGGAAGCCGTCGAGCTGCTGCGCATTCTTGAGGGCACACCCAAGTTCGGTACGGACATCCGCGAGCGCGAGTTGCCGCAGGAGACGGGCCAGGCGCGCGCGCTGCACTTCAACAAAGGCTGCTACCTGGGGCAGGAGATAGTGGAGCGCATCCGTTCGCGCGGCAGCGTCCATCGCACCTTTGCCGCCTTCGCTCTTCATGGTGATGTGCCCGCTGCCGGTGCTGCGTTGGAGGCCGATGGCAAGCCCGTGGGCGAACTAACCACCATTGCCGCGGAATCCATTGACGGCGAGCAGCTGGCGCTGGGCTTCATCCGGCGCGAGGCGCTGGAGCGCGGCTTGACACTCACATATCCCGGTGGCGAAGCAATCGCACGTATCAGCGGTGAAGCTACACCTGGCGGAGTCGAGACGGCTCCCGCAGCATCCTAAATTTCGAAAAAAGATTTTCTGAAAGAAGACGACCAAATGTCCGAAAAGCAAGAGCCCTTTGTCATCAACGATCGCCGCAAGTTCCGCATGGATGGTGAGCTGCGCGCGACGCAGCCCGAGCAGCCCTCCGCGACAGTTCCAGAGAGCTCGCCCCTGGCGGAAGCCAAGCCCGAATCAGATGCCAAGCCTGAACCAAAGGCAGAGGCAAAAGGCCCCATCCCCATCAACTCCGCGCACACGGTAACGCCCGCGCCGGAGCCTATCGCTGAGGCCGCTACTGAATCCGAAGACCCCAGCCTGCCGCCGCCTCCCACGACAGAGGAGATGGAGCAGGTGCGCCTTGCCTATGAGACGACCTCGGACCGGCTGGACACGATGATCCGTTCGCAGAACCTGGGCGGCGAGCATCTGCCCAACATGGACTTCACGCAGCTGGTGCAGTCGGTCTACATGTCGGCCATGCTGCAGCTGGGTGCTGGCCCGCAGACCGAGGGGCAGGCTCCGCGCGTGGATATTCTTGGCGCAAAGCAGAGCATCGATATGCTCTCGCTCATCGACGTAAAGACGGCCGGCAACCTGAACGATACCGAGAAGCGGCTGATTGAGGCTGCTCTGTTTGAGCTGCGCATGGGCTTCCTTGAAATTACGCAGATGCTGGCTCGGCAGGCGGCAGCGCGGCAGGGCAGCACACCGCCCACCGGCGGCGCAGGCGGCGGATTTGGCGGCGGTGGCTTCACCGGCGGCGGACCGCAGATAGTTCGTTAATCAACCATTGTCATCCCGACCGAAGCGCAGCGAAGTGGAGGGACCTGCTTCTTTCTAAGGCCGCGACACTCTTATAAGCAGGTTCCTCCGCCGCGCTGTGCGCTCCGTTCGGAATGCCAATTGGAAAGAAGCATCGACAGGAAACACTTGAATCAAACGCCACTTCAGTCGAATGCGGAGCTGCTCTTCCTGGGCAGCGGCACGTCCATGGGCGTGCCCACGCTGGGCTGCGGCTGCGCCGTATGCCACTCGGCTGATGCGCGCAATAACCGCATGCGTGCGTCCATTGCGCTTCGTTACGCAGATGCAGAAGGTTTGCAGCGCACCGTGCTCATCGACACCGGTCCGGACTTTCGCACGCAGGCGCTGCGCTTTGGTGTGGATCGCGTCGACGCGGTGCTGTACACGCATGGCCACGCAGACCACATCCTGGGCTTTGACGATCTGCGGCCGCTGACCTTTGGCAAGCACGCAAACACGCCGCTGTATGCGGACGACGAGACTGCCGCCATCATTGAGCGCGTCTTCGATTACACCTTCAGCAAGGTGGACCGCTACCCCACCAGCGCGCGCGTTGACCTGCATCGGCTCAGTACAGAGCCGGGCACAACACTGCCGCTGTTTGGTGCGTGTTTTGAACGCATCCCCGTCATCCACGGCCGCAACATCATTGCGGGTTATCGCTTTGGCAGCGCAGCGTACCTCACGGACATGAGCGACATTCCCGAGGCCAGCTTTGAGCGGCTGCAGGGGTTGGATGTGGTGGTGCTGGATGCTCTGCGACGCGAGCCGCACCCCAGTCACTCGCATCTGGATAAGTCTGTGGCGTTGGCGGAGCGCATTGGCGCAAAGCAGACATACTTCACGCACATCTCGCATGACCTGGACCACGGCCCTACGGAAGAGACACTGCCCGCGGGCATTCATCTCGCGTACGACGGCCTGCGCGTTGCCTTCAACATGGGCGATGACTCTGTATGTGCAGCGGCGGCGGCATCCGCATGAGGGTCTTCCATTCACTTGCAGAGGTGCCTGCCGATCTTGGCCCCACCATCGTTACCGTGGGTAATTTTGATGGTGTTCACTGCGGCCATCGCACCGTGATTGAGACGGTGCTGCAGCGCGCACGGGCACGCAATGCACGCGCGGTACTGGTCACGTTTGATCCGCATCCAGCGCAGGTGTTGCGGCCTGAGCATGCTCCCAAACTGATTACACCGCTGCCACGCAAGCTGCAGCTGCTGGCAGAGACAGGTCTGGATGATGTGCTGTTGCTGCCCTTCACGCCGGAGTTTGCGCGCACCACCGCACGCGAATTTTGCGAGACGGTTCTGCGTGACGCGTTGCACGCGGTTGAAGTGCATGAGGGCGAGAACTTCCGCTTTGGCAGTGGAGCCGAGGCGGATATGCATAGCCTTGAGGCGCTGGGCCACGAGTGCGGATTTGCCGCACAGATCTTTGCACCGCTGTGCGTGGGGCGCGAGACGGTGTCGTCCAGCCGCATCCGCAGCATGATTGCCGAGGGCAATGTGGGTGCTGCGCGAAAGCTGCTGGGTCGCGCCTTTACAGTCGACAGTACTCCCGCACGCGGCCGCGGCTACGGCACGCAGCACGCGGTGCCCACGGTAAACCTTGCTCCCTATGCAGAGTTGTTGCCGGGTAACGGTGTCTACGTGACGGATTTGCGCATTGGCGAAGGCGATTCCGCAGTGACGTTCGAGGGTGTAACGAACGTAGGCAACCGGCCTACCTTCGGTGCAGATTCCTTCGCGGTGGAGACGTACCTGCTACGCTTCCGGCCCATCGCTCTGGATGAATCCACGCCGCTGCGCATGACCTTTCACAAGCGTCTGCGTGAAGAGAAGAAGTGGCCGTCGACCGATGCGCTGAAGCAGCAGATCGGCATCGACGTGGCACGCGCAGAACGCTGGTTCGCACTAAGAAGACAGTTCGCTAAAGCCTGATTCTTTTTAAGAACGAACGCAGCGAGCGCCACGGACCGCTGCGCAGCGCATCCGCCGCGATCATTCTTCATCGCAAGCGTTTTGAAAGGGCTGGGCTTCAGCCCAGCCAAAACTTCACGGTTTATGAATTGGGCTTTAGCCCCTGAGGTGACACTCCCTCAGCGGCTAAAGCCGGGTCAAATTTGTCACGCAACGGCGCGGCTGAAGCCTCGCCCTTTCAAAGCGATTTATCGCACTTGTGTCTTTGGAGGCTCTGTCGCTGTCTTAGGAGCAGTGGCCGTGGGAGCAGCAGGCGCGTAAGGCTTATACGGCCCAAGTGGCGAAACTACCAGTCCCTTTGTCGAAGCGGGAGCAGCAGGCTTCCCTCCAGTAGCAGGAGCATCGTCCGGCATCGCATTCGTATCTACCGGCGTCGCAGGAGCCTGCCGAACGATAGGCGCAGCAGCTGGAGTTGCAGCAGGCGCGGCGGATTTCGCAGCAGGCTTGGCATCGTCGTCCGGATCGTCGTCATCGGAATCGTCATTCGCAGCGGCAGGCTTGTGCGGCGTAATCGCAGGCTCCGCGGTGGTGTTATCACCACCGGTTGGCACGGTGACTTCAAGCGTCTTCTTCGCTGCGGTGGGGAAGCTCTCCACCGGCGTGCGCGCGACGACCGCCTTCATGAAGTCGATCCACATGGGCAGCGCTGCCTTCGCTCCGGTTTCTTTCTCGCCCAGGGTGCGCCGAGGGTCATCAAAGCCAATCCACGTACCCGCCGTAACCGAAGGCGAGAAGCCGATGAACCACGCATCGGTGTAGCTGTTCGTTGTGCCCGTCTTGCCGCCCAGCGGATGCTTCAACACCGCGCCTGCCTGCGCCGCGGTGCCGTACTGCGCCACGGCCTCCAGCAGCTTCATCATGGTGCGCGCCGTTTCCACGGTGATGACTTCCTTTACCTCTGGCGTCACCTGCTTGAGCGGCAGTCCGTCTGACTGCACCACGCGGCGAATGGAGTGCGGCTTGATGAGGATGCCGTCGTTGGGAAATACCGAGTACGCACCCACCTGCTCCTCCAGCTTGATACCACCCGAGCCGATGGCCACGGGCAGGTATGGCGGCAGGTTTGAAGTCACGCCAAAGCGATGCGCAACTTCAATCACCTTCTTGATGCCCACCTGGTTCGCCAGCTTCAGCGCAGGAATATTGCGCGACTCCGCAAAGGCGTTCTGGATGGTCATCGCGCCCTTGTAATCCGCCTCGTAGTTGTGCGGCGTGTAGGGGCCGTTGGGCGTGTAAAAGCTGGTGGGACCATCCACAATGATGTCCGTGGGTTTGGTGTGCAGGTTCTCAACTGCCGCGGTATAGACGTAGGGCTTGAAGCTCGATCCCGTCTGCCGCTCAGCCTGCGTGGCCCGGTTGAACTGCGATAGGTTGAAGTCGCGGCCACCCACCATGGCAAGAATTTCGCCGTTGTTGTTGTCCACCGCCATCAGCGACGCCTGCGCACCGCTGTCCTGCTGCATGGTGGCGTGCATGGTTGCGGTGCCGCTTGCAGCGTCCTCAATGCGGACGTAGGCGATGTCTCCGCGCGTGACCAGCTTGTCGCCGCTATAAACCTGCGTCCACGCCCAGTCCTCGGGCTTCAGCTCGGCATAGCGCTTGCCAATGCGCACCACAATGCGCTTGGGCGTTGCCTCCATCACAATTGCGTGGAAGTATTCGCCGGTACCAATTGCGTCTACCCAATCCGGATGCACATACGTCTCCGGATCAGCGCCCGTCTCCACCACGTTGGCCAGCTTGCCCTTCCAGCCGTGGCGGCGTTCATAGGTGGCAACGCCGTCCAGCACGGCCTTATGTGCCACCATTTGCAGGTCCAGGTCCATGGTGGTGTACACCTTCAGGCCCGATCCATGCACAGCGTCCGCGCCGTACTCCTGCTCCAGCTGGCGACGAACTTCTTCGACGAAGTACGGCGCAACGGTGTTGCTGGGCTGCTCAATCTTCAGCCCTAACGGCGATTCTTTTGCCGCCAGGTACTGCGCCTCGGTGATGACGCCATCGCTGAACATCTCGCTCAGCACCAGGTTGCGGCGGCGCAGGGCACGGTCCGGATGCCGCAGCGGCGAATACGACGTTGGCCCCTTGGGTAGCGCGGCCAGCAGGGCCGACTCCGGCAGCGTGAGGTCATGCACATGCTTGCTGAAGTAGTACTCGCTGCCCGCCTCAAACCCATACACACCGCTGCCCAGGTAGATCTGGTTCGCGTACAGCGAAAAAATCTGGTCCTTGGTGAAGTGCCGTTCAATCTGGATGGAGAGCAGAATCTCCTGAATCTTGCGCGAGTATGTCTGATCCATGGAGAGGAACAGGTTGCGCGCCAGCTGCATGGTCAGCGTGGATGCGCCCTGCCGGCGGCCCTTCGAACGCAGATCGACATACGCCGCGCCAATCACGCGGAAGGGGTTAATGCCCGCGTTCTTCTCAAAGCTCTTGTCTTCAATGGAGATGATGGCGTCGTGCAGGCTGCGCGGAAAATCGCCGTATGGGACGACCACGCGGCGCTCCAGCGCAAACGATCCGAAGCTGCGACCGTGGACGTCCAGCAGCTCCGTGGTGGTGACCGGCCGGTAGTGCTCCAGGTCCTCCATCTGCGGCAGGTCTGCGGTGTTTACCAGCGTTAGCCCAACCAGGCAGCCAAAGATGGCGGATGCACCCAGCAGGCTATAGAAAATTGCGCGGCGTGCCTTGGCCCGCGTGGGGAAATATTTGAACCACCATGTGCGTGTGTAGGGCACGCGACGGGGTGCGCGCGGCGCCTGCGGCCTCCGGCCAGGGGCACGGCCCGGCGCAGACTCCTTCTCAGATTCTTCGTCACGATTGAACAGGGTAGGCACTGAATTTCACGGTAGCACGGAGCGATCTGCAAAGTTGGATGCTTCCGTGTCAGTCCGAAAGCGTATTGATCCAGTAAAGATTTGCGCGGCGGAAGGCCAAAAAAAGAAAGAGGCCGAGCTTGTTGCCCGGCCTCTCTTTGTCTCACATGAAGTTAGGCGGACTTAGCCTTCAGCAAATCCAGAGCCTTGTTCAGCTGGTCGTCAATGGCTGCAGTGGGCTTGGCAGAGGGAATGGAGGGCTTCGATGAATTGACCGTTGCAGTGCTGGTTGAGCCATCGCCGCCGCCATCTTCGTCGTCCTCGTCTACCGTCGCAACTTCCTGAGCGGAGGCGACCGCAACACCCGGCGTCAAACCTTCATCCTGAAACTTCTTGCCGCTGGGCGTCTCATACTTCGCTACCGAGAGGATGATGGCTGAGCCGTCCGGCAGCTCAAACGTGCGCTGTTGCGCGCCAGCGCCAAAGGTCTTCTCACCCACCAGGTCGCTGCGCTTGCTGTCCAGCAGCGCGCCTGCGACAAGCTCCGCCGGACCAGCCGTGCCGTGGTTCACCAGCGTCACCATGGGTGCGGTGGTGTTCACGCTCTTGCCGGGGTCTGCGGTGAAGGTCTGCTTGGCTACCTTCTGGCCCTCAAGCATGGCCAGCGTGCCGGTCTTGATGAACATGTTCGCCATTCGCAGGGCTTCTGCATCGTCGCCGGTGGCAACGTCACGCAGGTCCAGCAGAATTTTCTTGGAGTTGGTCGAGCCCATCTTCTTCAGCTTCTGTTCCACCTGCTGCACATGTTCTTTGTCCAGCGCGCCTGGCTTGATGTACAGGATGGAGTTGTTCTCGTAGAAGACCTCAGACGTTGCGGCCAGGGCCGTGTCTGCGCGGTTCAGCGTCAGCTTCTCTGGCGTGGCGTGGCGCGGGCGGATGACAGACAGCGTGATGGGGCTGCCCGGCTGGCCTTCCAGCATCATCGTCACTTCGGCCAGGCTCATGTCGCGCGTGCTCTTGTCGCCAATGGATTCAATCGCGTCGCCATCGGCCAGGTTCGCCTTGTCGGCAGGGCTTCCCGGCACCACGGAGACGACGGTGGCGTAGCTGAAGCGCTTGGCCACGTTCACGCCAATCTGCGTGTGTGGGCCGGTGCCGCGGGACTTGTAAGCCTTGTACTCAGCGGGCGTCAGGTAGCTGGATTCCGAATCCAGCGTCTCCAACAGGCCGCGCAGCGATGCATCCGTCACCTTGCCCATGTTGGGGTCAACGACGTACTCGCTCTGGATGTGCTGCAGAACTTCGCTGTAGACCTGCATCTGCCGGAAGGCGCCATCCTGTGGATCGCTGGCGGCACGGACGCGGTGCGCATTGGCTCCCAGAAACACGGTGAGCAGAAGCACGGCAGAGACGGCAAGTGTGGATATTTTCAGCGACTTCGGCATGTGCGCGGCGACACCTCAGGGACAGATATGCTGCTGCCGGTTAGACGCAAACCCGGTCCAGATAGCATACGCCCTTCCGCACAACAGCTAAACCTCGCGTCCCCTCAACAATTTGTCATCCCGCAGCCAAGAAGCGGAGGGATCTGCATTTCACTCGGCGTGCCCCAAATGCCTGTCCTGCCGGACGGGCCCGCTGAGCGCGGTGCGGGAGTTCACACGCCTTTACTGCTTCGCGCAGCCCTCCCGTCGGTCGGGATCAAACGCATACACTACCCGCATGCCGAATGATGTTGCCGCAACCTTCCTTGCCTACTCCTCCACGCGCCTTGGGCAATTGCAGGGTGCCATCGCCGCCTGCTGCGACCGGCTTACGGAAGAGCAGATGTGGCGTCGTGGCGGGGAGCATGAAAACTCCGTAGCCAACCTGCTGCTGCACCTTGCCGGCAACATGCGCCAATGGATTATGCACGGCATCGCCGGCGTACCCGATGTGCGGC
The DNA here is from genome assembly GCA_026225595.1 of Terriglobus sp. GTDB lineage: Bacteria > Acidobacteriota > Terriglobia > Terriglobales > Acidobacteriaceae > Terriglobus. The sequence continues at coordinate 2,589 of JAMFTB010000231.1, read as the reverse complement.
AGCGCGACGCCGAGTTTGCCACCGCAGCCACGCACGCAGCGGCGCAGGCGTGCGAGATTTTCAACATAACAATCGCAGAAGCCGCGGCCATCATCGCCGCCGTTCCGCATGAGCGCCTGCTGGAGATCATTGACCCGCAGCCCAACGGCACCTGGCGAAATCCCACCATTCTGGAAGCGATCTACAAGGTTGTAGCGCACGTAGACCACCACGCCGGGCAGATCATCGTGCTCACAAAGCAAATGGCTGCCGCAGACCTGGATCTCTCCATGCCCCGCAAACATTGAGGTGCGATGGTGTTTTGAAAGGGCACAGCTTTAGCTGTGCCGTAAAGCTCCCACAAATGTGGGCGGCTTTAGCCGCTGAGGTCAGCTTTTTGGAAGTTGCACGAAGTGCCGAAGGAGTGGTGGCGGTGACTGGACTCGAACCAGTGACCTGCGGGTTATGAGTCCGCCGCTCTAACCAGCTGAGCTACACCGCCATGGTGTTGGGGAAGTGCCATTTCTCTGCAGCGGGGAGCCGCAAGGCACTCGATGTAGTTTACTGGAAGTCGGCCCGCAGACCAAACCGCCCGCCCGGAAAAAACACATGCCCACCACCCTCGGAGTCATCCCCGCCCGCCTCGCCTCCACCCGCCTGCCGCGCAAGGTGCTGCGGCCGCTGCTGGGGCGGCCCATGCTGGCGTGGGTGGTTCAGGCGGCGCTGCGCTGTCCGCAACTGGATGAGGTGGTGGTGGCAACGGATTCCGAAGAAGTAGCCGCGCTGTGCCATGAAAACGGCTGGCTCTGCCAGATGACCGACCCCGACCTGCCCAGCGGCACAGACCGCATGCGCGCCGTCGCGCTCAAGCGTGAGGCGGAGATTTACGTAAATATCCAGGGCGATGAGCCGCTGCTGCAGCCGCAGCACATTGACGCGCTGCTTGCTCCATTCGCCCGCGGTCTGCATGTTGAATGCACCACGGTGAAGACGCCATGCGCTCCGGAAAATGTGAACAATCCAAACGCGGTCAAGGTTGTCAACGCCACAGACGGACGAGCGCTCTACTTCAGCCGGGCCACGATTCCATACGACCGCGACGGCACCGGCAACGCCGTCTACTGGAAGCACCTGGGCCTCTACGCTTACCGTCGCGAAGCTCTACTCCGCTTCGGCACACTCGCCGCCAGTCCACTCGAGCAGACAGAGCGGCTGGAGCAGCTGCGCCTGCTGGAAAACGGCCTCGCACTCTACGTGGAAGCAGTGGACTTCGACACCGTCGGCGTGGACACAGAGGCCGACATCCCCCGCGTGGAAGCCCTGCTGCGGGAACGCTTCGGCGCATAGGTTTGCGCGGTCAACTTGTAGCCATGGTGAGAGGCGGAAGATGATATCCAACTTTCAAGCGACTCGTCGTGATGGCAAAGTCATTCCAGAAGGCATGACGGGTGTGCAGATGATCGCCCTCGATTGGGAACCGGACAAGGTTCTGCGGCTGCAGTGGGACTGCAACGGCCAAGCCATCGAACTGGTAAGCCCGTATGGCTTTCTTTCACGCATCGTTGCCAGCCGCGAGTACGTTGCCGTGCTTGAGGATACGGACGCCACCGGCTGGTACGCGAAGCTTGCGGTGTATGAGGCCGACGGAACCATCCGGCAGAATTTTCCAAATGTAGTGGACTTCCCTGAAACCGCAAGATTTCCGGCACACACGGAGGCGGGAGAATTCGTGTGGTTCGAAACCCAAAAGTCTCCAGTTCCAACTGCGTTCGGAATCGTCTTCAAAGTCAATCGCAACGGCGCAACATATCGAGTAGACATGGACGCAGCAACAGGTGCAGTGCTCGGAGCCGAAGAGATTCATTAGGGCAGCTCAGCCAGAATGTAAGTTCTATCGAAGCGGTCGCACGCGCGTCTGGTGCTTGCGGGCCAGCGGGATGTTCAGATGCAATCCATCCGCATCCGCCCACGAGGCTGGCTGCGGTGTTACTGAGGGGGCGGCTCAGAAATGTTGTCTATGTGGACGTAGGTTACAGCTGTAGCAGCTTTCTCCATTTTCATTCCCAGCTGCCGTTCTAGTGCGTTTGCGAAGGTTGGGCCAACCGCGTCATCGGTGCTTGACTCTCCGCCTGCCGCGCCGCCGGATTCGATATGAAATTCGAGGTCGATATCGTAAGCGCCACTCAAGCCTGTTCCGTCGATTGTGGGCCGCGAGGCCAGGCCGCCTGTTGCCGCGCCGATCCCTGCAAGCGTCTTTGATGCCTCCGCCATCGTGACATCGACCAGACTCAGATGCAGCAGGCCGCCCGGAAGCCTTTTGATGGTCGAACCGCAGTGGAGAGCTCTTGATGCGGTTGTTTCCGGCGTTGGTGCATCGCCGCTGGCGGCGGCACAGACCTTCGCCGGATCATGCGGTTTGATCTGTGGGCCAGGAACACCGGGCCGGATGAGGACGAGGCGATTGACAACGCCTTCCTTCACCTCTTTGTGGAATTTCAGCGCAAACCGCTCTTCAAGCAGAGTGCGTATCATCTGCCGGATCTGCTCGATGTCCGCAGCATGCGGTGGCCGGGCAACTACGGTGTACATCCGGCTTTGGGTCCACTCGGG